>NZ_JAPEPB010000002.1:600000-864765 GCF_026340565.1 Kitasatospora sp. NBC_01287
GCTGACCGATCCCCGGCTGGACGCCAACCTCGCCCGCCGCCGGATCGGCATCGTCTTCCAGGCCTACAACCTCTTCCCGCACCTGAGCGTGCTGGACAACATCACCCTCGCGCCGCGCCAGGTGCACGGGGTGCCGCGCCGTCAGGCCGAGCAGCACGCACGCGAGCTGCTGGCCCGGCTGGGCCTGGCGGACAAGGCGCTGGAGCACCCCGACCGGCTTTCCGGCGGGCAGCAGCAGCGCGCCGCGATCGCCCGCGCGCTGGCCACCGAACCGGAGCTGCTGCTCTTCGACGAGATCACCTCGGCCCTGGACCCCGAGCTGGTGGGCGAGGTGCTCGACGTGGTCGCGGACCTCAAGCAGCGCGGGCTGACCATCCTGATGGCCACGCACGAGATGGGCTTCGCCCGGCAGGTCGCGGACCAGGTCTGCTTCCTGGAGGACGGGGTGATCCGCGAACAGGGCACCGCCGAGCAGGTGTTCACCGAGCCGCGGCATCCGGCCACCCGGCGCTTCCTCTCCCGGGTGCTCGACCACTACTGAGCCCCTGCACCGCCCCCGTCCCTCACCACACCACGGGCAGCTCCCGCAGCCCCCGGTTGCGGAACGAGCCGTGCCAGGCGAGCCCGGCGGCCGGGTCAGCCGCCGGCCCTGCCAGCACAAGGCCGGGGAAGCGGTGCACCAGGGCGGTGAGGGAGGTCTGCGCCTCCAGCTTGGCCAGGGCGGCGCCGAGGCAGTAGTGGAGGCCGTGGCCGAAGCCCAGGTGGCCGCCCTCACGGTCGAGGCGGAACTCGGCGGGGGCGGCGAACCTGGCCTCGTCGCGGTTGGCGGAGACCAGGGAGAGCCAGACCCGCTCGCCGGCCGGGATGGTGACGCCCGCGATCTGAAGGTCCTCGCGGGCGAAGCGGCGCGAGGCGAGCATGGAGGGCGAGTTCCAGCGCAGCGTCTCCTCCAGCAGCGCCTCCGGCTCCAGCGCGCCGCCGCGCAGGTCCGCCACCGCCCCCGGGGTGGTGAGCAGCGCCAGCAGCGCGTTGCCGATCAGGTTGGCGGAGTTGTCGTAGCCGGCGAAGAGGATCAGGAAGGCCAGCGCGACGAGTTCCGGCTCGCTCAGCCTCTCGCGCTCGTCGCGCGCGGCGATCAGGCGGGTCAGCAGGTCGTCGGCCGGGTGCTCGCGCTTCTCGGCGATCAGCGCGGTCAGGTAGCCGTGCATCTCACCCATCGCCGCCCGCGAGGCCTTGGCGGCGTCCGGGGCCGGTGAGCGCAGCGTGTCGGTCCAGCGGCGGAAGTCCGGGCGCCCGGCGTCCGGGATGCCGAGCAGGTCGCAGATGACGGTCAGCGCCAGCGGCACGGCCAGTTGGGCCATCAGGTCCGCGCCGGGAGCGGCGAGCCGGTCGAGCAGTGCGGCCACGCACGCTTGGATCGTCGGGCGCAGGCCCTCGACGGTGCGCGGGGTGAACGCCGTGGCGACCAGGCGCCGCAGCCGGGTGTGGTCCGGGGGGTCCAGGTTGAGCAGATGGGCGTCCAGCTCGGGCGGCATCGAGGCGCCGTGCTCACCGCTGCTGCCGGCGGTGCGCTTGTCGAGCGAGAGCCGGGGGTCGGCGAGCGCCGCGCGCACGTCCTGGTAGCGGGTGACCAGCCAGACCGGCGCCCCGTCGGGGGTGGTGGTCCTGTGCACGGGGGCGGCCGCCCGCAGCCGGGCGTAGCCGCCGTGCGGGTCGGCCAGCAGCGCGGCGTCGAAGAGGGTGCCGGCGTCGGCCCGCTGCCGGGGTGCGCCGCTCACGCGTCCACCTGGTCGGCGCGGGGGCGGTCGGCGGCGAGCGCGGCCCGCACGAGCGGGGAGCCGCGGTAGGCGTCGGCGACCTGGATCAGCCAGACGACCTCCGCCTGCGGGTCGCCGTCCGCCGGATCGTGCGGGGCGGGGCCCGGGCTCTCGGGCGGCGCCTCGCCGGCGGCCCTGGCCCGCAGCGCGCCGGCGATCCGGGCCGCCTCGACGACCGCCTCCGCCCGGTCGCCGGTCAGGCCCTTCGACCGGGCCAGCTCGCGCGCGGCGCTCGCCAGGGCCGGCTCGTAGTGCGGGCGCAGCGCGAGCTGGCCGTCCCGGATCTCCACCGTCTGGCGGCTCACCAGCAGCTCCATGTCGCGCGCCGTGTGGCCGAGTTCGGGGTCGTCGTGCGGGCGCAGGGCCAGTCGGCCGTCGCGGATCTCGATCACCTGGCGCCCGACCAGTCGGCGCAGCTCGCCGGCTCCGCGCCGGGCGGTGCGCGGGGTGGGCGGGAAGAGCACGATCTCCGGGAACTGCTCGGCGATGGCGTGCCACAGGGGGTAGAGCCTGCGGTACGCGCGGTAGGTCGCGGCGAACTCCCGGCCCCGGCTGACGCCCGCGCCCCAGGCCGGCATGGTGAACCCGACCGCGAAGAGCGCCGCGGAGACGCTGGCCGACATGGGCGCCACCACGCTGGAGACGTAGTGCAGCGGCGAGGGGCCGAACAGGTCCCAGAGCATGTTGACGACCTTGGGCACGGCGTAGCCCTCGCCGAACACCGCCCCCACCGTGACGAACCGCAGGCCGCGGCGCAGCCAGGGTCCGTCGACGGCCCGCGCGTAGCGCCAGCACAGGGTGATCAGCCCGGCCATGCTGACGGTGAAGAGCAGCTGGTAGGAGAGCAGGAAGACCGAGATGTAGCGGACGTGCTCGAAGTGGACGTCGAAGTCGAGCGGGTGCTCCTCACCGCTGACGTTGCCCAGGAAGAAGAAGACGGCCATCACGACCAGCGTGGTCACCGAGTAGCCCACCAGCAGCCGGTGCCGCAGCCGGACCTGGTGCTGGGCGGCGGAGGACCAGCTGACCAGCAGGGCCACGAAGGAGGTGAGGCAGACGGCCACGCAGGTGTAGATGATCAGCGTGGCGATGTTGGGCACGCCCAGGATCCGGTCGATGCCCACGTACACCGCCGGCGAGGCGAGCACGAAGGGCGCCGCGAAGTTCGCGATGGCCAGGCAGAGCAGTTGGAGCTCGCGGTTGTGCCGGTCCCGGAGCAGGTCCCTGACCTTGTAGACGAAGGCACTCCAGGTGATAACGGAGAGGATGCCGTAGACCACGGTGAAGAGCAGCACGCGTCAGATCCTCCGAGCGTTGCGCTGCAGCGAACGCTCCAGGTGGTGGACGAGGTTGGCGACCCCGGGCGGGACGTCGGGGCGCGGTCCGCGGGCCCGGGCGCGGCCCGCCTCCAGCGGCAGCAGCGAGGCGACCAGCTCGGCGGCCCGCTCCTCCTCGCTGTTGTAGGCGGTGCGGCCCAGCACGCTGCGCACGAAGGCCGGGTCCAGGGTGGGCATCAGCAGCCGGGCGACCTCGTCCTGGTGGGTGGGCGAGGCGTTGTGCCCGAGCAGCAGGTGGCCGATCTCGTGCAGCACGATGTGCTCCTGGTGAGCGCGGCTGGTGCCCTGCTGGAAGAGGATGTAATCGGTGTCATCGGTGGCCACCCACAGACCGCACGGGCTGCCCTGGCGGACCGGCAGCGCCATCGGGACCAGTGAGATCTGCCGTCCGCGGTCCTCCTCCAGCCGGTCGCACAGGGCGTTCACGCTGAACGGGGTCGGGACGCCGACCTGGCCGACCTTCTCGGCGCAGTACCGTCGAAGCTCTCTGTCGTCCATCTCCGCGCCTCTCAGTTCGGCGACAGGCCACTGCCAACCGACGAATTCCATGAAAGACCCCCGTTCCCAGGCCACTCGGGCCACTCACATCCGGTGCCGCTTGCTCCCCCGGCCCAGGTGCTCGATCATCGGTACCAGCGCGCTGAGCGCCTCGTCGTCGAGCGCCGCCACCGCGCGCAGCGCGACCTCGCGGGCGCCGACCTGCTTGAGCGCGTTGAGCAGAGCCAGGTCGTCGGCCACCCGGGCCGCGACGGCGTCGTCGAAGAAGTAGGCGCCCGGCACCCGGAAGTAGTCCGCGAGGCACTGGAGTTGCCGGCGGGCCGGGTTGTCCCACTCCCCCGTCCGCAGCGCCGCGTCGGCCTCGGCGGTGGGCCGCCCCGCGCGCAGCGCGGCGATCTCCGCCGCGCTGATCCGGGCGCCGGCGGCCGTGACGGCCTCGGCCACCTCCTCGTTGCCCAGCGGGGGGCGCCCCTTCGGGCGGGCGGCCTCGAAGAGCTCGTTCAGGCGGGCCGCGAGAACGCCGGCCGAGACCGCAGGTGGCGGCGGTGCGGCGGGTAACGCGGCGGGAGTTCCGGCTGAGATCCCGGCGGGGGTCCCTGCGGAGGCCCCGGCTGAGATCCCGGCGGATTCCGGCGCCAGGAAGTAGGTGATGTCGACCTGGAAGACGTTGGCCAGCGCCTGGAGGCTGTTGACGCTGGGGTTGACCACCTTGCCGGAGCGGATGTTGAGCACGCTCTGATGGCTGATCGTGGGGCCGCCGTGGACCGCCGCGAACTCACGGCTCAGCTTGGCGATCTCGTCGTACCCGTAGGCGCCGCGTCCTGGGGGGTGGCTGGTCGAGATGAGCCGGTCCAGGCGGTCGGCTATCGACCCGCGACCAGCGGGGGTGATCTCACCCATCTACCTGCCTCATTCCTCCAGCCACGGGATGTTCGGGTCCGCTCAATCTACTGCACCAGCGGTGCGGATCGCGTCGCGGGACGGTCCATCTAACGTGGTTGACCGGATCGCGCTCCGTCGTCAAGCTGGTCATCCTGGAATCTAATTGACTAGATGTCAGATCACGCCGACCACCGGACGGGAGGCACGCATGACCCACCAGGTCTCCACCCCCGGCGCGCCCCGGGCCTGAGCGCGACGGACCGGGCCCGGGCCGAGCTGGGCCTGCCTTCCGTACCGGTCTGGGAGGAGTGACGCGACACAACCGCGGCGCCGACGCCGACGCGCACCACTGCCCGGCGGCCTCGAACGCCGACCGCACCTGACGACCGCGCCCCGACCACCTGGCAGCGGGCTGGCATGATCTCCGGCACGACCAACCTTCTGACCTGCATCCCCACCGACGAAGGGCAGCGGGAACTGATCGCCGAGCTGCGCCGGGTGCTGCGCCCCGGCGGGCTGCTCTACCTCGGCGACATGTGCCTGCAGCCCGACGACCGGAACCACGCCCGCTACCAGCGGTTCGCCCCGGAGTACGGCACCTACGGCGTCTTCGAGACCGGGGACGGCGCGGTCTGCCGCCACCACGCACCGGAGTGGCTGCGCGAGTTGCTCACCGGGTTCGACCTCGTGGCCACCCGCGAGGTCTCGACGGAGACCATGAACGGCAACGGCGCGCTGGTCACCCAGTTCCTGGCGGCCAGGAGGTGACGCGGGCCGTTGTGGCACAGTGTCCTCTCCCGGGTCACCTCCCGGCCGGCCCTCCGACCGGTCGGGGTGCTCGCGTCCCGTCCTCCGTCAGGACCCGCGCCGAGGAGTAGCGATGTCGCCGTCCCACCCCGTGCTCGCGGAGCTGCCCGGCGTCTGGCGGCGCACCCTCGTCCGGGAGGCGGACGGTTCGACGGATCGCGTCACCGCCGTCACCTGGGTGCAGGGACCGGCGCTCTTCGGGGACCTGCGCCGGCCTCAGGGGCTCGACGCGCTGGTCGGGCGGGCCTGTCTGGCGGACCTGGACCGGCCTCGGCTACTCGCGTTGTGCGGGCAGAAGGCGTTCGCCGGCACCCTGGAGCAGCGGGGCGACACGTTCAGCTGGGTCCGCCGGATCGACCTGCACCCGTCCGCCCCGCTGCCCGACGCGGGCACCCTGCGCCGGGAGGGCGGCGTCCTGGTCGAGAAGGGCCTGCACGAGCCCTACCTGGAGCACTGGGAACCCGTCGAGCGCTCGCCGCGGAGCTCTGCGGCGGCCCTGCTCACCGATCCGGCAGCCGGGTGCGCGGGCGTGCTGGTCCGGGCCGGCTCCTGGTTCTGCTACGCGCGGGACCGGTCCGTGCCGCTGCCCGCGCCCCGGGTCCCGCTCGTGGAGCAGGTCCGCGGCTGCGCCGACCACGCGGCGGCGGTGGCGCTGCTGGACTGCGAGGTGTCGATCGGCAGGGTGCGCGCGGACCGGTGGGAGATCGTCAGCTCCACACTGCCGCAACGGATCGGGGCCCAGCTGCGGCCCGAGCTGAGCGGCGCCGGGGACCGGCTGCGGATCCGCGACACGGACCCGCGGGGCCTGGCCCGCCCGCGTGACTGGGAGCTGGTGCGAATCGAGGGCCAGGCGGGGCAGTTGGCGGCCCGGCCGGCCACGAACTGAACGGCCGGGACCACCGCGAACCGTCGGACCACCACGAACGGTCGGACCACCACGAACCGTCGGACCATCACGCACCATCGGGCGGCCACGCACCGTCGGGCGGCCACGGCGCCGAATGCGGCGAGAAGTTGGGCAGCGCCCTGGTCGGCTCGTAGCGGCGCTGCCAGACCGGCGTGGTCGAGCCGCTGGTGGCCGGCACGATGGCGGACCAGTCGGCCGGGCAGCCGCGACCGCTCTTGCGCTCGCGCTCCTCGTGCCGGACGAACTGCTTGGTGGCGAAGTGGTGGTCGATGATGGAGACCCCGGCCCGGTCGTAGGAGTGCAGCACCGCCGCGGTGAGCTCCAGCAGCGCGCGATCGCGCCACAGGGTGCGGTCCCGGCTGGTGTCCAGGCCCATCCCCCGGGCGACGGCGGGTAGTTTGTCGTAGCGGTTGGTGTCGGAGAGGTTGCGGGCGCCGATCTCCGTACAGGTGTACCAGGCGCTGAACGGCGCCAGGGGGTAGCGCAGGCCACCCAGTTCCAGCACCTGGTCGGAGATCGTGGGAAAGGCGTGCCAGCGCAGGCCCAATCCCTCGAACCAGGGGTGCTCGGGGTGGCTGATCGGCACCTCGGGGACGGCGTCCGGCGGCAGGTCGAACCACCTGGGCCCACGCCCGGGCCACTGGACGACCAGCGGCAGCACGTCGTACTCGGTGCCCCGGCCGCGCCAACCCAGCCGCCGCACCGCCTCGGTGAGCGCCACCGTCCCGGGGTCACCCAGCACGGAGCCGTCGCCACGGCGGTAGCCGGCGTAGCGGATCAGCTGGCCGTTCCAGACCCGGGGCCCTGGCCGGTCGGGCCGGCTCGGTGCGAAGACGCTCAGCAGCAACCGGACCTTGCCGCCGTTCCAGGCCAGCCGCAGATGCTCCACCAGGGCCTCGAACAGGGCCCGCTCGTCGCCGCCGACGCCCCCGACCTCGCGGCAGTCACGGATCTCCAGCCCCTTCCAGTAGAACTTGCCGATGCACTGGGGGTTGTTCCGCCAGGCGATCCGGGTGCCCAGGAGCAGCTCCCGGGTGTGCTGGCGATAGGTGCCCCGAACGGCCAGCTCCGCCGCGATCTCCTTGACCCGCCGCTCCGCCGCCTCGGCCGACAGCTCACCCTCGGCGGCGAGTTGGCGCACCAGTGCCGCGGCCTCGGCGGCCGCCGCAGCCGCGGAAGGCATGGACGGTGGTACGCACAGACGCGTGCCCTGCACAGCGATCTCCTGTCAACTACGATGAATCCAGGACAAGTTGACGCACACATGAACTGCGATGCCCGACCGCAGCCGAACGCTACGCCGCCCGGGCCGCGGCGCGTAGCCGACCGAGCGTCATTTGACGGAACCCATGCACCACGCTGACGGAACCCCAGCACTCGGCCGCCCGCGCCCCGGTCCACCCGCCTCGCCCCGCGCTCGCTTGCCAGTGGGCCCAGCGGTCCCTACTGTTCGAGCGGTTGCTCAATCCGATGGCTCAACAGGGTGGAGACGGTATGGCCGGCGCCGGAGGCAAGCGCTCCCTCGGGGCATCGGGCAACCGGAGTTCGGTCCAGACCCGCGCGGCGCTGGTGCGGGGCGCGGTCGAGGCCCTGCGGGAGAACGGCTTCGCCGGGGCCAGCGCGCGGGAGATCGCCGCGCGGGCGGGCTGCAACCAAGCGCTGATCTTCTACCACTTCGGCTCGGTGGCCAAGCTGCAGCTGGCCGCGCTGGACCAGGTCAGCGCGGCCCGCGACGAGCGCTACCGGGCGATGGTCGAGGAGTCGGGGAGCCTGGGCGACCTGGTGCGGGCGGCGCGGGCGGTCTTCGAGGAGGACCTGGACCAAGGCCATGTCACCGTGCTGGTCGAGATGATCGCCGCCGCCCAGTTCACCCCCGAGCTGCGGCCTGAAGTGGCCGCCCGGATCCGCCCCTGGCGCGCCTTCGCCGCCGACAGCGTCCGCGACGCGCTGGCGGGCTCCCCGGCGGCGCGGCTGCTGCCGCCCGAGGAGCTCGCCCACGCGATCGTGGCCCTCTACCTGGGCCTGGAGATGCTCGCCAACCTCGAAGGCGAGCGCGAACCCGCGCTGGCGCTCTTCGACCGCGCCGGGAAGGTCGCCTCGCTCCTCGACGTGTTCCGCCGGCGCAAGCGGAAGGCCTGACCGGGACCTCGGCCAGGAGCTGTCCGATCCCGACGGCCAGGAGCGGCGGGCCGGGCCGGCCCGAGAGGTCCGCAGCACCGCGGCTGCGGCCGGCCGCGCCGCGCGCCCGATCGGCGGTGCGCCCGACCGGCGGTGCGTCGACATGAGGGTGCGTCACATTCTCTCGCACGACAGGCGATGGTACACGCCACGTACTTCGTGGCGCGTACTTCATGACGCGTAGTAGGGTGCGGCTTCAGAACGAGAGGAGCGGCATGCAAGCCAACGATGCCCAGACGCTGGTGCTCTGCGCACTGGCCGACGGACCGCTGCACGGCTACGCCATCAACGCGGCGATCGAGGAGCTGACCGGGGAGCGGCTGGGGCCCGGCAGCCTGTACGGGGCACTGGCCAGGCTGGAGTCGAAGCAGTTGATCGAGCCGCTCGACGGACAGGGACGCCAGCGGCCGGTGCGGCTGACGCCGGTGGGCCGCGAGGTGCTCGAACGTGAACTGCGAACGATGGCGCGGGTGGCGAACGCGGGGCTGCGCAGCCTGGGGGTGAACCCGGCGTGAGCGTCGTCGCCAGGAGCCTGGTCAGGCTCTATCCGGATGCCTTCCGCGAGCGCTGGGGCGCCATGGTGGAGGAGGAGGCCCAGGGCGCGGGCTGGAAGTCGTGGCCCAACCTGATCGCGGGCATCGCCGACATGTGGCTGCACCCGGCGGTCTGGCCCGCCGACTCGCCGGCCCAGCGGCAGCGGCGGGTGGCGACCATGGGCATCACGGTCGCGCTCGCCGCCTGGTTCTTGAGTCATCTGGTGGCCGAGCAGGGCGGCCCACTGCCCGCCGACGGCGTCCGCGGGGACATCATGCACGGCTGCACCACCCTGCTGCTGCTCGGGATCGCACTGGTCGCCCCCAGGCCCCGGCCCAGCCTGGGCGCCGCGATCACGCTGCTGCGCTGGGCGGTTCGGCGCCTCGCCGCCCCGACAGTGCTCGGCACGAGCATGGTGGTCGTCGTGCACAGCGGCCTCGACCCGGCGGCCTCGCCGCCCACCCTGCGGACCGCCGTGGTCGTCGGCTGGTGGATCGCCCTGGGGCTGGGCGCGATCCAGATCCCGCGGATCTTCACCGGCGTCGGCGCGGAGGCGGTCGTGCCGCCGCACGCCGGACGGCTCCGCCTCGGTGTCCGGACGCTGGCCGCCGCCAGCGCGACCGGGGGCGCGACCATCCTCGGCGTCTCCGTGGCGGGCGGCGGCTTCCATCTACTCGCCGCCACCGTCGGCGTGGGCCTGCTGCTGCTGACGGCCCTGTGCGCGGGCACCCTGCGCGACCTGCGCGACCTGACGGCGGCTCACCACCTGGACGGACCTCATGCCTGATTTCCTCCGCACCCTCTACACCCGCCGCCTTCGCCGCCAGGTCACGGCAGGCCCGCTGCCCAGGCACGTCGGGCTGATCATGGACGGCAACCGCCGCTGGGCCCGGCAGATGGGCATGGCCAACCCCAGCCTCGGCCACAAGGTGGGCGCCGAGCACGTCGAGGAGGTGCTCTCCTGGTGCGAAGCCCTGGGAATCAAGCACATCACCGTCTTCGTCTGCTCGACCGAGAACCTGCAGCGCCGCGGCGACGCCGAGGTCGCCTTCCTGATGGAGGTGATCGAACAGGTCGTCACCGACCGGCTCACCAGGCCGGACGCCCGCTGGCAGGTCCACCTCGCCGGCATGCTCGACGCCCTGCCCGACAGCACGGCCCACGCGCTCAAGGAGGCGGTCGAGGCCACCCGCACCTGCGCCACCGGGGCCCACGTCACCCTGGCCGTCGGCTACGGCGGCCGGCAGGAGGTCATCGACGCCCTGCGCGAGCTGATGCACGTGCGGGCCGAAGCCGGCGAATCACTGACCGACGTCGCCGACACCCTGACCGTCGACGACATCGCACCGCACCTGTACACCGCCGGCCAGCCCGACCCCGACCTGGTCATCCGCACCAGCGGCGAACAGCGGCTGTCGAACTTCCTGCTCTGGCAGAGCGCCTACTCGGAGCTGTACTTCTGCGAGGCCTACTGGCCCGCGTTCCGCGAGATCGACTTCCTGCGTGCCGTCCGCAGCTTCGCCGCGAGGCAGCGGCGCTACGGCGGCTGAGGAGCGGCTGGGCCCCCGACCCACGGACGCCCCTGGCACGGGACCACGTGGGTTGGGAGCACGCCGGCGGGCGACCCTCAGGCCTGCGGGTCGCGCAGCCCGACGCAGTCGAAGGCCCAGAACGGCTCCGAGTAGACGAACGTGCCCGTCATCCACGGCTCGTGGGCGGAGAGCCGGGCGACCTGGAAGGCGGCCTCCGGGATGCGCAGCGACGGTGAGCGGAAGCCCAGCGGTCCGGCCGGCTCGAAGCCGCGCGAGCCGTAGTAGCGGGGCGAGCCCTCCAGGAAGACCAGCGGCTCCCCCGCCTGCTCGGCCGCCGCGAGGGCGTGCCCGACGAGCCGGGTGCCGATGCCCTGCCCCTGGTACTCGGGGAGCACCCCCAGCGGCGACAGGGAGAGGACGTCCACGATCCGGCGCGGCGCGTCCAACCGCGTGGCGCTCAGCATGACGTGGCCGACGACCCGCTCCCGCAGGGTGGCGACGAAGCCGATCGGCGCCCGCACGGCAGTGGCCGCCCGCAGGGCCGCCACCAGGCCCGGCACCCGCTCGGGATCGCCGTAGGCGCGTGCGTGGAGCTGGTGCACGGCGTGGCGGTCGTCGGCGGTCTCCGGCCGGATCAGCACCTCGGCGCTGTCGAAGGAGGTCTCGGCGCCGGGAGCGCTCTCGTGTGTCGTCATGGCTGGGAGGGTAGGGCTCGGATGGCGGCCGGGCGAAGCAATTACGGGAGCGGTTACGGGAGCGGTCACGGGAGCCGCAGGATCGTCTCCTCGATCTCGGCGTGCCGCGCGGGCGCGTGGGAGATCTCGGTCCCGATGACCGTGAAGCCCGCCCGGCGCAGCACCCGGAGCGATCCGAGGTTGTCACTGGCCGCGCGGGCGTGCAGCGGCCGGAGCGGCACGATGTCGAGCAGCAGGGCCAGGGCCCGGCCGGCCACCCCCTGCCCCCAGGCCGAGCGGTCGATCCAGTAGGTGATCTCGGTGTCGCCCTCGCTGACGAAGGCGGCGATGCTGCCGACGAGCCGCCCGCCGCGTGTCACCGCGCGCATGGTGACGTCGGGAGCGGCCCGCACCTTGGACAGCCAGCGGTCGAACGCCTCGCGGTCGTCGGGGTCCTCGGCGGTGAAGGCCGCCATCCGGGCCGCCTCCGGATCGCGCATCTGGTCGAACAGCTCGTCCGCGTCGGCGTCGTCGATCAGCCGCAGTGCCACCTCTGCCATCGGTGCTCCCCGCTCCGTCCGGTCACCGGGCGAACGTACCAGCGGCTGCCGACACCGCGGCCCCACCCGGTCCCCGGCTCTGCCTGGCGGGCCCCGGGTGCCACGGCCGGGGGGCCGGGACGCTACGCTCCCACCTGCGGCTTCGGCACAACGCTGGGCACGGCGCTGGGCACGGCACTGGGCACGGCACTGGGCACGGCACTGGTCAAAGGGGCGAGCTGACGGTCCGTAGGATGCCGCCGTGAAGATCAACCGACGACGACCGATCAGGGCGGCGGGCTTCCTCGCTGCCCTGGCGATATCCGCGGCCTCGCTGCTGTGCGGCCTGCCGGCCCAGGCCGCCACGCCCAGCGCCGCCGCCACTCCCCCGAGCGCCGCCTCCCCGAGCACCCCGAGCACCCCAGCCTCCCCGAGCACCGCGAGCACCCCGGCCGCCCCGAACGGCGACGGCACGGCGAACAGCGACGGCGGCGCCACCACCGAGGCCCCCAAGGTCGACCTGGTGCTGGACGTCAGCGGCTCCATGAGCACCGCCGACATCCAGGGCCGCAGCCGGATCTCAGTCGCCCAGCAGTCCATCGACGAGGTGATCGACGCGCTGCCGCCGGAGGCCGAGTTCGGCATCCGCACGCTCGGCGCGACCTACCCGGTGAGCGACAAGACCGACGGCTGCAAGGACACCCAGGTGCTCTTCCCGGTCGGCAACACCAACAAGGTGGAGGCCAAGACGGCCGTGGCCACCCTGCGGCCCACCGGCTGGACGCCGATCGGCCTGGCGCTGCGCGGCGCCGCGCAGGACCTCGGCACCGGCCAGGCCACCCGCCGGATCGTGCTGATCACCGACGGCGAGGACGACTGCGCCCCGCCCGACCCGTGCGACGTGGCCCGCGAACTGGCCGCCCAGGGCCTGCACCTGGTGGTCGACACGCTCGGTCTGGCGCACGACGACCAGGTCCGCCAGCAGTTGCTCTGCATCGCCAACGCGACCGGCGGCACCTACACCGACGTGCGGACCCAGCAGCAGTTGACCGACCGGGTCAAGCAGTTGGTCACCCGCTCCGACCAGACGTACCGCCAGACACCCGCGCAGGTGGCCGGGACCGACAGCTGCGCCAACGCGCCGGAGCTGACGCCCGGGGTCTACGCGGACCGGGAGAAGTTCTCCGAGCACCGGGTCTACCGGGTCGCGGTCAAGTCCGGCCAGGAGTTGCGGGCCGCGGTCAGCGTGACCCCCGACCGCGCGGTGGCACCGGACTACGGCGTGCTGCTCCAGGCCACCGACGGCACCGGCCAGGAGCTGGTCCGCGGCACCGACGCGGGCAGCGGGCGCACCGACGTGGCCTCCACCGGCCTGCGCTGGTCGGCCACGGGCTCCGCCACCGCTACCGCTTCCACTTCCGCCTCACCTGACTCCGGCTCCGGCTCCGGCACGGGCTCAGGCACGGGCACGGGCACGGGCACGGGCACCGACGGCGTGCAGCAGGTCTGCCTGATCGTCAGCAACTCCTTCGCCCCGCAGCCCGGCGTGCAGACCGACCCCGGTCTGCCGGTGGAGCTGACCGTGGACGTGGTGGCGGCCTCGCCCGCGCCCGCCGGTCCGGCGCTGGGCCTGGGCCGCGGCTGGATCCTGCTGCTGGTCCTGACCGGGGCCGGCCTGCTGACCGGCCTGGTCAGCGGCTGGGTGGCACGCTGGCGGATCGCTGTCTGGCAGGAGAACTGACGATGCGCGCACCTCTCAAGGCCGGCCTGCTCGCCCTCGGGCTCGGGCTCGGGCTCACCGTGTTGGCCACACCGGCCGCACCGGTGGCGGCAGCCGCCGCGCCCTCCCCGTCGAGCTCCGTCCCCGGCTCCCCGGCGCCGGCCGGCAGCACCGCCCCGGCCACCACCTCGGGCACCTCGTTCCTGACCGCGACCACGCTGGCGCCCGGTCAGGACGCCGCCGTGACCGCCTCCACCGGCGACTACCTGTACTGGGCCTTCGCCGCCTCCGCCGGGCAGACCGCGACCGCGCAGGTCACCGTCACCCTCCCGGCGGCCACCGACCGGCACGGACCGCAGACCTGGTCGCTGGAGGTCTTCGACGGGCTGCGCCGCCGCCAGGCCTGCACCGCGGGGCCGCAGAACGCGAGCGCCGACCAGAGCACCGGTTCGGTCACCGCGAGCTGCACCCTGCGCCAGATCCGCGGCTGGGCCGAGCCGTGGTCCGGGGATCCGCTGCCGGGCACCTACTACCTCCGGCTGTCGGTGAGCGACGTGCCGCAGCAGGACCTCGGTCTGGCCGCGCAGGTGGCCGTGCACGTCAGCGCCACCGGTGGCGCTGACGACGCCCAGCCGGAGGGCGGCGACCTCAAGGCGCCGCTGGTGCCGCCGGTCAATCCGGGCAGCACCACCGCCCCGGGCTCGGCCGCGGCACCGACCACGGCTCCCGCCCCGAGCGCGAGCACCGCACCGACGGCGGGGACCCTGCGGGCGGCCGCGCCGGTCAAGGCGGTCTCGCACTGGTACTCCGAGCTGTTCTCCGGCTGGAACACCCGCTGGTTCTGGACCATGGGCGGCGGCGTCCTGGCCGCGCTGGCGGGGGTGGCCGGCTACCGGTTCACCCGCCACCCGCGCCGCCGGCGCCTCTTCGGCGCCCCGCCGCCGCCGAGGCGGCCCGAGCCCGCGGCACACCACGAGCCGCAGCGCTTCTGACGCTCCGCCGGAAGCGCGTCTGACGCTCCGTCAGACCCGCTCGGGCCCACCGTCGAGCAGGGGCCGGGGTCCGGTCGAGTCACCTCGACCGGACCCCGGTCGTTCGCGTTCACTCCCCTGGCTCGCCCGGAGCCCCCGGCGCCCCCGACTCACGCGGCTCCACCGGCCCCACCGGCCCCACCGGCCCCACCGGCTCGACCTGCGCGATCAGCAGCGCCACGTCGTCGGGGTCGTCCGGGTGGCGCAGCGCGGTGAGCAGCCGGTCGCAGGTGGGCTCCAGCGCGAGCCGGGGGCCGGCGAGCAGGTCCAGCAGGGTCCGCAGCCGCTCGTCGATGGCCTGGTCGCGGGTCTCCACCAGACCGTCGGTGTAGAGCACCAGCCGGTCCTCGGGCGCCAGGCCCAGGGTGGTCGCCTCGAACGGCACGCCGCCGACCCCCAGCGGCGCGCCGGTGGGCAGCTCCAGCAGCAGCGGGGCGCGCCCGGTGCCGACCAGGACCGGTGGCAGGTGCCCGGCCGTCGCGATCCGCAGCCGGCCGCGGTGCGGGTCGAGGACGGCGTACACGCAGGTGGCGATGGTCTCCTCCAGGCCCTGGGTGATCCGGTCCAGGTGGTGCAGCACCTCGGCGGGGTCGAGGTCGAGCCCGGCCAGGGTGCGGGTGGCGGTGCGCAGTTGGCCCATGGTGGCGGCGGCGTTGATGCCGCTGCCCATCACGTCGCCGACGACCAGCGCCGTCCGCTCCCCGGAGGCCGGGATGACGTCGAACCAGTCGCCGCCGACCTCGCCCGCCGCCGCCGCGGGCTGGTAGCGGTAGGCGACCGTGAGGCCCACGGGCTGCGGCGGCTGGTGCGGCAGCAGGTGGCGCTGCAGGGTCAGCGCGGCGTGCCGCTGGCTCTGGTACCAGCGGGCGTTGTCGATGGCCACGGCGGCGCGGGCGGCCAGTTCGCCGGCCAGGAGCACGTCGTCCTCGTCGAACGGCAGCGGGTTGCGGGTGCGCTTGAGGTCCAGGGCGCCGAGCACCTCGCCGCGGGCGATCAGCGGCACGGCCAGGTAGGAGTGCAGGCCGGCCCGGGCGAGCACGGCGGCGGCCTGCGGCGAGCGGGCGATGTGCGGCAGGTCGGCGGCCCGGACCCGGGGCACCAGGACCGGGCGGCCGCCGGTCACGCACCGGGTGACCAGCCGGTCCGCGCCGTAGCTGGCGATCTCGCCGGTGGGGTCGGCGGCCCGCACCGCCTCCTCGTCGGGGTGGGAGGCCGCCACCGCGAGCGCCCGGAAGGTCCTGGGCGCCGCCTCGGCGGGCGTGCCGGCGGGCGCGCCGGCGGCCTGGCGCCGGGTGAGGACCGAGTCGAGCACGTCCACCGCCGCGATGTCGGCCAGGCCGGGGCGGTCGGCCACCACGAAGTCGGCCAGCTCCCGGGCCGTCCGGTCCAGGTCGAGGGTGGTGCCGATCCGCACCGAAGCGCGGGCGATCAGGGCCAGCCGGCGCCGGGCCGCCGTCGCCTCGGTGGCCGCCCGGTGCTGGTCGGTGACGTCCACCACCGAGGTCGCCAGGCCGATCACCCGCCCCGCCGGATCCTCCAGGCGGAAGTACGAGGCCCGCCAGGCGTGCTCGGCCTCGGGGGCGGCGCGGGTGCGGCCCACGGTGAACTGGTCGACCAGTGCCGTGCCGCTGGCCAGGACCTGGCGCATCGCACTCTCGACGGCCTCGACGTCCAGGAACGGCAGCGCCTCGCGGACGGTGCGTCCCAGGTGCTGGTCGGCCGGCAGCGCGTCGATGCGTTCGAGCGCCGGGTTGACCAGCACGTACCGCAGGTCGCTGTCCAGCACCGCGAGCCCGATCGGGGACTGGGCCACCAGCCGCACCGAGAGCGCCAGGTCGCGCTCCACCCCGCGCAGCACGGCCTCGTCGGTGGCCAGGCCGAGGGCGAACCAGTCGCCGTGCCGGTCCTGCAGCCGCATGTTGCGGAACTCCACCGGGCGGGTGCTGCCGTCCTTGTGCCGGACCGGGAAGACGCCGGCCCAGGTGCCGCCCTCGGTCATCACCCGGGCGAAGACCGCCAGGATCAGGTCGACGTGCTCCTCGGCGACCAGCAGCGGGGCGGCGAAGCGGCCGAGCGCTTCCTCGGCGCTCCAGCCGAAGAGCTGCTGCGCCTGCGGGCTCCAGAGCACGATCCGCCCCTGCGCGTCCAGCACGGCCGCCGCCACGCCCAGCACGTCCAGCAGACCGCCGGGCTCGGACGGGCCGCCCCGGGCCCGTCCGAGCCGCTCACCAGCGGCGGCACCAGGGGCTCCCGGGGGCTCGGCGGGCTCGTGGGCACCGGCCGCGTCGGACACGCTCATCCCAGGCCCTCCTTCCGCGGGCACCGGAGGGCGCTGCCCGCGCCCTCCGGTCCGCCGGTCGTCCGCGCCCGTTCCGCGCGCCGGCCTCCATCGTCTCTCGCACCGGCCCGGCGGACAGCGCGGACGCGGCAGGGCCGAGCGGGAGCGGGCGGGCGGGGCCGGGCGGGGAGCAGGCGGGCGGGGAGCAGACGGGACCCGGTCACTCTCCGCGACCGGGTCGCGACGGCCAGAACGGAGCTACTTGACGGAGCCCGCCGTCAGGCCGGAGACGACCTGCCGCTCGATGAAGGCGAAGAGGAAGATCACCGGCAGGATCGCCACCACGGAGCCCGCGAACAGGTAGTTCCACTGCACCGTGTAGTTGCCGATGAAGTTGTTGATACCGACGGTCAGCGGCTGGCTGGACGGCACGGTGGTGAGCCGCAGGCCCATCACGAACTCGTTCCAGGCGGAGATGAAGGTGAAGATCAGCGCGGTGACGATGCCCGGCATCGCGAGCGGCACGGTGACCCGGCGCAGCGCGCCGAACCGGCTCAGGCCGTCGATCAGGGCGGCCTCCTCCAGCTCCGCCGGGATCGAGGAGATGTAGGCGGTGAGGATCCAGATCGCGAACGCCAGGTTGAAGGCGGCGTTGCAGATGATCAGCGTCCAGACCGAGTTGAGCATGTCGAGCTGGAAGAACTCGCGGTAGAGGCCGACCAGCAGCGAGGTCGGCTGGAACATCTGGGTGACCAGCACGAGCAGCATGAAGAGCTTGCGGCCCCGGAAGGTCATCCGCGCGGTGTAGTAGGCGGCCGGCAGCGCGACCGCCAGCACCAGCAGGGTGGAGCCGCCGGCGACCTCCAGGGTCACCCGCAGGTTGGTGCCCAGGGTGGACTGGCGCCACACGTCGACCAGGTTGTTCCAGGCGAAGTGCTTGGGGAGGAAGGTGGCGTCGCGCAGCTCGTCGGCCGGGCGCAGCGCCGTGATCACCATCTCCAGGTAGGGCAGCACGAAGAGGGCGGCCAGCAGCCAGGCCACCGCGGTGATGACCAGGGTCCGCGGGCGGAGGGTGCGGCGGCGTGCGGGGGTGGTGAGTGCCTGGTCAGTCATCAGCTTTCCTCGTTCCAGCGGCTGACCTTGAGGAAGGCCAGGACCATGACCACGATCAGGGCGAAGTTGACGACCGACATCGCGGCGGACTCGCCGATGTCGGTGTCCATCAACTGGTAGGCGTAGACCGTCGTGGTGGCGGTGGCGCTGTCGGGGCCGCCCTTGGTGGTGCCCCAGATGACCGGGAAGGAGTTGAAGACGTTGATCAGGTTGATCACCAGCGCGACCAGCAGCGAGGGGCGCAGCAGCGGCAGGGTGATCAGCCGGTAGGTCTGCCAGGTGCTGGTGCCGTCGACCTTCGCGGCCTCGTAGACCTCGCCGGGGACGGTCTGCAGGCCGGCCAGGATCGTGTAGGTGGTGAAGGGCAGCGAGACGAAGACGGCGATCGCCACCATCCACGGCTTGGCCGTGCCCGGGTCGCCCAGCCAGTCCTTGGGGCCGTTGATCAGGTGGAGGTCGACCATCACGGTGTTCAGCACGCCGGCGGTGCGGTCCAGCATCCACCGGAAGCCGATGGAGGTCATCAGGACCGAGGCGGCCCAGGGCGCGATGAGCGCCCAGCGGGTCAGCCGCCGGCCGGGGAAGTTCTGGTTGAACAGCTGTGCCAGAGCCAGCGATATCAGCATCGTCAGGACCACGACCGCGATGGTCCAGATCACCGTCCAGACCATCACCGAGGCGAAGTCCGGCTCCTGGAAGAGCTTGGTGTACTTGGCGAACCCGGCTGTGCCGCGCACGAAACCGCTGGCGCTGATCCGCAGGAACGAGGTGTGGACCATCTCGTAGACGGGCCACAGGACCACGAACAGGATCAGCACGACGGCGGGGGCGATCCACGGGAGCGGGCCGAGCCGGGCGAGCCCGCGGCCGGTGCGCACGGTCGGCGGTTGGCCCTGACGGGCGCCTCGGGCCCGTCGGGTGAGCTGGGTCAGCGACACGGGTATGGCCTTTCTGCGCGCGCGGCGGCGCCGGCGGCCGCGCGGTCTGCGGACGGTACGGGGGGCGGCGGCAGCAGCCGCCCCCCATACCGCGGTTGACGGTGGATCAGTTGTTGGAGGCGGCGTCCTGCGCCTGCTTCTGCAGGTCGCCCAGGACCTTGGCCGGGTCACCGGTCACCGCGGTGCCGCCGCTCTTCTTGATGGCCGCCGAGACGGTGTCCCAGGTGGTGTTGCCCAGCGGGTAGAACTCGGCGTTGGGCAGCAGGGCGAAGAACGGCGCGAGGTCGGCGTGCTTGCCGCTGTTGGTCATGTCGGTCAGGGTGTCCTGGGTGACCGGCATCAGGTTGTAGGTCTCGTCGAACTTCAGCGTGTTCTCCTTGGAGTACGCGAAGTCGAGGAACTTCTTGATCTGGTCCTGGTGGCCGTTCTTCTTGAAGGCCATCATCCAGTCGGCCACGCCCAGGGTGGACTTGAGCGGGCCGGTCTTGCCGGGGATCGGCGCGACGCCGTAGTCGACCTTGCCGTCGGTGGACATCTGGATCAGCGAGGGGTGGCCGTTGAGCATGCCCGCCTTGCCCGCGGCGAAGTCCGCGAAGGCGGTCTTGCGGTCGGTGGTGGCCGGGTTGGCGTAGGTCAGGCCCGGGTCGACCAGGTTGGTCTTGAGCCAGGAGAAGGTGTCGATGTTCGCCTGGCTGTTGAGCGCGTACTTGCCGGAGGCGTCGGTGGGGCCGCCACCGTTGCCGAGCTCCCAGATCATGCTCTCCGCCTGCGCCTCCTCCGGGCCCAGCGGCAGCGCGTACGGGGTCACGCCGGGGACCTTGGCCTTGATCTGGGCGGCGTCGGCGGCGACGTCGGCCCAGGTCTGCGGCGGGGCGGCGATGCCGGCCTGGGCGAAGATCGTCTTGTTGTAGAAGAACGCGCGGGCCGAGGAGACGAACGGGATGCCGTACTGGGTGCCGCTCACCTCGCCGGCCTTGGCGAAGGAGGGGATGATGTTGGACTGGGTGCTCGGCGAGAGCACCGAGGAGGCCGGGTAGAGCAGGTTGTCGGCGACCTTGTCCGCGTAGCCGCCGGTCTGCAGGACGTCCGGGTAGTTGCCGCTCTGGATCATCGTCTTGACCTGCGCGTCGATGTCGTTCCAGTTGATCACCTGGACGTCGACCTTGATGTTCGGGTTGCTCGCCTCGAAGCTCTTGGCCACGTCGTTCCAGTACAGCGAGGAGCTGTTGGACGCCTTGTCGCCGTAGTCCGCGGCCACCAGCTTGATGGTCACCGGACCACTGGCGGAACCACCGGAGCTGCCGCCGCTGCTGCCGCACGCGGCGAGGGCCAGGACACCGACGGTGCACAGGGCCGAGAGGTGGAGAACGTTCTTCTTCAACGTGGTTACCGCCTTGGACGCATGGACTGCCTGGGGCGAGGTCCGTCATAGGGATGGGGGGAGCCGGCGCCTCCGCAGTGGGAGGTCGTCGGGGCATGGCAGGTCGAGCGGGCGGCGCTGGCAGCGCCGGGGACGTACGGGGGTGCCGGCCGGACGGTCTCGCGTCGGCCGCGACGGGGGCCCGACCGCGTTGCGGGTGGCTGCGGTCCGGGTGAACGGGGCACGGCGGCCCCGCACCATCAGATTGCCCGGAGTTCGGATGCAGGTCTACACCAGTTATCGATTCGTGCGAGTCCGTTGCACAGCGCGCAACGACGGAAACGGAATCGCCGCCGGAAGCCGGCAAAGGTCCGGACCAAGTCCCCTGTGGCGGCCCGGCGCAGGGGTGCTGACGGCCCGCGGGGGCGAACTGGTTCACCGTCGGGTGGACCAATCGGCGCGGCGCCTCCGAGCGGGGCGGCTGATCGCGTGTCACGGTGACTTGTCGTCACTTCGGCGGTCCGGGCGGCGCGGGCACGCGGGGGGCGGCGGGCGCTCGGGGCCGCAGGCGCTCGGGGCCGCAGGCGCTCGGGGCCGCAGGCGCTCGGGGCGGCGGGGACGCGGTCGGCCCCCGGGTGCTCGTGGCACGTCCGGGGGCCGACAGGGGTGGTACGCGGGGCGCAGGTCGCGCTGGGGGTGCTGGGGGTGCTGGTCGCGCTGGGGGTGCTACTGCACCGTGAGGGTGCCCAACATGAACGGGTGGATCGTGCAGTCGTACGGGTAGCTGCCCGCGGCGGTGGGGGCGGTGATCGTCGCCGACTTACCGGGCTGGAGGGTGCCGGTGTCGAAGGTGGCCTTGCCGCCCGTGGCGGTCAGGGTGTGCGCGGTGGAGTCCTGGTTGGTGACGGTGATCGTGGCGCCGGGCGCGACGGTGAGGGCGGCCGGGCTGAAGGCGAAGTTCTTGATGGTGACCGTCAACGCCGCCGTGCTCGACGCCGTGCCGGACGCCGAGGCGGACTCCGAGGCTGACTCCGAGGCTGACGCGGAGGCCGTGGCGCTGGGGGCGCCGGTGGTCGGCGCGGCACTGGTCGGCGCGGTGGAACCGGCCGCCGATCCCCCGCCACTGCTGGAGCAGCCCGCCAGGCTGAGCAGCGCGAGGACGGCGCCGGCCGCCACAGTGGCCCGCCGGGGCCGGCGGAGGGTGTGGAACATCGGGGTGGCCTTTCAGGGGGACAGCCCCGGCAGGGCCGCGCCGGGCGGCCCGAGGGGGCCGGTCCCGACGCCGGCTCCGCCGGGGTGCTGCGTGGACGCTTCGAGGGTGGGTCAGACGGTCAGCAGGCTGGGGCTGGCGGCCTTGTCCGTGGGCAGGAACGCGTCCGGGACGGGGTACTGGCCGAGCACGTAGTTGAGGATCGCCGCGTGCATGGCCTCCACCGGGGCGATGGTGGCGGCGGTGGCGATCCCACCCGGGCTGGTGACGCTGTAGGTCGCCACCAGGTAGGTCTGCGCGGCCTGGTCCTCCAGCTGCAGGGCCAGCTTGGCCACCGTGGTCACATCGGTCGCGGCGGCCAGCGCGGACGTGACCTGGGCCTGGTTGGAGAGCGGCACACCGGTGATGGCCGGCTTGCCGGCCCCGGTCAGCACCGCGTTCCAGGCCTTCGCGTGGTCGGCGTGCTGGGCCATCGCGGTGGTGACGAAGTTCGCCACCGCCGGCGGCACGGTGCCGAGCTTGCCGGCCTTCGCCGCGTCCAGGGTGGCCTGGTAGGCCCCCACCGCCTGGTTCTCCAGCGCGGTGGCCAGCGCGACGAGCTGCAGGTCGCCGGTGTACTGGCCCGACGCGGAGCCCGAGGCCATCGCGGCGGCGCCGGTGACGCCTGCGCCTGCCCCGCCGGGAGCCGACGGGGCCCCGGCCGCACCGGACTTGCCGCCGCTGGAGCAGGCCGCCAGCGCCAGCGCCGCCGCCGCGCCACCGGCGCCCAGCAGGAAGCCGCGGCGCCCCGGGTGCGCCGGCCGCTCGCCGCCGCGGGAGCGGATCTCCTCGGCCAGCTCCAGCCCGGCGGCCCGCATCACGGGCAGCGTCTCCTCGTGCGCCGCGGTCATCTCCCTGGTGAGGGAGGACAGTTCACGCTCACTGATCGGCAGCTCCCAGCCGCCCTTCGACGCGGTCACTGCTCGGCCCCTTCGCTGATCGGCGAGGCGTTCTTGGTCGGGTAGAACGTGTCCGGGATGCCCACGCTGCCGGCGACCGCCGGGAGCTTGCCCGGGTCCACCGGGATGGTGACGAGATTGGCCGCGTTGGCCGCGAGCAGGGCCTGGACCGCCAGCAGCACCGAGCGGTGCTGCGCCTCCACCGGCGCCACCGAGGCGAAGAGCTGGCGCAGCTGCGCGTCGCTCACCTGGCTGACGTTCGCGGTGTAGGTCTGGGCCGCCACGTCCTCCAGGGTGAGCGCCAGCGCGACCACGTCCGCCGGGGTCTTGATGGTGGGCAGCGCCTGGTCGACGATCGCCTTGTACTTCGGGTCGGGGTTGTTCTGCGGCTGACCGCCGGACTGCACGGCGGCGGCGTTGAACGCCTTCAGGTGCGCCTGGTGCTGGGTGGTGGTGGTCGTGATGAAGGTCTGCACCGTCTTGTTGCCGTTCTGGATGAACGGCAGCCCGGCCGCGGTCTGGTAGACGCTCACGGCCAGGGTCTCGATCGACGCCGCGGTCTGCAGCGCCATGATGTCGTTCGCCGTCGACGGCGACTCGGAACCGGAGGCCGACGCCGAGCCGGACGCCGAGCCGGAACTGGACGCCGAGGCGGAGCCCGACGCGGAGGCCGAACCCGAGGCGGAGCCCGACGCCGAGGCGGTGCCCGAGGCGGAGCCCGACGCCGAGGCGGAGGCCGAGGGGCTGCCGGAGGCCGCCCACGCCCGCGAACTCCCCAGCAACGTGGCCATGCCCGCCATGCCCGCCATGCCCGCCAGCGCGCCACCGCGCCGCCACCAGCGCGCCTGCGGCTCGACGCTCTCCGCGTAGTCCGCCAGCGCCGCGTGCGTGATCCGCATCGCGTCGCTGTTCAGGTCCTGCGACTGCTCGGTCAGTTCTTCGAGCAATCGGGTGTCGATGTGCTCTCGGCCCATCGCTCCCCATCTCTTCAGGCGCCCGCTCGATCACGGGCTCGTCTGGGCAACCTTGGGGCTCCAGGGCACGACCGGGCTGCCAACATGACCCTCGCGCCGTAGGAGTTCACCCGCACGAGTGGCCGATTGCCGCTGCCAGAACGGCAGATGGCGCACCGCGGGACGCCCTCAGGCGGCGCCCGGCGGTCATAGTGTGACCGTATGACAGCGATGAACGGCGCGACACCGGACGAGCCGGCGCCCGACGAGACCCCGCCCACCAGGCCCGCACCGCGCGAGCCGCTGGCCGGCGGGATGGCGAACGCGGGCGGGGTCTTCCGTCGGGGCTCACTGGTGCACCGGCCGGCATCGCCAAACGCCGCGGGCCTGTCCGACGCGAATTGTCAGACACGGCCTAGTCCCGTCCTTCGTCGCCCGGCGGGTGGCCGGGGGCGACGTGGTCTACCGCGAGTCGACCGCCGCGCGCGGCGCGCGGCGCCGTCACGGGGCCGTGGGCGCGAACGGCGCGATCGGGTTCACCAGGTCGCCGACCAGCTGCAGCGCCGCCGAGGGGTCGGCCAGGTCCACCATCTGCCGGTTGTCGCGCAGTTGCAGCCGGTTCAGGCAGGAGAGCGGGAAGCGCTCGGCGAAGGGGTCGAAGCGCTCGAACTTCTCGGCCAGCTGCGGCACCCGGGCCCGGTAGTCGATGACGCACCGCGCCACCGTGCGCCAGAAGTCGTCCTGCGCCAGGGCACCGGCCTCGTCCAGGGTGGCGGCCAGGTAGCGGAAGAAGCAGTCGAAGACGTCGGTGAAGATCGACAGCAGCTTCATCCGGTCCGGGACGTCGGCCCGCACCCGCTGGACCAGCGGCGGCAACGCGGCCTGCGGGTCCATCACCACGATCTCCTCGGCGATGTCCTTGAAGATCGCGCGCCGCACGGTCCCCGCCTCGTCCAGCACCAGGATGACGTTCTCGCCGTGCGGCATGAAGGCCAGGTCGTAGGCGTAGAAGCTGTGCAGCAGCGGGGTGAGGTAGGCGTCCAGGTAGCGGCGCAGCCACTCGGTGGGGGCCAGCCCGGAGCGCTCGATCAGCGCGGCGGCCAGCGACTGCCCGGCCCGGTCGGTGTGCAGCAGCGCGGCCATGGTGGCCAGCCGCTCGCCGGGCGCCAGCGAGGGCACCGGGCTCTCCCGCCAGAGCGCGGCCAGCATCTTGCGGTAGGGCGAGTACCGGTCGGTGGCGGCCTCGTACTGCCGGTGGCGGTAGCCGATCGCGGCGTGCTCGCGGATGATCGAGAGCCCGGTGCCGCGCAGCAGCGGGTCGCCGGCGATCAACCGGGCCAGCCAGTCGTTGATCGCGGGGGTGGCCTCCATGTAGGCGGCGGAGAGGCCGCGCATGAAGCCCATGTTGAGCACCGAGATGGCGGTCTTGACGTAGTGCTTGGCCGGATCGCTGGTGTTGAAGAAGGTCCGGATCGACTGCTGCGCCAGGTAGGAGTCCGCGCCCTCGCCGAGGAGGACCAGGCGGCGCTCGGCCAGTTCACCGGCGAAGGTGACCGAGAGCTTGTTGAACCACTGCCAGGGGTGCACCGGGAAGAGGTGGTAGTCGGCCGGGTCCAGGCCCAGGTCGGCCAGCGCGGCGTCGAACCGGGCCCGCTCGGCCGCGCTCAGCTCCTGCTCGATCAGGCGCTGGTAGTCCACGTCGGCGCAGCTGGTGAAGGTCGAGTGGGCGCGCTGCGCGGCCAGCCAGACCAGGTGGACCGGGCTGGCCGCCTCGGGCGCGTAGCAGTGGTACTCGTCGCCGCCGAAGCCGATCCGGCCGTTGTTGGCGACGAAGCCGGGGTGGCCCTCCGTCATGCCGGTCTCGATCGCCTGGAAGTCGGCCTTGGCCAGCTCGGTGGCGCTGACCTCGGGCTTGTCCAGTTTGTAGGCGCTGCCGGCCAGGGTGGAGCTGATCTCCTCCAGGTAGACCGGCAGCACCTGCTCGGACAGGCCCAGCGTCTGCCGCAGTTCGAGGACGAAGTCAACGGCGTCCAGCGGGAGTTCGCGCCCGTCGCGGTACCGGGTGATGGAGTCGGCGGGGATCTGCCAGTGGTCCAGGCGCAGCAGCCGGGCGGTGAAGCGGTACTCCACGGCGCCGTCGTCGCCGCGCACCGCGTAGTTGTCGGAACCGAGCGACTCGGGTGTCAGCAGCCGCTCGTGGGCGAACTCGGCGAGCGCCTTGCGGACCAGCAGCCGGTTGGCCGCGGCCCAGGTGTCGGGCCTCAGGTGGGCGACGGGGTTCACGCGGCGGCTCCTCGGGTGGCGGCGGCGAACTGCTCGCGGGTGCAGAAGCTGAGCAGGGCCTCCTTCTCGGGCTTGCTGATCGGGCCGACCGGCTCGAAGCCGACGGCGGCGTTCAGCGCGTGCACGGCGGTGTTGCGGACGTCCGGCTCGACCACCACCCGGCGCACGGCCGGGTCGTCCAGCAGGAAGGCCATCACGGTGGTGATCACCACCCGGGTGAAGCCGTGCACGGGGGCGTCGGTGGGCGCGCAGAGGAAGTGCATGCCGATGTCGCCCGGCTCGGGCGGGTAGAGGCCGACCAGCTCGACGTGCGCCGGGTCGTAGCGCTCCACCAGGAAGGCCGGCTGCCCCTCCGCCAGGCCGATGAAGGCGTCGTGGTGCGGGTGTTCGAGGATCGCCCGGTACTCGGCGGCCACCTCGACCACCGAGCGGCCCTGCATCATCCAGAACGGCGCCTTGGGGTGGGTGACCCAGGAGTGCAGCAGTTCGGCGTCCTCGGCCAGGTCGAGCGGGCGAACGGCGAACTGCCCCAGGCGCGGGTCGGTGCGGGAGAACAGGACGGTGCTGCGGTGCTGCGGGGTGCTCATGGGGGTGCTCATGGGGGTGCTCGTCGGGGTGCTCATGCGGAGGCTCTCGTGTTGCTCGGCGCTGGGGTGGGGCTCGGGCGGCACGGGGTCGGTCACGGGGTCGGTCACGCGGCCGGTCACGGGGTCGGTCACGCGGTCGGTCACGCGACGACGCCCTCCGGCGCGCCGAACTCCTGGAAGGCGATGGCCTTCTCGATCGGGTAGACCTCGCGGCCGGTCAGCTCGCGGATGATCCAGGCATTGCGGTAGGGGCCCATACCGAGGTCGGGCGAGGTGATGCTGTGGGTGTGGGTGCCGCCGTTCTGCAGGAAGATGCCGCGCCCGGTGCTGTCGATGCTGTAGTTGCGGGCCAGGTCGAAGCGGCCGTGGCCGTCCCGGCGGATCCGGTCCAGCACCGGCGCCAGGAAGTCCGGCGTGCGGTACCGGTAGCCGGTGGCGAGCACCAGGCCCTCGGTGCGCAGCTCGAAGTCGCGCTGCTGCTCGGCGTGGTGCAGCCCGAGTGTGTAGCCGCCCGCCGTCTCGTCCCAGCGAGCCGTACTCAGCGCGGAGTTGGTGAACAGTCGGGTCGACACCTGGCCCTTGACGCTCTGCTGGTACAGCAGGTCGTAGATGCTGTTGACCAGGTCCGCGTCGATGCCCTTGAAGAGGCCCTTCTGCTGCGCCTCCAGCCGGTAGCGGGTCTCCTCGGGCAGCGCGTGGAAGTAGTCGACGTACTCCGGCGAGGTCATCTCCAGGGTGAGCTTGGTGTACTCCAGCGGGAAGAAGCGCGGCGAGCGGGTGACCCAGTTGAGCCGGTAGCCGTGTGCCGGGGCGTCGGCCAGCAGGTCGTAGTAGATCTCGGCCGCGCTCTGGCCGCTGCCGACCACGGTGACGCTCTGCTTGGCCTGCAGGCGCGCCTTGCTCTCCAGGTAGCCGGAGTTGTGCACCAGGTCGCCGCCCAGCCCCCGGCAGGCCTCGGGCAGGTGGGGCGGGGTGCCGGTACCGAGCACCAGGTGCCGGGCCCGGTGCCGCACCGTCTCGCCGCCGACCGTGGCGGTCACCGTGTAGAGGGCGTCCCCCTCGTCGTACTCCACCAGGCGGACCTGGTGGCCGAAGCGGATGCTGCCCAGCTTGCCTGCGGCCCAGCGGCAGTACTCGTTGTACTCGCCGCGCACCGGGTAGAAACTCTCGCGGATGTAGAACGGGTAGAGGCGGCCCGACTCCTTGAGGTAGTTGAGGAAGGAGTACGGCGAGGTCGGGTCGGCGAGCGTGACCAGGTCGGCCATGAACGGGGTCTGCAGGGTGGCGAAGTCCAGCAGCATCCCGGGGTGCCAGTCGAACTCGGGCTTGCTCTCCAGGAAGAGGCCGTCGAGCTCCTCGATCGGCGCGGTCAGGCAGGCCAGGCCCAGGTTGTACGGGCCGAGCCCGATCGCGATGAAGTCGTGGGTGGACATGCGGGTCTCCCGTGGCAGGTCGAACGGAGGAAGGGGAGCGGCGGGGCGGGGCGGGGCGGGGCGAACGCGCGGGAGGCGCTGCAGTCAGCCGCGGTCAGCCGCGGTCAGCCGCGGTCGCGCGACAGCCCGGCGGCGGGCCGCGACCCCGCGAGGTGGCGCTCGGCGTGGCCGGCGAGCAGGTCGAGCACGTGCGCGATGTCGGCGAGCGTGGTCTCCGGGTTGAGCAGGGTGAACTTGAGGTAGTGCCGGCCGTCCACCTTGGTCCCGGCCACCACCGCCTCACCGGAGGCGGCCAGCGCCTCGCGGGCGTGCAGGTTGGCGGCGTCGGCCAGTTCGCGCCCGGGCCCGGCCGGGGGCAGGTAGCGGAAGACCACGGTGGAGAGCTGCGAGCGGGTGACCACCTCGAAACGCGGGTCGGCGGTCAGCAGGTCGTGCGCGGCGGCGGCACGGTCCACCACCTCGTCGAAGAGCGCGCCGACCGCGTCCGCGCCCATCACGCGCAGGGTGAGCCAGAGCTTGAGGGCGTCGAAGCGGCGGGTGGTCTGGATCGACTTGTCGACCTGGTTGGGGATCCGCTGCTCGACCATCCGGGCCGGGTTGAGGTAGTCCGCGTAGTAGGTGGCATGCCGCAGCAGCACGCTGTCGCGGACGATCAGGGCACTCGAACTGACCGGCTGGAAGAACGACTTGTGGTAGTCGACAGTGACCGACCAGGCCCGCTCGATGCCGTCGAGCAGCTCGCGGCGGGTGGGCGAGACCAGCAGGCCGCAGCCGTAGGCGGCGTCCACGTGCAGCCAGACGCCCTCCCGCTCGCAGAGGTCGGCGATCGACGGCAGCGGGTCGATCGAGCCGAAGTCGGTGGTGCCGGCGGTCGCCACCACGGCCATCACCAGCAGGCCCTCGCGGCGGCAGCGCGCCAACTCGGCCGCCAGCGCCCGCGGTCGCATCCGGCGCTGCCGGTCGGTCGCCACCGTGATCACCGCGTCCGGTCCCAGACCCAGCATCTTGGCGGACTTCTGCACGCTGAAATGTCCGGCCTGGGAGGCGATGACGCGCAGCCTGGGCAGCAACTCTTCGCGTGCGGACGGCTGTTCGGTGCCTTCACCGGCGGCAGCGGCGGCCAGCACCTCCTCCCTGGCCAGCAGCAGGGCCTGGAAGTTGGACTGGCTGCCGCCGCTGGTGAAGACGCCGTCGGCGTCCACCCCGAAGCCGATCCGGCCGGCCGTCCAGTCGACCAGCCGGCGCTCGATCAGCGTGGCGCCCGCGCTCTGGTCCCAGGTGTCCAGCGAGGAGTTGACGGCACTGAGCACCGCTTCGCCGAGCAGCGCCGGGATGACGACCGGGCAGTTGAGGTGGGCCAGGTAGCGCGGGTGGTGGAAGTAGACCGCGTCGCGCAGGTAGACCTCCTCCAGCTCGTCCAGCGCGGCGCCCGCCTCGCCCAGCGGGCGGTCCAGGTCGATCCCGGAGATCTCCGGTGACAGCCGCTGCGGGGTGATCCCGCTGAACGGCCGCGCGGTGCGGGCGACCCGGCCGGCCACCCGGTCGATGCCGTCGGCCAGCGAGCTGCGGTACTCGGCCAGCGTGCGGTCGTTGAACAAGTGCCTTCTGGCACCGTTCGGGGCGGTCGCGGTGCGGGTCGGCGTCGAAAGGGTCTCGACAGCAGGTCCTTGAAGGCTCATGGCCAGTCCTCGGCAGTCACGGGGGCGGGTCGAAAGTAAGGTTAGCCTATCCTAACTTTGTCGAAAAGTGATCGAAGGCCCGCCCCGAGCTGGGACAGGCCTTCGAATGATGGTGCTGACGGGCCGAGTTGACCGGAAGCCGGATTACGTGGCGTCAGTTCCGGCCGACGCCTGCGCGCGCAGCTGCTCCTCGGACGCGCCGCGACGCCAGTAGCCGGAGAACTCCACCCTCCGGCGGTCGAAGCCGCGCTCCCCCACCAGGTGCCGGCGCAGCGCCCGGACCAGCCCTGACTCACCCGCGAGCCAGGCGTACGGCACCCCCGGCGGCAGCTCGGCGGCCCGGATCGCCGCCAGCGCCCCCTGCGGCTGCCGCGCCTGGGACGAGCCGTCAGCGCCGCGCACCAACCAGCTGACCTCCAACTCCCCCGGGTTCCGCAGCTGCTGGATGTCATGCGGGTGCGGCACCTCGATCCAGGCCTTCACCCGGGTGCCGGCCGGCAGCCAGTCCAGGATCCCGCCGACCGCCGGCAGCGCCGTCTCGTCCGCCGCGATCAGCACCCAGTCGCTCTCCGGCGGCGGGCGGAAGCCGACGCTGCGGTTGTCCGCCACCGCCGGGCCGAGCAGCACCACCCGGTCGCCCGGCGCGGCCTGCGCGGCCCATCGGGAGGCCGGCCCCGCCGCGCCCGGCGGATCGTCGGGGCCGGTGCCGTGCAGTGCGAAGTCCACGTCCACCTCCGCGCGTTCGCGCCGCTGCGCGCGCACGGTGTAGGAACGCAGCACGGCCCGCTGCTCGGCGGGCAGTGCCCGCCAACCCTCGAACCAGGCCGGGCCCGCCTCGATCGGCAGCAGCGGGGCGTCCTGGCCCGGGTGCGGCAGGAAGAGCGAGAAGCTCTGGTCGCGCCCACCGGAGGAGAAGTGGGCCAACTGCTCGCCGCCGAAGGTGATCCGGGTCAGCGTTGGGCCGAGCCTGCGGCTGCGCACCACCCGCGCCTCGAAGAAGCGGAACTGTCCGGCGATCAGCGCCCGGCTCCCGGCGTCCGCATCGGTGGCGGTGGTTGCGGCAGTGGCGGTAGCGGCGGCAGTGGCGGTAGCGGCGGCGGTGCTCAACTGACCTTCTTGGCCGACCGGATGGCCTTGGCCAGGCCCTCCAGCAGCGGTGCGGCACCGGCGTAGGAGAACCGCGGCACCGAGCTCCACGGGGTGATCTGACCGGCCTTCACCGCCGGCAGCTGCCCCCAGGCGGGCTTGCCCGCCAGGTCCTTCGGCTGCAGCGAGGTGCTCCGGTCGTCCAGCAGGATCACGTCCGCCGGGTACTTGTTCGCGTTCTCCCAGCTGAGGCCCTCGTAGTAGCCGCCGGCGTCCAGCTTGGTCGGCACCACGAAGTCGACGCCGAGTTGGGCGAAGTACATCAGGTCGGTGCTGATCTGCGGGTTGGAGACGTAGAACAGGTCCGGACTGCCGGACCCGGCCAGCACCTTGATGCCGCCGGTCGCCTTGGCCGCCTGCCGCACGCTCTCGGCGGCGGCCTCGAAGCGGGCCTTGGCGTCGGTGACCTTCTTGGCGCCCAGGTCGGCGCCGAGCGACTCGGCCAGCTTCGCGTAGTGCTCGATCGGCTGGGTCATCGGCACCCGCGCCACGGTGATCGCGGCCACCGCCGGGTTGACCTGGAGGATCTTGTCCTTGCTCTCGTCCGGCACGTACCAGAAGGCGCCCGGGTCGTACATGTGGGTCACCAGCAGGTCCGGGCGCAGCGCCGCGTACTTCTCGATGTCGAACTCGCCGTAGGCGTTGCCGATGACCGTCACCTTGTCGACGTTCAGGTCGCCGGCCTGCGGGTCGGCCTTGCCGTCCGCGGTCCTGGTCTCGCCGAACACCCCGACGATCTGCTGGTCCAGCCCGAAGTCGACCAGCGCGGCGGCCGTGCCGGTGAAGGCGACGATCCGCGAGGGGGTGCTCGGCGCGGTGAGCGTCCTGGGTTGGTCGTCGGTGAAGGACCAGGGCCCCTTCTTCGGCACGGCGGACGAACCGGCGCCGGCCGCGCCGCCCTTCGAACCATCGCCACCGCCGCTGCCGCAGGCGGCCAGCAGGGCGCCCAGGGCGGTGGCTCCGCCCGCGGCGAGCAGGCCGCGACGGGAGAGCTGGCTGGCGCTTCTGGAGTTCATGGGTGTTTCTCTTTCGCAGCGGGAAGCGGGGAAGGACTTCGGAGGGCCGGGGGTGCACGGGGGTGCGCAGGAGCGCACGGGGGTGCGCAGGGAGGCACGAGAGGCACGGGAGGCACGGTGACGCATGGGGAACGACCCGGGCCCGGCGGCCTCCGACGGAAGATAGGTTAACCTAACCTAAGTTCCTGTCCAGAGGGGCCATCAGCTCCTCTCACCAGCCTCGGAGCCCTGCCGTGCCTGTCACCAAGTCACCCCAGGTTCAAGGCGCTTCCTCGGGTGGCCGACCGGTCGGCGTCGCCGGCCGGCGGTCCGGCGAGGAGGGGCCGGCGACCGGTCCCGAACCTCCCGGCCACCGCTCGAAGGGCGCCCGCACCACGCTGCGGGCCGCCGGACTGCCGCTCGCCGCACTGCTCCTGCTCGCCGTGCTGGCGCTGAGCATCGGCGTGGGCTCCCGGGCGATGTCACTCGGTGAGGTCTGGCACGGCCTGCTCGACCCCACCTCGCCGAACTACGCGGTGGTGCACCGGATGCGCCTGCCGCGCACCCTGCTCGGCCTGCTGGTCGGCACCGCGCTCGGCCTGGCCGGCGGCCTCATGCAGGCGCTGACCCGCAATCCGCTGGCCGACCCCGGCCTGCTGGGGATCAACGCCGGCGCCTCGGCCGCCGTGGTCACCGCCGCCTCGCTGCTGGGCGTGGCCACCTTCGACGGCTACGTCTGGTTCGCGCTGGCCGGCACCGCGATCGTCTCGGTGCTGGTCCACGCGGTCGGCGGCGGGCGCGGGGCCACCCCGGCCCGGCTCGCGCTGGCCGGCTCGGCGCTCAACGCCACGCTCTACTCCTACGTCAGCGCGGTGATGCTGCTCGACACCAGCTCGCTGGAGAAGATGCGGTTCTGGACCGTCGGCTCGCTGGCCGACGCGCGGCCCGAGACGGTGGTCAAGGTGCTGCCGTTCATCGGCGCGGGGCTGCTGCTGGCGCTGGCGCTGGCCCGCCCGCTGAACGTCCTCGCGCTCGGCGACGACGCGGCCAGGGCACTCGGCGCCAGGCCCGAACTGGTGCGCGGCGCCGCGATCCTGGCGGTCACCCTGCTCTGCGGCGCGGCCACCGCGGCCTGCGGACCGATCGTCTTCGTCGGCCTGATGGTCCCGCACCTGGTGCGCGCGCTGACCGGTCCCGACCTGCGCTGGCTGCTGCCGTACTGCGCGCTGCTCGCACCCGTGCTGCTGCTCGGCTCCGACGTGCTGGGCCGCCTGCTCGGCCGACCGGGCGAGCTGCAGGTGGGTGTGGTCACCGCGGTGCTCGGCGGCCCGTTCTTCCTCTACTTCGCCCGCCGCGGAAAGGTGGCCCGGGTATGAGCACGATCCGCCTCGGGGACCGCTGGTCCCTGCGCTACAGTCCGCGCGCGCTGGCCGCCGGCACCGGCTGCGCGCTGCTCGCCCTGCTGGTCAGCGTGCTCAGCCTGGGCAGCGGGGAGTACCCGATCAGCCCGGCCGACGTGCTGCGCACCCTGGCCGGCGGCGGCTCCCCCGCCGAGGACCTCATCGTCAACCAGCTGCGGCTGCCCCGGGTGGTCACCGCGCTGCTGGTCGGCGCCGCGCTGGCGCTGGCCGGCGCGCTCTTCCAGTCGCTGGTGCGCAACCCGCTCGGCAGCCCGGACGTGCTCGGCTTCACCCAGGGCGCGGCGACCGGCGCGCTGCTGGTCGTGGTGGCCGGCGGCAGCAGCCTGGCGCTGGCCACCGGCGCGGTCATCGGCGGGGTGGCGACCGGCGCGGGGGTCTGCGCGCTGGCCTGGCGCGGCGGCCTGCACAGCGGGCGGCTGATCCTGATCGGCATCGGCACCGCGGCGATCCTCACCGGCGTCAACGGCTACCTGCTGACCCGCACCAAGCTGCTCGACGCGGCCCGCGCGGTGCTCTGGCTGACCGGCAGTCTGGACGGCCGCGGCTGGGGGGATGCCGTGCCGCTGCTCGTCGCGCTCGGCGTGCTGGGCCCGCTGGTGCTGCTCGGCTGCGGGCGGGCGCTGCGGATGCTGGAGCTGGGCGACGACACCGCCGCCGGGCTCGGGGTGCGGGTCGAGCCGCTGCGGCTGGGCCTGCTGGCCGCCGCCGTGCTGCTCGCCTCGCTCGCGGCGGCCGCCGCCGGGCCGGTCTCCTTCGTCGCGCTGATCGCCCCGCAGCTGGCCCGCCGGCTCACCCGCTCCCCCGGCCCCAACCTGCTCGCCGCGCTCTGCACCGGCGCCGCCCTGCTGGTCAGCGCCGACTGGGCGGCCCAGCGGCTGATCAGCGGCCACCAGCTGCCGGTGGGCGTGGTGACCGGTGTGCTCGGCGGCGGCTACCTGGTCCGGCTGCTGGCCACCGAGCGGCGGGCGGGCCGGATATGAGCGGCGCCCCCCATGATCGTCCCGTACAGCGGAGAGAGGCACACATGAGCACGGACGGAGCGCGGCTGCTCGGCCGCGGGCTCACCCTCGCGTACGAGCGGCGCACGATCGCCGAGGACCTCACCGTCGCCATCCCCGACCGGTCCTTCACGGTGATCGTCGGCCCCAACGCGTGCGGCAAGTCGACCCTGCTGCGCGCGCTCTCCCGCACCCTGGAGCCCGCCGCCGGCACCGTGCTGCTGGACGGCCAGGACATCGCCTCGCTGCCCGCCAAGCAGGTGGCCCGCGCCCTGGGCCTGCTGCCGCAGTCCTCCATCGCCCCCGACGGCATCACCGTCGGCGAGCTGGTGGGCCGCGGCCGCTACCCGCACCAGGGGCTGCTGCGCCAGTGGTCACCGCAGGACGAGCGGGTGGTGCAGGAGTCGATGGCTGCCACCGGGGTCGCCGAGCTGGCCGACCGGGTGGTCGACGAGCTCTCCGGCGGCCAGCGCCAGCGGGTCTGGATCGCGATGGCGCTGGCCCAGCAGACCCCGTTGCTGCTGCTGGACGAGCCGACCACCTACCTGGACATCGCGCACCAGATGGAGGTCCTCGACCTCTGCGCCCAGCTGCACGAGGAGCAGGGGCGCACCCTGGTCGCCGTGCTGCACGACCTCAACCAGGCGGCGCGGTACGCCACCCACCTGATCGCGATGCGCGGCGGGCGGGTGCTGGCGGCGGGGGCGCCCGGCGACATCGTCACGACCGAACTGGTGCAGGAGGTCTTCCAGTTGGCCTGCCAGGTGATCGAGGACCCGGAGACCGGCACCCCGCTGGTGGTCCCGGCGGCCCGCCGCGCCCGTCCCCGGTCGGGTGCCGGGGACGCGGCGACCGCGCCCGCCGGGAGCGCCGGGCCGGCCGAGGTGGGCCGGCCATGACCATCGAGGTCTTCCGCGACGACTGGGGCATCCCCCACCTGCGGGCCGGCGACCCGCTCGAACTCGCCCGCGCCCAGGGGCAGAACGCCGCCACCGACCGGGCCTGGCAGCTGGAGGTCGAGCGGCACCGGGCGCAGGGCACCTCGGCCGCCTTCCTCGGACCCGAGCACCTGGACTGGGACCGCTTCGCCCGCCAGGCCCGCCTCGCCGACACCGCCCGGCGCTGCTTCGAGCGGCTGGACGCGGAGACCGCCGCGTGGGTCCGCGCGTACGTCGCGGGGGTCAATCGCGGCTTGCGCGAACGGGCCTACCAGGCACCGGAGTTCGCCGCCACCGGGCTCACCCCCGGGAACTGGGAGCCGTGGACCCCGCTGGCCCTGTGGCTCTCCCACCACATCCTCTTCGCCGGCTTCCCGGCGAAGCTGTGGCGCGAGCGGGTGGCGGAGTTGCTCGGCGAGGAGGCGATCGGCCTGTTCGCCACCGACGGGCCCGCCACCTCCGGCAGCAACGGCTGGCTGGTGGCCCCCGCGCGCACCGCCACCGGCGCCGCGCTGATCGCCGGTGACCCGCACCGGTTCATCGAGGAACCGGGGATCTACCAGCAGATCCACCTGGCCTGCCCCGAGTTCGACGTGGTCGGGCTGGCGGTCCCCGGCGTCCCCGGCATCGCCCACTTCGGCCACACCGGCGGCGTCGCCTGGGCGATCACCAACGCGATGGCGGACTACCAGGACCTCTACCAGGAGCGGCTGCGCCGCACCGCGGGCGGCGTCGAGGCGCTCGGCCCGGACGGCTGGCGAGCGGCCGCCGCGCACACCGAGACCATCGAGGTCGCCGGTGCCGAGCCGGTCACCGTCGAGATCGTCGAGACCGAACGCGGCACGGTGGTGATCGGCGGCCCCGACGGCCCCGAGGAGGCGGTGAGCCTGCGCTGCCCGCCACGGGTGCGCGCGGAGTCGGGTTTCCAGGCGCTGCCCGCGCTGCTGCGGGCCAGGACCGTCGCGGACGTGGACGCGGCCTTCGACCACTGGGCCGAACCGGTCAACGTGGTGCAGGCCGCCGACACCGCGGGCGGGCTGCTGCACCGGGTGGCCGGCGCCGTGCCGCTGCGCCACCCGCGCAACCGGCTCCGGCTGGTGCCCGGTTGGGAGCCCGGTCACGACTGGCAGGGCTGGCACCACCCGCTGCCGCGCGCCGAGGTCGAGGACTTCGCGGTGATGGCCAACCAGCGCGGCCTGGCCGCGGCGCTGGGCGTCGAGTTCGCCGCGCCGCACCGGGCCGAGCGGATCACCGAGTTGCTGGCCGGCTCCACCGGGTGGACCGGCGCGCGGATGACCGCCGTGCACACCGACACCTACCTCGCCTCCGCCGCCCCGCTGCTCGACCTGCTGGCGAACCTGCCCGCGCTGAGCCCCGCCGCCGACCGGCTGCGCGCCCAACTGCTGGGCTGGGACCGGCGGATGGCGGCGGGCTCGGTCGCCGCCGCCCGCTTCGCGGCGCTGCGCTCGGCGGTGGTGCGCCGCCTCGCCGCCGCCCCGGCGCTGGCCGCGCTGGCCGAACCGCACGGCCACCCCGCGCTCTTCGCGCCCTGGCTCTCGCTCACCGCGCGGATCGGCTTCGCCCTCGAACACCTGCTGGGCGCCGACCTGCTGCCGGGCACCGACCCGGCCACGCTGGTCCGGGCCGCCGTCGAGCAGTTGGCCGGGGAGATCGCGGAGGCAGCGGCCGACGGGGCGGGCCCGGCGGCGACCTGGGGCGACACCCACCGGCTCGCCCCGTGGCAAGCGCTGCCCGAGGACGAGCCGCCGCACTGGCCCGGCCTGGCCGGCGACCACGACTGCGTCCTCGCCACCACCTGCCTGCCCGGCCTGACCGACCTCAGCGCCCGCGCCTCGGCCGCCCGCTACGTCTGGGACCTGGCCGACCGCGCGAACAGCGGCTGGGTGGTGCCCTTCGGCGCCTCCGGCCTGCCGGGCGACCCGCACCGCCGCGACCAGCTGCCGCGCTGGCTCGCCGGCGAGCTGCTCCCCGTGATCACCGACTGGAACAAGCTGAACAAGGAACGACCATGACGAACGATCAGCACACTCAGGCCGCCACCACCGAGGACGCATCCCCGGCCGGGCGCACCTTCGAGGCGGCCCTGCCCGGCTTCGGCACCGTCCGGATCCGCCCGCTGGACCCGGCGGGCGACGCCGCGACGGTGCACGGCTGGGTCGATCAGGAGTGGGCCCGGTTCTGGGGCATGGTCGGCCACAGCCGCGAACAGGTCAGGGACATCTACGCGTTCGTCGACTCGCTGCCCAGCCACCACGCCTACCTGGCCCTGCGCGACGACACCCCCGTCGCGCTCTTCCAGACCTACCGGCCCGAGCACGACCCGCTCGGCGAGCACTACCAGGTCGCCCCCGGCGACCTGGGCATCCACCTGCTGGTCGCCCCCACCGAGGGCAACCCGCGGCCCGGCTACACCGAGACCCTGGTCTCGGTCTTCCTCGCCTTCGTGCTGGCCGACCCGGCGGTGCGCCGCCTGGTCGCCGAGCCGGACGCCCGCAACGAGAAGTCGATCGCCCGCCTGCTGCGCACCGGCTTCGAACTCGGCCCGGAGATCCAGCTCCCCGAGAAGCGCGCCCGCCTGGTCTTCCTCACCCGGGAGGCCGGCGAAGCACTCCGCCACCGGGCCGCCGCGTCTCACTGATCCTTGTTGTCGATGCCCGCGTCGTCCTTGTCGCGGGACCGTACAAGGTGTCGAGCGGAGATCCGGTCGACCTCCACATCAACACCACCCGAGAGTGTGGGACGGTCCCGTCACTCCAGCCCGGCAAGTCCCTTGCGAGCCCCAAGTTCCTTGGGGCGTCGTTGCTTTCAACCGACCGCCAGTGTCATGCTTGCGTCAGCTCGCCCTCCGGTGAGCACCTGCGCCATCACTGCACGCCCGACCCGCGTACGCTTCCATCCGATCGGCGACAAGGACGTCATCATGCGCAGCAGAATCCCCGGCCTCGGAGCCCTCGCGCTCCCCGCAGCCATCATTGCCGGCGTGTGCGGCCTGGCCACCGCCGCCCCGGCGCAGGCCGAGGCCGCGGCGAACGCCGCCTCCTCGACCCCGGGGCACGTGGCGACGAACCAGACGGCGCCGCTCCGGATCGAGGCGACCGGCCCGAACCTGCTGACCGCAGGGTCCTTCGAGCAGAGCACCGCCGGCTGGCAGCGACTGGTCCCCTCGGGCGGGATCGTCAACTGGGCCAACTACAACACCGCGGCCGGCGCCCCGGCGCCGGCCCATGACGGCACCGGGTACCTGGCCTTCAACACCAACACCGCCGGCGGCTCCGTCTTCCAGGACGTGCCGGTCACCCTCGGCACCGGCGGGGTGTACGAGGCTTCGGTGTGGCTCTCCTCGCAGTCCGGCTCCGCGAGCGGCACCTTCTGCCTCTGGAGCCTGGGCAGCAGCAACACCGACCTCTGCAGCGCCTACAACGTCGACTCCGCGACCGGCTACCAGAACTACGTGCTGGTCTTCGGCGTGCCGCAGCAGACCGGCGCGCTGCGGTTCCAGGTCTACCCGACGGCGAACGGCGGGACCACCGACATGGACACCGCGAGCCTGAACCGGATCGGCTGACCCGTCGAGCGGCCGTGGCGCACCGCGCCACGGCCGCTCCTGGTACGGCTGACCATTGGATCTCTTTGTTGATCTTGGTTTTGCCCTGCGGTGTTGTAGGTGGGGTGGGACGGTCAGTGGGTCCTTCGGGCCGGCGTTCTCCTGTTTGCACGCGTGTCCTGAACGCGTGTCCTGAACGCGTGTCCTGAACGCGTGTCCTGAACGCGTGTCCTGAACGCGTGTCCTGAACGCGTGTCCTGAACGCGTGTCCTGAACGCGTCCGAGCTGCTGACGCGCTCAGGACGCGGTCAGGGCGCGGTCAGCGGTCAGCACGCGGTCACGGCCCGCCCAGCACGATCGAGCGAGTCAGGTTGCGCGGCTGGTCCGGGTCGAGCGCGCAGCCCTTGGCCAGCTCCACCGCCAGCCGCTGAGCGCGGATCAGGTCGGCGAGCGGGTCCAGTGAGCTGACCGAAGTGCGCGCGCCGGTGTCCAGCACCTGGTCGAGCAGGCCGATCGGCGGCGGCCCGAAGAACCAGACCAGGCTCTCCGGGCCGCTGACGCTGATCGGGCCGTGCCGGTACTCCATCGCCGGGTAGGACTCGGCCCACCAGCCCGAGGCCTCGCGGAGCTTGAGCGCGGCCTCGTTGGCCAGGCCCACGGTCCAGCCGGTGCCGAGGAAGGTGACCTGGGTGGCCGCCGTGGCCCGCTCGGGCAGCGGCTCGGCGAGCGCCTGTTCGGCCTGCGCGGGCAGGTCCGCGGGGACCAGGCCCAGGTGGCCCCGGAGCAGCGCCAGGGCGCTGGTGGCGAAGCGGGTCTGCACCACCGACTTCTCGTCGGCGAACCCCAGGTCGACCACGGTGCCGGCGGCCGCGCTGATCGGGGTGGCCGGGTCGCCGGTGACCGCGACGGTCGGTGTGCCCCCGGCGCGCTCCAGCGCGGTGAGCACCTCGGTCGTGGTACCGGAGCGGGTGATCGCCAGCACCCGGTCGTAGCGGCGGGCGGCGGGGAACTCGGAGGCCGCGAAGGCGTCGGTCTCGCCGAGCCCCGCGTGCTCGCGCAGCGCCGCGTAGGCCTGGGCGATGTAGAGCGAGGTGCCGCAGCCGACGACGGCCACCCGCTCACCGCGCTGCGGCAGCCCGGCGGGGCTGGTCTCCAACGCACGGCGCCAGCACTCGGGCTGACTCGCGATCTCCCGCTCGACATGGCTCATGACGGCCCCTCCCGGTGCGCGCTTCTGCACAAATGTGCGTGAAACTGCTGCCTTTATAGCTTCCCGCATCAGGTTCGAGCAATACTGCCCTGCCTCCCGCTCCATCTGGAGCGGGCACCGCCGCACGGTCCCCGGCGGGCCCGGGGACCGTGGTCAGCCCGGGGACCAGGGTCAGCCCGGCACCGCCCGTCGCGCCGGGCGGAACCGTGGTCGGCCCGGCCCCGCCCGCCGCGCCGGGCTCAGCCGATGGTCCAGTGCTGCAGCGCCGCGCCCGCCGGCGCCTGCTGGGTCACCAGCGACCCGTCCGCGCTCGACGCGGTGGTGAGCAACAGACCGCTCTGCTCGGCGGCGAGGGTGTAGCTGCCGTCGGTCTGCCGGGTGAGCTGCCAGCTCTGGTTGGCGCTCCCCGTGCAGGTCCACTGGATCACCTGGGCCCCGGCGGCGGAGGAGCCGCCGCTGACGTCCGCGCAGAGCTGCGACTCGGTGTCGCGCAGCTGGTAGGAGCCGTCGGCCTGCCGGGTGAACTGCCAACTCTGGTTGGCGCCCCCGTTGGTGGTCCAGGTGATGAGCTGGGTGCCCGCCGTGCGGCTGTGGTTGGGGTCGTCGAGCGCCTTGCCGCCGATGGACAGGGTGTGGGCACCGGTGAGGCCGCCGGCCGCCTGGACGGTCCAGGCGAACGAGGTCGTGCCGGTGGCCGTCCCCGCCGTCGCGGTCACCGTCGCGCTCCCGGTGCCCGCGCTGGTCGGGGTGCCGGAGACCAGGCCGGTCGAGGAGTTGATCGACAGTCCGGCCGGCAACCCGGTGGCCTGGTAGCTCAGCGGCGAACCGGAGGAGGCGGTGGCGGACACCTGCAGCGAGGTCGCGGCGCCCTGCGTCCAGCTCTGCGCGCCGATCGCGCCGACCGAGACGGTGCCCGTCGCCGAGCCGACCGCGGTGAGGGTCAGCGTCTGCTGGGCCGCGGTGCGCGAGCCGCCGACGGCACTGCCGGTGCTGTCGGTCCAGTAGCGGGCGGGGGTGGTCTCGGCGAGTCGGCCCGCGGTCGAGGAGAGGCCGATCACCAGGCCGCTGTAGCGGTTGACCAGCCGGTAGTCGCCGGTCGGCGCGCCGGCGGCGGAGGCGCCGGGGACGATGAACCACTGCTGCCCCGCGCTGGGCCCGCCGGACCCGCTCGCGGTGGCGGTCGGCGCGGCGCCCCAGGCGCGGCCCGCGGTGGAGCTGGAGTCGACGCCCAGCAGCTGCCCGGTGGCGGCGTTGACGATCCGGTACGAGCCGTCCCCGTCGGCCGCGAACGCCCAGGCGGCCAGGGTCGAGCCGCTGCCCGCCGCCACCGAGGTGGTCGCCGGGCCACCGGAGACCTGGGCCAGTGCCAGGCCGTCGCCGCTGCTGATCCGGTAGGTCCTGGCCGGGTCCAGCGGCGGCGCGGCGGGCGCGGTCGAGTCCACCGTGACGTTGGCGTACTCGCCGTCCGAACTGGCGCAGGCGATCGCGCAGTACGAGCGGAAGGACTTGCCGATGATCGTCGAGCCGGTCCGGTTGACGCTGTCGACGAACCAGCGGTACCAGGAACCGGAGGTGTAGCCACCCGAGTCCCCCGCCAGGTACCACTTCTGCGAGGAGAGGTCGTCGGTCACGTAGAACTGCTGGGGCGCGGTGCCCGAGACCACCTCGGGCTCGCCGATGTACAGGCCCAGGTAGGCGTCGTAGGCGATGTTCATGATGAACAGGCTTGACTTGGAGGGCAGTTCGCCGGCCGCCACCTGCTGGTCCACCGAACCGGTGGTGGCCGGGCTGTAGTCGCCCGCGACCGGGGTCCAGCCGCTGGGCGCGGCCGCGGTGGCCGGCACCATGTTGCTCTCCAGGCCGCCCACCCCGGGCTGGGACCAGGTGCCGTCGTACCACTTGGACCAGGAGCCGGTCGCCATCTTCCCCGAGATCGGGGCGCGGGCGACGTGCGCGAGGCCGCCGGTGCTGCCGCCGGTACCGGCCTTGGGCACGATCCGCGAGCCGTAGTAGACGTAGAAGTAGCCCGAGGCCGTGTCCACGTAGAGCCGCGGGTCGCCGTCGCCGTAGTCGTAGGTCTGGTTCGGGAAGGCCGAGTTGTCGTTGCGGGTGGTGCTGTACGGCGAGGTGATGGCGTGGCCCTCGATGGTCCAGGTCCTGCCCTGGTTCGTGGACTGCGCGTAGTCGATCGAGTCGTAGTGCAGCCCGTCGCCGAACGGCTGCGGGGTGAACTCGTTGTGCACCAGGCCGTACCAGGTGCCGGTGTCCGGGTCGACCCAGACGCCCACCAGGTCGCAGTAGTTCGGCTGGGCGTAGCCCGAGCCCGACCCTGCCGAGGTCGCCTCCAGGCCGGTCGGGCTGTTGTCGCAGCGCCAGGTGGTGTCGGCGTTGCTGTCACTGGCGTTGGCGGGGTTCACCGCGTTGCTGATCGAGGTCGAGAGGGTGGCGTCGTCGAAGGTGCTGCCGGTGTAGAAGCTCCACTGCCGGGAGTCGGTCGCGCCGTAGAGCGAGTGGGACTCCTGGAAGTAGAAGGTGCCGTCCTTGTCGATGTAGGAGCCGGCCGGCGTGTCGTCGGCGTAGGGGTAGGAACCCGTCGAACCGACGGAGACGGTGTAGCCGGCGGACGACGGGATCGCGGGGGCCGCGAGGATCCTGGCGGATGCCGAGGCGGTGGGGGCCTCGGCGGACGCGGACGCCGCGGGGGCCTTGGCGGACGCCACGGCGCTGGGGGCCGCCAGGGCGCTGCCGAAGAGCGCCAGGGTCGCGGCGGCCACCGCGCCGACGAGCCTTCGTCGAGGGGTGGGGGCTGGAGTTGGCACAGGGACTCCTCCACATGCTGAGGGTCGGGTGATGGGTCGGAACGGTACGGCTCCTTTGACCGGTAAAACAAGACATCGGCGCGAGGCTTTTCCGCTCCGGCGCTCAGCGCCGGGCCTCCTCCTTGACAGCACATCAGGTCGGACCTACTGTGCGAGCAACTGTCTTTTGATCGGTAAAACGGGGGACCCATGGCGACGATGCAGGATGTTGCCGAACGCGCCGGCGTCACCAAGCAGACCGTCTCCAACGTGCTCAGCGGCCGGGTCCGGGTCCGCCCGGCGACCGCCGCCCGGGTCCGCGCGGCGATCGACGAACTGGAGTACACCCCCAACCTGGTGGCCAGGTCGTTGGCCACCGGCACCACCATGACGGTGGGCCTCTTCGTCCCCACCGTGGCCAGTTCCTTCTACTCGGAGGTGATCGAGGAGGTCGAGGACGTTCTCGACCGCAACGGCTACCACCTGATGCTCTGCACCACCCGACTGGACGGCGAACGCGCCCGGCGCCGGCTGGCCGGGCTCTCCAGCCGCTCGGTGGACGCGCTGCTGATCGCCGGCGACCGGGACCTGATCGACCATCTGCCGCTGCTCGCCGACGCCCGGTTCCCGGTGGTGCTCTGCGCCTGGGAGACCGAGGCGCCGGACCGCTTCCCCGTGGTCACCATCGACTACGAGCGCGCCGGCTACCTGGCCGGCCGCCACCTGCGCGAACTCGGTCACCAGCGCGTGGCCGTGCTGGCCAGCCCCGCCCACACCGCCCGGGTCGCCGGCTTCCGCCGTGCCTTCGCCGCCGACGGCCTCCCGCTGCCCGGCCACGCCGTCCACCTCGCCGCCGAGCCCACCCCCGAGGGCGGCTTCGCCGCCGCGAGCGCGGCGCTGGCCGCCGATCCCGGTCTGACCGCCCTCTTCGCCACCCACGACGTGCTCGCCCTCGGCGCCATGGAGGCCGCCAAGGTCGCCGGCCGCTCGATCCCGCACGACCTCTCGGTCATCGGCCACGACGACAACGCCGAGATCCGCCTCGCCCGCCCCGCCCTCACCACCGTGTCGATCCCCAAGCGCGAGATGGCCCGCCAGGCGGTCGAACTGCTGCTGCGCGCCATCACCAAGTCGGGCACCCCCGCCAACTCGGTCCAACTCCTGCGCCCGGAACTCATCGTCCGCGCCAGCACCGGCCCGGTCGCCGGGCGGTAGGGCGGGCCGGTCCGGGCCGGCCGTCCGGGGCCGTTCAACCAGGCGGTGAACGGCCCCGGACGCGGCGCAGCCCCGGGCGGGGGGGGTTGCCCGGGGCGCGTCGCCGCTGCCTGGCCCGGGGGGGGTGGGCCAGGTGCAGCCGAACGGCGTCTGCCCGGCCGGGGAAGCGGTAAACCACTCCCCCGGCGTGTTGTCGTCGCCCCGGCCACCGGGCCGCACGTCGGCCGATCCGCGGGTCAGCCGATCCGCACGTCGGCCGATCCGCGGGTCAGTCGATCCGCCGGGCTCCCGCCGACGGGGCGGCCGGGAAGATCCGCGGCAGCGCGTGGCCGGCCCGTCCGAAGGCGGCGGTCACGGCCGAGGCGACCACCGCCACGGCTCCGGCCTCGACCAGGGCGATCACCGAGCCGCCGAAGCCGCCGCCGGTGAGCCGGGCGCCGAGCGCGCCGGCGGCGAGGGCGGTGTCCGCCGCGAGGTCGGCCTGCGGGCAGGAGACCCGGTAGTCGTCGCGCAGCGAGGCGTGGCCCGCGGTGAGCACCGGGCCGAGGCCCGCCGGGTCCCCGGCGTCCAGCAGGGCGACGGCCTGCTCGACCCGGGCGTTCTCGGTGACCACGTGCCGGACCAGCGGGCGCAGTGCGCCGGGCAGGCGGGCCAGCGCGTCGGAGAGTCGGGCGAGCGGTAGGTCGCGCAGGGCGGGCAGGCCGAGCAGCCTGGCGGCGCGCTCGCAGCCGGCCCGGCGCCGCGCGTAGGCGCCGTCGGCGAGGTCGTGCGAGACCCGGGTGTCGAGCACCAGCAACCGCAGGCCGTGTGCCGCCAGGTCGAGCGGGACCTGGCGGTGGGTCATCGCGCGCAGGTCCAGGTGGAGCGCGTTGCCCTCGGTGCAGCACATCGCGGCCAGTTGGTCCATCGCCCCGCAGGGGACGCCGACGAAGTCGTTCTCGGCGCGCCGGGCCAGCAGCGCCCGCTCGGCGAGCGGCAGCGCGAGACCGTGCAGCTCGCTGAGCGCGGCGGCGACCGCGCACTCCAGGGCGGCCGAGGAGGAGAGGCCGGCCCCGGCGGGCACGTCGCTGTCGAGGTGGAGGTCCGCGCCGCCCACCGGGTGGCCGGCCTGGCGCAGCGCCCAGAGGACGGCGGCGGGGTAGGCGGCCCAGCCGGCCACCGCCCCGGGGGCGAGACCGGCCACCGCCACCTCGACGACCGGACCCGCGAACTGGGCGCTGCGCAGCCGCAGCAGCCCGTCCGCCCGGCGGCGCACGGCCACCTTCGCGGTCTGCGCCAGCGCGAGCGGGAGGGCGAAGCCGTCGTTGTAGTCGGTGTGTTCGCCGATCAGGTTGACCCGGCCCGGCGCGGCCCAGACCCCTTCGGGCCGCTCGCCGTAGCAGGCCGCGAACCGGGCGGCCGACTCCGCCGCGGTCAAGAGGCGAGCTCCCGCAGCCGCTCGGCGGCCGTCTCCGGGGCCACGTCGTTGACGAAGGCGTCCATCCCCGACTCCACGCCGGCCAGGTACTTGAGCTTGTCGGCGGCCCGCCGCACGGTGAACAGTTCGAGGTGCAGGGCCAGTTCCGCACCGCCCCGGGCGGGCGCCTGGTGCCAGGCTGCGATGTAGGGGGTCCCCGACGCCGAACCCGGCCCGAAGAGGCGGTCGAAGCGGCGCAGCAGCTCCAGGTAGAGGCCGGGGAACTCGGCCCGCTCGGGCTCCGTCAGTTCGGTCAGGTCGGCGACCCGGCGGTTGGGGTAGAGGTGCACCTCGTAGGGCCAGCGGGCGGCGAACGGCACGAACGCCGTCCAGTGCTCGCCCGCCAGCACCACCCGGACGGGGTCGGCGAGTTCACCGGCCAGCAGGTCCTCGAAGAGGTTGCGGCCGGTGCGGGCCCGGTGCCGGTCGGCCTCCTCGACCATCCGCGCCGTGCGCGGGGTGGTGAACGGGAAGGCGTAGATCTGGCCGTGCGGGTGCGCCAGGGTGACGCCGATCTCGGCGCCCCGGTTCTCGAAGCAGAAGACCTGCTCGACGCCGGGCAGCGCGGCGAGTTCGGCGGTCCGGTCGGTCCACGCGTCCAGCACCAGCCGCGCCCGGGCGGGCGTGAGGTCGGCGAAGGAGGCACCGTGCTCGGCCGTGAAGCAGACCACCTCGCAGCGGCCCACGCCCGCCCGCTCCGTACGCAACGGGCTGTCGCTGCCGGGGTGGTGGGCGTCCTCGCCGGGGGCGAGCGAGGGGAAGCGGTTCTCCAGGACCGCCACCTGGTAGTCGGGCTCCGGGATCTCGCTGGCGCGCCCGTCGGCCGACGGGCAGAGCGGGCACTCGTCGGCGGGCGGCCGGTAGGTCCTGCCCTGGCGGTGGGCCGCGATGGTGACCCAGGCGCCGGTGGTCGGGTCGCGGCGCACCGTGGAGAGGTGTGCCGCGGGCTCCAGCGGGCGCTGGTCGGTGGCGTTTCGGGGGCCGACCGCGTCCAGGTCGAAGTAGATGAGCTCTCGGCCGTCCGCGAGCTTGGCGATCGTCTTGGTCACGGCTTCTCTCTCGATAGGGGCCCGCGGGCCGCGCCGCGGCGCGGCCGGCCCACGGGTGCGGACAACTCAGCGCCAGTCGAGGACCAGCCAGCCGCGGTGCGGCAGGTCCTGGTCGAGCTCCAGCCGGTGGCCGGTCCTGGTGACCCGGGCTGCGGCGGGCTTGTCGAGCGGGGCCAGCAGGGTCGCCTCGGGATCGGCGGCGCCGGCCAGGCAGGCGGTGTCGGCACGCAGGTCCGTGACGGCGGGCAGGCCCGTCTCCGCGGGCCGGGCCCCCGGCAGGGCGACGCGCGGGCGGGCCGGGTCGGCGCTGCCGTTGGCGATGGCGAGGCGCCAGCCGTCCGCCGTGCGCGACAGGTGCGGGATCAGGTGCGGGCCGCCGGTGACCAGGGGCAGCGTGGGGCGGTCGCCCTCCAGGAAGCGCACCGTGGCGTGCAGCAGGCGCTGGCCGTCGTCGTCGTAGGGCAGCAGGTCGGGCGCGGTGGCGGCCAGCACGGCCACCCGGCCGCCGAGTCGGTTGCGGAAGACGCAGCGGCCCGCGCCCCACCGGTGCTGCTCCGGGGTGAGGATCTCGGTCCACTCCTCGGCCCCGGGGCGGGGCGCCAACCGGGCCAGGGCCGGCTGGTTGTTGATGCTGAGGTGGACGCCCGCCTCGATCCCCGCCGCGCCCACCCCGATCCCCGCCGCGCCCGGCACGGGCAGCACCCGTTCCAGCGCGTAGGGCCCGGGTGCCACCGGCTGCTCGCGGTCGACCACTTCGGCCACCTCGACCCCGAGCAGCTCGCCGAACCCCCGCTCGGTGAGCACCCGCGCCGCCGTGCCGTCCAGCAGCAGGCCGCCGGCCAGCATCGCCCGGATCTCGGTGTCGTCGAACGCCCGGGCGAGCTGGCCGAAGAGGACCCGCACCGGCGCGCCCCCGGCCGCGGTGACCGGCACGCCGTAACGCAGCAGGTAGTCGGCCGCGGCGCCCGGGTCGACGGCGAGTTCGGCGAATGCGGCGAGTTCGGCGAGTGCGGCGAGTGCGGCGAGTGCGGCCGGGTCACCACCGCCGGCGGCACCCCCGGCCGAGGGCCCGGGGCGGGTGCGTACGTGCGCGGCGGCGTCCTGACGCACCGCCAGCCCGACGCCGTGGGTGGCCGGTTCGCCCGCCTGCCGCTCGGCGATCAGATCGAGCGCGGGCCGCGAGCGCCGCAGCAGTTCGGCGACGGGTGCGAAGCGCTGGGCCCGACCCGACTGCATCGGATGGACGTTGAGGAACATCGCCGCCGATCCCGCCAGTTGGGCGGTGACCAGCTCCGACCAGGTCTGCGTGTCGGACTTCGACCAGGCGGTGTGCGGCCAGTTCTCGATCTCCGGCTCGCTGGGCACCCCGGCCGGCCGCAGTGCCCGCTGGACCTCCAGCATCCAGACCGAGAAGCTGAGTTCGCGCCCCGGGGCGTCACCGTAGCGGGCGAAGTGCGGACGGTGCGACACCCGCCCGTCGATGCTGAGCGCCGCGAAGAGGGCCGGCCAGTCGCGCCCCTCCACCGAGGCGACGCCCACCTCGGAGCTCATCAGGCCCAGCTGCGAGCGGCGCCCGGAGTGCGTCGCGACCGCCTCGGCGACCAGCGCGGCCACCTCCAACTGGGCGGTGCGCCAGACCTGCTGAAGCAGCGCGCGCCACGGGTGCGGCGGGCCGGGAGCGGTGATCGCGGCGACCACCTGCTCCCGGGTGACCGGCGCCCCGACCAGCCGCGCGAGCCGCTCCAGCATCGGCTCCTCGAAGCCGCCGCCCCAGGTCAGCGGCGCGTGGTTGTGGTAGCGGAAGTCGTCCTCCAGCCAGAGCACCCGGAAGCCCAGCGCGGCGAATCGGGCGTAGTGCGCGGTGAGCCAGGAGCGCCAGCGCGGGCAGGCGAAGGAGGCCTGGGTGGCGGCGACCTCACCGGCGGGACCGACCATCGGCGTGAAGCCGAGCCGGTCGACCCGGCCGCGGTCCGCGTGCCCGGCGGTCACCCAGGGGTTGAGGCTGACCTCCAGGCCGGCCGCGCGCAGCACCGCCGAGGCGGTGGCCGCCGTCTCGTAGAGGCGGTCCTCCGCCGCGCCGACCGGGTGGCCCGCGTAGAACTCCTCGGCACCGAGCAGCAGCACGACCTCGTCCACACCGGCCTCCCGGCAGAACTCGGCCAGTTCGGCGGCCTGCGCGGCGGCCTGTGGGGTGGGGTGGAGCTGGAACCGCAGGTGGTACCTGGCGGGCACGCGGGGCCTCCTCGACTGGTGCTGCCGGCGGTTCACTTGGTGCTGCCGGCGACCAGGCCGGAGCGCCAGAAGCGCTGCAGGGAAAGGAACAGGACGACCAGCGGGAGGGCGGAGACCATCGCCGCGGTGATCACGATGTTGAACGGGACGGCGGTGGGGCCGATGCCGCGCTGGGACTGCCAGCCGACGATGCCCACGGTGACCGGTTGCAGGTGGTCGTTGGCGAGCATCAGCACCGGCAGCAGGTAGTTGGTCCAGATCGCGACGAACTGGAAGAGGAAGATGGTCACCAGGGCCGGGGACATCACCCGCAGCGCGATCGTGGCGAAGATCCGGAACTCCCCCGCGCCGTCGAGCCGTCCGGCCTCGATCAGCTCGTCCGGCACCGAGGAGCCGGCGTAGATCCGGGCCAGGTAGACCCCGAACGGGCTGACCATGCTGGGCAGCAGCACCGCCCAGTAGGTGTTGACCAGGTGCACCTGGGAGAACATCAGGTACAGCGGCACGGCCAGCAGCGGCTGCGGGACGAGCACCGCGGCGAGCACCGTGTTGAAGGTGAACTCCCGTCCCCGAAAAGGGTACTTGGCGAGGGCGTAGCCGGCCATCGCGGCGATCGCGGTGCTGACCGCCGCACCACCCACCGCGTAGAGCGCGCTGTTCGCCAGCCACTGCCAGTAGATGCCGCCCTGCTGGGTGAAGACCTGCCGCAGGTTGTCGACCAGGGCGAAGTGCCCGAACCAGAAGCCGTTGCCGGTGAAGAGGTCGGCGTTGGTCTTGGTGGACGAGACCAGCAGCCACCAGACCGGGGCCAGGAAGTAGACCGAGGCGAGCAGCAGCACCCCGAGCACCACCCAACGCGACAGTCCGGGACGTGTGTTGGCGGGAGTGTTCACAGGGCGGCTCCCCGGCGCTGGACGATCTTGAGGAAGCCGAAGGAGAGGACGAACGCCAGCAGCGCCAGGATCACCGACTCGGTGGCCGCGGCGTTGAAGTTGTTCGCGTCCACGGCGTCGTAGGCGGCGTAGATGGGGGTGTACGTGCTGCTGAGGTTGGGCGCGACGTTGTGCAGGATCGCCGGCTCGTTGTAGAGCTGGGCGGTGCCGATGATGGAGAAGACCGTGGTCAGCACCAGGGCCGGGCGCACCATCGGGACCTTGATCCGCCAGGCGATGCCGAAGGCCGAGCAGCCGTCCATGGTGGCCGCCTCGCTCAGCTCGGCGGGGATGGCCTGCAGCGCGGAGTAGATGATCAGCATGTTGTAGCCGGTCCAGCCCCAGGTGAGCATGTTGCCGATGGTGGGCCCCAGCAGCGCGTTCGAGGTCAGGTCCAGGTGCAGGCCCAGGTGGTGGGCGGCGGCGGTGATCGGACTGAGACCGGGGGCGACCAGGTAGGACCACATGATCGCCCCGACCACGCCGGGCAGCGCGTAGGGCAGGAAGAAGGCCAGCCGGAAGAAGCGCTTGAAGAGGGTGGACCTCGCGTCCAGCAGCAGCGCCAGCCCCAGGGCCAGCAGCAGCATCAGCGGCACCTGCACCACGCCGATCAGCAGCACCCGCAGCAGCGAACCGCGGAAGTCCGCGTCACCCAGCGCGGTGGCGTAGTTGGCGAGTCCGACGAAGGCCTGGGTGGGCGCCGAGAGGCCCAGTCCGGAGCGGTGCATCCGGTACAGGCTCTGGTAGACGGTGTAGCCGATCGGGGCCAGGTACAGCGCCGCGAAGAGCAGCAGGAACGGGGCGAGGAACAGCGCGACGGGTCGGCCGCGGCGCCGCGCCCGCCGGGCGGCGCGCGGCGGTGCGGCGGCTGCGGACGCCGGTGCCGCCCGCCTGGGAGGAGCGGTGGTCATCCGGGGGTGCCTTTCTCGACGGAGCGGGTGGGGCGGTGGGGTGGACCCCGAAGGGGGCGGTGGGGGTGGGGCCCGGGAGACGGTGGCAGGCGGTCAGCCGCCGGAGACGGTCAGCCCCTGCTGCTTCATCCCGGCCACCGTCTTGCCCTGCAGCCCGGTCAGCGCGCCCGGCAGGGTGGTCCCGCCGGTGCCGGCCTGCCCCAGCCCGTCGCCGAGGTCGGTCGCGGTCTGGGTCATGGTGGGGCCCCACTGCCAGCCGGTGTTGATGTGCGCGCTCTCGGCGCGGAAGACGTCGTAGATGGTCTGGCCGCCGTAGAACGGGTCCGGCGCGGTGAGCGCGGTGTTGGACAGCCCGGCGGTGGCCGCCGGGTAGATGCCGGTGACCTTGATCAGGTTGCTGACGCTGTCGGCGTCGGTGCTCATCCAGGTGGCGAACTCGGTGGCCTCCTTGGCGTGCGCGCAGCCCTTGAGCACCGCGGTGGCCGAGCCGCCGTCGTTGCCGTACACCGGGTTCGCGCTGTCCCAGACCGGCATCGGGGCGACCGCCCACTGGCCCGCGCCCTCCTTGACGCTGCTGGCGATGATCGGCGCGTCCCAGACCGCGTTGACGTCGGAGAGGACCTTGCCACCCGCCATGTCGCTGTAGAGCGAGGGGTCGTAGCTCGGGTCGGTCTTCAGCAGCTTCTTGTCCAGCAGGCCCTGCCAGTAGCCCGCGACCTTCTGGTTGGCGGCGCTGTCGATGGTCACCTGCCACTGCTCGTTCGCGGTGCCGAACCAGCCGGCGCCGGCCTGCCAGGCCAGGCCCGCGTAGTTGTAGGCGTCGTTGCCGAAGTCGCCGAGGTAGACGCTCGGGTCGGCGGCGTGCACCTTGGCCGCGTCGGCCGCGTACTCGTCCCAGGTGGCCGGCGGCGCGGTGATGCCGTACTTGGCGAAGAGGTCCTTGCGGTAGAGCAGCGCCATCGGCGCGGTGTCCACCGGGATCCCGTAGGTCTGCCCGCCGATGGTGACCTGGTTCCAGGTCCAGGCGGCGAACTGCGACTTGGCGGCGGCGGCGTACTTGGTGACGTCCTCCAGGGCGCCGGCGGCGGCGAAGCTCGGCAGCGTCTCGTAGCCGACCTGGCCCAGACAGGGGGCGTTGCCCGCCTTCGCGGCGGTGAGCATCTTGGTGTAGCCGCCCTTGGAACCGGAGGCGGTCTTGTCGAAGCTGACCTGGATGCCCGGGTGGGTCTTGTTGAACAGCGCGACCGACTGGTCGTAGCCCGGTGCCCAGCCCCAGAAGTCCAGCTTCACGGTGCCCGATCCGGCGCCCGCCGCGTCCGCGCCGGTGGAGCCGCTGGATGAGCAGCCGGTGACGACGGCCGCGGCCGTCAGGGCCGCTATCGCGACGGCCAGGGTGGTGGGTCTTGTCTTCACGTGCGTCTCCTCCGTGCCAGGGGAAGCAGGAACAAGCCAAATTCGTTCGGCTATTGTTTGAACTAACCCTGCTAAAGTCAAGAGTGACGACGGACGGGCGAACGCACACGGGAGGAGCGGCTGTGAAACCAGCACTGCATGGGACTGGCGTGCGGAATCTGGCCATGGCCGGACCGGCGGTCGCACGGGACCGCTCCTCGACCCGGCGGGCCAACCTGAGCATGGTGCTGCGCCTGCTCAGGGACGAGGGCCCGCGCTCACGCGCCCGGATCGGCGACGACACCGGGCTGCCCAAGGCCACGGTCTCCCACCTGACCGCCGAGTTGCTGGAGGGCGGCCTGGTCCGCGAGGGAGCGGCCGAGCGCGACCGCGGCGCGGTCGGCCGGCCCGGCCAGTCGGTGGAGATCGACGGCCGCGGCGTGCACGGCATCGGCGCAGAGATCAACGTGGACTACATCAGCCTGCTGGCGCTCGACCTGCGCGGCCAGGTCAGCGCGGAGCAGCGGATCCCGCTGGACGTGCGGGCCGCGGGCCCCGAAGCCGTGCTGGACGCCGTCGCGCGCATGATCGCCGAGGGCATCGAGGCGCTGCGCGGCGCCGGCGGGCTGGTCGTCGGGGTCACCCTGGCCACCCCGGGCGCGGTCAACATGGACGCGGGCACCGTCGACTACGCCTCCAACATCGGCTGGCGCGAGGTGGCGGCGGTCGCCGGCCTGCGCGAACGCCTGGGCCCCGGCGCCCCGGAGACGCACCTGGAGAACGACGCGAAGCTCGGCGCGCTGGCCGAATACCTGCTGGTCTCCGCCGACAACGTGCGCGACCTGGTCCACGTCACCGGTCAGACCGGCGTCGGCGTCGGCATCATCGCCGGAGGCCAACTGGTGCGCGGCGCGGGCGGCTACGCGGGCGAGATCGGCCACCTGCGCCTGGTGCCCTCGGACCAGCCCTGCGCCTGCGGGCGGCGCGGCTGCTGGGAGACGATGGTCGGCCGCGGGGCGCTGCTGCGCTACGCCGCGGATCCCGGCGACATGGTCTGCGACCCCATGGTGGACCTGGGGACCCGGCTCGCCGAGCTGCGCGACCGGGCCCACGCCGGCGACGGCCGCACCCTGGAGGCCCTGCGGCGGATCGGCGACAACCTGGCCCCCGGCCTGGCCCTGCTGGTGGACATCCTCAATCCCCGACTCGTCGTGCTCGGCGGCCACTTCGCCTTCTTCGGCGAGCACCTGATCGACAGCGTCAGCGCCCAGGTCCGCGAGCTGGTGATGGCCCCCGACGCCGGCGGCTGCGAGATCGTGCTCTCCCGGCTCGGCCTGAGCGGCACCGCCCGGGGCGGCGCCCTGCTCGCGCTGGACACCGTCTACCAGGACCCGGTGCGGGTGATGAACCTGGCGAACGGCTGAGCTCGGCGTGCCGGCCAGCATGCTGACGCCGCGTCAGCCGATCCGCAGCTCGCGGTCCAGCAGCCGCTCCAGCGGGCTGAGCGGCTGCTCGGGGCAGAGCCGTTCGGGGTGACCGGGGCCCGGCAGCGAGCCGGGCGGCTGAGGCGACCGAGGCAGCTGGGACGACTGGGGCGGCGGCTGGGTCTGGGTGGCGACGGCGCCGTAGAGGACCAGCGCCTGCCAGCAGTCCCGCAGGCAGCGGCGGGCCAGGGTGCGCAGGGGGCGAAGCAACGAACTCCTCCGGTAGGTGCAGGTGCTGGTACGGGGGCTGGGCGGGGCTGGTACGAGGGCTGGGCTGGGCGGAGTGTGGCCGCCGGCGCTTAAGCGGACCCAAATCCACCGCTCCGGTCGGCCTCGACAGCGGCGGTTCTCGGCCAACCTGACGCTACGTACGTACTTTCCTCGATGTGCGGACCGCGGGTCGGCGCGAGAGTGGGGACCAGTCAGCCGCTTGTTCCCACCACTCGTCAGATCCGAGGTGCCGATGCGCTACGAACTGCTGGGCCCCCTGCGCGTGTGCGCCACCGATGGCAGGGTGCTCACCCTCTCCGCCCCGAAGGCCGAGGTCACGCTCGCGCTGTTGCTGCTCTCCGAGGGGCGGGTGGTGACCAAGGAGCAACTCACCACCGAGCTCTGGGGCGAGCGCCCACCACGCAGCGCCTCGGCGGCGATCCACGTCTACATCTCGCAGCTGCGGAAGTTCCTCGCCGACGCCGGTGCCGGGGACCCGGGCTGCCCCGCGATCACCACCACCGCCTCGGGCTACCGCTTCCAGCGCGGCGGGGCGTCCTACGACGCCGAGGAGTTCACCGCCGCGGTGCGGGCCGGGCGGGCCCGGCAGGCGGCCGGTCGACCCGCGGCGGCGCTGGAGTCCTTCGAACTGGCCCTGGCGCTCTACCGCGGGTCGGTGCTGGACGGCCACGGGGACGGCCCGGTGGTCTCCTCCTTCGCCGCCTGGGCCGAGGAGGAGCGGCTGACCTGCCTGGAGCTCGCCATCGAGGCGCGCACCACGCTCGGCCAGCACCGCGAGGTGATCGGGCTGCTGGGCGGGCTGACCGCCGAGTACCCGCTGCGCGAGTCCTTCTACCGGCAGCTGATGCTGGTGCTCTACCGGGCCGAGCGCCGGGCGGAGGCGCTGGAGGTCTACAGTTCGGCCCGCCGGGTGCTCAGGTCCGAACTCGGCCTGGAGCCGCACCGCTCGCTGCGTCGTCTGCACCAGGCGATCCTCAGTGCCGACCGGCTGCTGGACCACCAGCCGCTCGCGAGTTGAGGACGGCCCGCGGATCGCGCGGGGCCGGGACGGGCGCCGCGGCGGGGGCGGCGTCAGCCATCAGACGGACCAGGGCGGCACGGGAGTTGACGCCGACCTTGCGGTAGATCCGGGCCAGGTGCACGTCGACGGTGCGCGGGCTCAGCGCGAGCAGCTCGGCGATGTCGCGCGACTTCAGCCCCTGACCGGCGAGTTCGGCGACCTCGCGCTCCCGGAGCGTGAGGTTGTCCAACTCGCTGTGCCGGCCGCGCCGGGCACCGGCGCCCGCGGCGAGCGCCAGTTCCTTGGCCCGCACCCCGGCGGCACTGTCACCGAGCAGGCGGTGGGCCTCCTCGTAGCAGCGGGCCGCCTGCTCGGCGAGGTCGCGGGCGGCGAGCAGATGACCACGGGCGAGCAGCGCGTGGCCGCTCTGCTCGGGCAGGTCGACGAGCACCGCGGCAGCCTCGGCCCGTCGCACCCACTCCTCGGCGGGCTCCCGCACCGCCACGGCCGCCGCGGTGAGCAGCTCGTAGACGCGCGCGGCCAGCACCGCCGAGGGCTCGGAGAGCCTGCCCCGCCCGGGGAGGAGCAGGGCGCGCGCCCGGTCGCCGTCGCCCGTCGCCAGCGCGGCCTCGGCGAAGAGCAGCGCGGCGACGGTGGCGCGCGGCATCGCCCCCGGGTCCCCCTCGGTCATGTTCGCGGTGGCGGTCGTGCTCGTACTCGTACTCGTGCTCGCGGACCCGGACCCGGACGCGGTCCTGGCCGGCTGGTCGGTCTGCGGCACGGCACCGCCCAGCCAGGCCCAGGCGGCGGCGGTCAGCGCCTCCGCGAGCAGCGCCTGGTCCCGCCGGCCCATCGCCCGGGCACCCGCGCCGGCCGCTCGGGCCGCCTCCAGGGCCTCGGCCATCCGGCCCGACTGGTAGGCCACGTAGGCCTGCACGTTGAGCAGCACCGGCATCAGGTGGCGGTCCCCGCGCAGGCGCACCTCGGCCAGCGCGCGGGCGGCGTGCGCCTGCGCGGCGCCGTACCGGCCCAGCGCCGACTCGGCGCTGGCCAGCACGGTGAGGAAGGAGGCGAAGCCGGCGGCCGGCGGCCCGTCGGCGTCGGCCGTGTCCAGCCGCCGCGCGCCCTCGTCGAGCGCCTGCCCGGCGGCGGCCAGGTCGCCGGCGAAGATCGCGCACATGCCGCGCAGTACCAGACAGCCGCCCACGGTGACCTGGTCGGCACCCGCCGACTCGCGGGCCAGCGCGTCGACCTCGGCGCGCGGTGGCAGCTGGCCACCGAGCACCCGGCCGAGCTGGACCTGGACCCGCAGCATGGCGCGCAGTTCGGGGCGGTGGCCGAACTCGGTCAGCGCGCCGTCGAGCAGCGATCCGGCCTCCTCGGTGCGCCCGAGCGAGGCGTGCACGGTGGCCAGCCAGACGGTGGCACCGGCCCGCTCGGCGGCCGGGGCGGCGGCCAGGCTGGGCAGGATCTCACCGACCACGGAGCGCAGTTGGGCGATCCGGCCGTCCGCCGCGAGCGCCTGCACCACCGGCAGCCACAGGCCGCATCGCTCGTGCTCGACGGTGGCGGCGGCGCCCGCGGCGCGGCGCAGGCGCAGCGCGCCGATGGTCCAGCCGGCCGCCAGGACGGGCTGCCCGGCCGCGAGCGCGGCGCGCACCGCGGCCTCCAGCACCGCGCGGTCGCCCGGCGCCATCAGCGGACCCGAGCCGATCACGTGCGGCGCCAGCTCCATCGGGGCCGCCCCGGTGTCGGCGAGGTGGCGCAGCGCCCTGCGGTGGGCCTCGGTGCGCCAGCAGGAGTCGCCCTCGCTGTTGAGGAATTCGCGCAGCAAGGGGTGCCGGAAGAGCAACCGTCCGGCCGCGGCGGCCGGACGCACCAGGTCGCGGCGGCGCAGCTCGCCCAGCGCCCGGCAGGCCGCCGAGTGGGGCAGCTCGGCCACCGCCGCCACCGACTCCACGTCGAAGGTCTCGCCGATCACGGCCGCCGCCCGGGCCGCCAACTGGGTGGTGGCGGCGAGCGGGACGGTCTCGGCCAGCAGCCTGGCGCGCAGGCCGGGATGCGGCTCGCCGGCGGCGGCACCGCAGGGCGGACCGGTCGGCGCTTCGGCCAGGGCGGTGAGGTAGAGCGGATTGCCGTGGCTGCGCTCGTGCAGCAGCGCGGCCCGCGCGTCGCCCGGGTCGGTGCCGAGCAGGCTCGCGCTCTGCGGCAGGGTCAGCGGACCGAGCGCCAGCTCCTCGGCCGTGCCGAGCTCCACGCCGAGTCTGGCGGCGGCCCGCAGCGTGGCGCCGGCCTGCCAGGGCCGGTAGGCGATCACCAGGCCCAGGCCACCGGCGACGGGCCGGCGCATCAGCAGCTCCAGCAGTTCCACCGAGGCCCGGTCGGCCCAGTGGAAGTCGTCGAGCAGGAGCAGCAGTCCGCCGGGGGTGCCGCTGGCGCAGCCGGCCAGCAGCCGGCGCACGTCGGCCGGTGCCGGCGGGCCGCCGCCTTCGAGCGGGGGGTGGGCGAGCGAGCGGAGCGCGGCCGGCAGGCCTGGGCCGGCGACCGCGTCGGCGAGCCGCTCGCGCACGGCGGTCAGCGCCTGGACGAACGGGTGGTAGGGCAGTTGGGCCGCCTCACCACCGAGTCCGCGCGCCACGGTCACCCCGTGCCGCTCGGCCTCGCGGGCCAGCAGGCCGAGCAGCCTGGTCTTGCCGGCCCCCGGCTCGCCGGTCACCTGCACGCCCGCCGACCGGCCCTCCCGGGCCGCTCTGACCAGCGCGCGCAGTCGGTCGAGTTCGCTCTGCCGGACGTCCCGCTCCTTCGGCGTGCTGACGGTGTCGACCATCATCACAGGCCCCCCTCTGCCGGTTCCGGCCGCGCGGCGAACGGCGAGGGGACTCGCCGTACACGAGCGGCCCGGTCCAGGATAAGAAGCCCCGGTCCCGAACGACGCTGCTGTAACAGAAGCTTCATGGCGGCCCACACGCGGCAATGTCCACCAGCACCGGCGGCGGGCGGCCGCCGGTGCGGCGCGGCCCGGGGAGTGGCCGCGCCGCACCGGTGCTGAGGCGGTGCCAGCCGCTGCTGAGACGCTGTCAGCCGGTGCTGAGATGGCTTCAGCCGGTGCTGAGACGGTGTCAGCCGGCCGCGGCACCGGTGTCCCGTGCCTTGGGGCGGACCCAGAAGGCCACCGAGACCAGGATCGCCAGCACGGTGATGCCCGCCGCCCAGGCGAAGACGGAGGAGATGTGGGTGGCCAGGCCGCCGCTGCCCGAGGCCAGCGGGAAGAGGAGCACGGCGAGCCCGAGCGAGCCGCCGATGGTCAGCGCCGTCTGCAGCAGGCCCGCGGTGACGCCGGCGTACTCGGGCGGAACCGTGGTGAGGATGATCATGTTGATCGGGATGATCGCCACCCCCACGCCGACGCCGATCAGGATGATCTGCGGCAGCACGCCGCTCGCGTAGGAGCTGGTGGCGCCGAGCCCGCTCAACCAGGCCACGCCCGCCAGGATGACCACGAGCCCGGCCAGCGCCCGGGTCACCAGGCCCAGCTTGGCCAGGTGCTTGGTGAGCAGCTGGGTGGTGGCCAGCAGCGCGGCGCCGAACGGGAGGATCGCCAGGCCGCTCTCCAGCGCGTTGTAGCCCAGCACGTTCTGCAGGTACTGCACCAGGTAGATGAGGAAGCCGGTGAGCACCGCGGCCAGCAGCAGCAGGTTGACGAAGGCACCGGCCCGCTGGCGGTCGGCGAAGACCTGACGGGGCAGCAGCGGGTCGGCGGCACGCGAGTCCACCGCGGCGAGCACCGCCCAGAGCAGCGCGGAGGCCACCAGCGGCAGCCAGCTGCCGACCGCGCCCCAGCCCTGGCCCGCGGCGTGCACGATGCCGTAGACGGCGGTGGCGACCGCGAGGGTGACCAGGACGGCGCTGGGCAGGGCCAGCGAACGGGCCCTGGTCTCGCCGGGGCCGGTCCCGAGCGCGCGCACCGCCACGGCGATGATCGCCAGCCCCACCGGCACGTTCACCAGCAGGCTCCAGCGCCAGTCCCCCGCCCAGGTGAGCAGGCCGCCCAGCAGCATGCCGGCGGAGGCACCCAGGCCGGTGACGGTGGAGTAGAGGCCGAAGGCCCGCTGGCGGCGCTCGCCCTCGAAGACGATCGCCAGCAGCGCGAGCCCGGTCGGCCCGGCCACCGCCGCGCCCGCGCCCTGCAGGGCCCGGCCGACCAGCAGCACCGGCAGGTTCGGGGCCAGCCCCGCGAGCAGCGAGGCGGCCACCACCAGGGCGATCCCGGAGAGGAAGACCCGGCGGTGGCCGAGCACGTCACCGAGCCGGCCGGCGAAGAGCAGTAATCCGCCGAAGGCGAGGAAGAACGCGTTCGGCACCCAGGTGCCGGTGCTGACCGAGACCCCCAGGTCGTGCTGGAGGGTGGGCAGCGCGACGTTCACCACGGTGCCGTCGAGCTGGAGCATGAACTCGGCCCCGACGATCGCCGTGAGCGCCAAGGCCCAGGGCTCCCTGGACGTCCTGGGGACCGAGCCCTGGTCGGAGACGGTTTCTGTGGTCACTGGTCCTCCGCGGTGCGCCACGTGGGCGAGTACTATACTGAGACAGCCTCAGGTTATGGGCAGCAGTTAACCTGAGGCACCCTCCGGTAGTCAAGCCAAGGAGCACCGTGCCCGAGAGTCAGCCACCGAGCCAGCCCTCCGCCGTGCCGCCCGCAGCCGCAGCCGCGCAGCCCTACATCGCGCGGCGGCCGAAGCGGGCCGACGGCGCGAAGAACTACGACGCGATCCTCGCCGCGGCGCGCAAGGCCTTCGAGGCGCACGGCTCCGAGGCGGCCCTGGAGGACGTGGCCGGCCAGGCCGGGGTGGCGATCGGCACCCTGTACCGGCACTTCCCCACCCGCGCCGCACTGGTCGAGGCCGCCACCCGGGACGGCCTGGCCGACCTGGTCGCGCACGCCGCCCAAGCGGGCGGCGAACCCGACCCGCTGGCCGCGCTCACCGCCTGGATGCAGCGCGCCGTACGGCACTTCAGCACCTTCCGCGGGCTGGTCGGCATCCTGACCCAGAGCATGTACGACGAGGGGACCCCCTCCCACGCCGCCTGCGCCGCCATGCACGAGGGCGGCGCCGAACTGCTCGCGCGCGCCCAGGCCGCCGGGCTGGTGCGGCCCGAGCTGACCACGGACGAGCTCTTCGACCTGCTCAGCGCCGTCGCCTGGGTGCGGGAGAACGCCTCCGCCGAGCGGGACGGCAGCAGCCGGCTGCTGGAGAACTTCCTGACCGGGGTGGTGCTGCCGGAACCCGCCGCCTGAGCGCGGGGGCGAGCCCGAGACAGGCGCGGGGTGCTTACTGGGCGTCAGTTCACGGGGGGAGATCGCCACCCGCGCTGCTGACGCTGTCGTGCCGGGATGGTATGCAGGAGGGAGGGTGGACCCTGGCGCCATATTCGTCAGGGTCCACCCTCCCTCTTCACTCGTTACGGCGCCGCCCGGAACTCCCCGCCCTTGACGGCGTCCACGAAGGCGCCCCACGCCGCCGGTCGCAGGCGGAGCACCCCGCCGAGGCCGTTCTCCTTGGTGTCCCGGACAGCGACCGCCTCGCCGTTGTCGGAGACGCCCTGCTCGACACAGTTGTTGTTCGGGTCATTGCTGTAGCTGGACTTGTGCCAGCCCACGGCGCCCTGACCGGGGACGGGGCTGGTGGTGCCGTTGTGCATGGCCATCCTTCCTGGTGTTGCCCAAGTCGCCAGTTACGAGAGGGCGTGCAGCAAGTATGACCGGGCATCAACCAGGCTGATCGCGGTGGCTTGGAGCTGACGGAACACGGCGTCATGGCGGGCGATCATGTTGATGTTGTCGCCGAAGCTGCTCGGACCTTCGTGGTACACGACCGAATGATCGGCAGCCTTGGAAAAGATGAAGTGCGTGAACGGACCGGTGACGCCCGGGTGGTAGCCCGCATCGTCCTTCATGATCTGGATCGTGATGTTGCGGCGCTGGGACAGCTCCAGCAGGTGCTGGAGCTGCTTGCGCATGACGTCCGGGCCGCCGATCTGTTTGCGGAAGGCACCCTCCCCGATGATCGCCCAGACCATGGGCGGGTTCTCGCCGTCCAGGATCAACGCACGCCGCTTTCGGCTCTCGACCTGCTCGTCCAGTGTTGGAACGCCACCGACCGGCGCCCAGGGGCGCTCGCCAGTACTCTTCGCCAAGAGTTCATGCTGCTCGAACAAGGCGCGGATGTAGTCGGGCGCCTGGAACAGGCCCGGAAAGATGTCGGGCTCCCAGGTGCGGATCTGGCCGGTCTTCGAGGAGGCGACCAGGTTCTCGACCGCGACGATCTTCGAGTACGGGCCGCCCAGCAGCTGGTCGTATTCGGACCACCAGCCCCTCTGCTTCGCCCGCCGAGCCAGGCTCTCCATGTACTCGGCCGTCTCGGCCGGCACCTTGAAACGGCTGCACAACAGGTGCACCTGCGGCACGGTGCCACGATTCTCCGCGGTCTCCAGTCGGGCGACTGCGTGCACGGAGACGTCGAGGATCTCGGCGATGTCCTCCCGGGTCGCCCTGTTCTCCTCACGGATGTCACGGAACAGCTGCCCGAGCAGTGTTCCGAGGAAGGTCGGGCCGGAGCCGTCGACGGGCGCTGATCGAGTCCTCTTCGCTGGTGCCATAACTCCCACCCCTATCGACGCACCTGACCATAGGTCAAGTCTGCTGCCCGGTCGACCAGAACGCCAGTTTCTGACTTCCGCGAATTCACGGTACTGGGCATGTTGCGTTCCCGCCACATCTGCGGGACGGTAGACCTCGCACTCACCGAACGTGGCCAATTCAGCACCTTCGGTGATCAATTCGCCCTGCTCACGGGGGTTCCACATGTTCGAGACAGCGCACACCCCTGCCGTCCCCGACGCACCGCTCCGCCGGCACAAGCCGATCCGCATCCGCGTCCAGCCGACGCCCGAGGCCGTCCACGTGGCCCGCCGCACCTTCGCCAAGGCCGTTCGTGAGGCTCAACTCCCCTTGTCTTCTTCCCGATTGGCCGATGCCGTGCTCTGCGCCGCCGAGGTCCTGGCCAACGCTGAGCGCCACACCCAGAGGCTCTGCGAGCTCACGGCGTACTGGACGGGCAGCCACCTGCACGTCGAGGTCGCCGATTCCAGTCCCGAGGTGCCCGAGAAGCTGGTCCCGGCACCGTCCTCCCGCTCCGGCCGGGGTCTGCTGATGGTCCACGTCTACGCGGACCGCTGGGGCATCCGTCCGCCGGTCAGTGCCAAGGACGGTTGGACAAAGGCCGTGTGGTTCGAGATCGGCCCTGAGGCACCGCCGGAGCCCTTGCCCGGGCAGGTCGGCGGTGCCTGCTGACGGGGCGCGCCGCGTGAGCGCGCCCCTGGCGCACCGCGGGCCACCCCCGTGGCCGAGATGCGCCGACATCCCCGCCGCCACCATCCAGCGCGCCTGACAGATCCGCACCAACCCCGAGCCACACCGTATAAGGAGTCCAGCGTGGTCGCCCCCGCCGTGTTCCCCTCGTTCCAACACGCCTACGCCGCCGTCCTGCGGCACGTCAGCGAGAACTACGAGTTCGCCAACTCCGCTCGCGGGAACGACAGTCACGAGTGCATCGGTGCGAGCTTCCGTCTCACCGACCCCCGACGGCGGGCCCTGTTCCTGACGGCCCGGCCGGTCAACCCCGTCTACCACTACGCGGAGGCGCTCTGGTACCTGGGCGGCCTGCGGAGCCTGGACCTGATCGGGCACTACGCGTCCCGCCGTCGGGCCGACTCGCGCGATGGCACGACCATCGACGGCTCGGCCTACGGCGCGCGGATCTTCGCGCCCCGGCCGGACGGTGTCCCCTCGGCGTTCGACCAGGCGCTGGAGCTGCTGTGGGCGGAGAAGGACAGCAAGCGGGCCTACCTGCCGGTGTTCGAGAGCCACGACCCCGACGAGATCGGCAGCCCCGACCTGCCGTGCCTGGTCGGACTGCACCTGCTCGCCCGTGACGGGCACCTGCACATGGTCACCTACATGCGCGCCAACGACGCCAACCGCGGCCTGGTCTGCGACGTGTACTCCTTCACCCTGATCCAGGAGTTCGCCGCCGCCCTGCTCGGCCTGCGCCTGGGCACCTACACCCACCACGTGGGGTCGATGCACATCGGCATCCGGGACCTGGCGCGCGTGGACAAGGTGCTGGAGGAGACCGCGGCCGACCCCGAGAGCACGCCCCGCTTCGCGGCCCCCGTGATGCCCGCCGACACCTCCTGGCAGCACATCCGGACCGTCCTGGAGCACGAACAGCTCCTGCGCACCAATCAGGTCCAGTACACCCCCGGGGACGTCGCCGCACTGGACCTGCCGCCGTACTGGCAGCGGGTGCTGCTGCTCTTCGAGGCGCATCGGCAGGTAACCCACTGTCCGGCGGACCCTGTCGATCCGGTGCTCGCGCCATCATCGTCCAGGGCCTGAACGAACCTCCGCGCTACTTCTTGCAGCACGGCTTCGGCTACCAGGTCCACGACCGTGACAAGCCGCACCACCACCGCCGGCACGGCCGCGCCGAAATCGGCTGGGCCGCCCCCAGTAAGGAGCCCTGATGGACTACGGCACCTGGCCCCGAGTCTTCGTCGTGGACGTGGAGGGCAACGGCGCCCAGCCGCCGGACCTGGTCGAAGTCGCGGCCATCCCCGTGGTGAACGGGAGCCCGGTGCCGTCGTCCGCACGCTCCAGCCTGATCCGCCCGCCGCACCCCATCACGCCGTTCGCCATGCGGGTGCACCACATCACCAACCAGGACGTCGCCACGGCGCCGACCTGGCAGCAGGTCGGCGCGCAGGTGCACGCCGACCTGGAGGGCGCGTGGATCGCCGCGCACAACGCCCACGTGGACTACGGCGTTCTGCTGCGACACATCCCGCAGTGGCGACCGGCCGGAGTGCTGGACACCCTCCGGCTCGCCCGCGCGACCTACCCGGCGGCCAGCGGGTACAGCCTCGACGCGCTGATCGAGCTGACCGGCATCGACCTGGCCGCCGTCCCCGGCCAGCGCCACCGCGCAGGCTTCGACGCCCACGCCACCGCGCTGCTGCTGCTCGACCTCGCCGCGCACTACGACACCTGGGACGCCCTGATCGCCGCCGCCGTCCCGCCCGGGGTGCCCGGCGCCCCCCTGCCCGCTACCCCCAGCTCAGAGGAACAGACACTGTGGTGACACCGCTTCGCCTCTACATCGCCGGAACGCACTCGTCCGGCAAGACCACCCTGGCCCGGCGCATCGAGATGGAGCTGCGCGCCACCGGCATCACCGTCGTGCGCACGGGCGGCTTCGCCAAGCGGGCCGCCGAACTCGGCTTCCCGAAGATGACGCGCCACACCGCCCAGTCCACCGCCTGGATCATCAACACCACCTCCGCCGCCACGCTGGAAGCCGAGCTCACCGCGGACGTCGTGATCGTGGACCGCACCCCGTACGACGCCCTCGCCTACTACCTGGCCGCACTCCAACACCGCGGCGAGCACCCCGACCCCGAGGCGCTCTCCCGCCTCACCGGCCTGGCGCAGCTGGCCTGCCCTCGCCCGGCGGTGTTCCTCGCCACCGTCCTCGACCCGGCGCTCCCGGTTGCCGTCCACCCGGGCAAGGACCCCGACCGGGCGGACACCGCGTTCCGCGAGGCCGTGGACCAGCAGCTGCACCGGGCACTGAAGGCCTACCACGTCCCGCACATCCCAGTGCCCGGCGACGGCCACGCAGCCGCAGTCGAAGCGGCGGTCGAGACGATCGCCTCCGCCTGGGCGGCTGCCGCGTGAAGACGATCACCATCGCGGGCAAGCAGGTCCCCCGCCTGGGCCTGGGCACCATGCGGCTGACCGGTCCTGGCACCTGGGGCGGCCCGGCCGACCCGACCGCCGCCGTCACGCTGCTCCGCACGGCCGTTGACGACCTCGGCGTCCTCCACGTCGACACCGCTGACGCCTACGGCCCGCACACCGTCGAGGAACTGATCCGCCGCGCGCTGCACCCCTACCCCGAGCAGCTGCTGCTCGCCACCAAGGTCGGCATGGTGCGGCCCGGGCCGAACGTCTGGCGTCCGCTGGGCCGCCCCGAGTACCTGCGCGCAGCCGTCGAAGCATCCCTTCGCCGCCTGAACCGCGAGCACATCGACCTGTGTTATCTGCACCGCCTGGACCCCACGGTGCCGTTGGCCGATCAGGTCGGGGAACTGGCCGCGCTCCGGAGGGAGGGGAAGATCGGCGAGATCGGCCTGTCCAAGGTCACTCCCGAGCAGATCCGGGAGACCGGCACCCTGGTGGCGGTCGCCGCCGTGCAGAACTGTCTGAACGTCGCCGAGCCAGACGACCCGGCCCTGGCGTACTGCCAAGCCCACGGCATCCCGTACGTGCCGTACCGGCCACTGAACGCCGGCAGGCTGCCCGACCCCGCGAAGGCGCTGCGGTGGCTACTGGACCTCGGTCCGCAGGTGGCACCGATCCCCGGCACCGCGGACCCCTCGCACCTGCGCGCGCTCTTCGCTCCCGCGACCTCGGAGAAGTCCGAGGAGAGCGGCCGACAGTCGTAGGAATGCGAGGCCGTTGTGTGCACGGCGTTCATCAGCATCGCCCCGGGCTCGGCGGTGCCGGTCCTGCTGCTCGCCGTCCGGGACGAGTACACCGACCGCCAGTGGCTCCCACCCGGCCGCCACTGGGCATCGCGGCCCTCCGTCACCGGCGGCCTGGACCTGACAGCGGGTGGAACCTGGCTCGCGGTCACCCCCGGGAGCGCTCCGGGGACCGAGGCGGTAGCAGCCTGCCTGCTCAACGGCTTCGGCCGGAGCGTTCCCCAGCAGCGGCTCTCCCGCGGCGGGATCCCGCTCATCGCCGCAGGCGGCCAGGTGCTCACCAGCAGTCGGATGGAGCGCTACGACCCGTTCCACCTGATCCTTGCTCGGCCCTCCGGGGTACGCGTGATCAGCTGGAGTGGAAGCAGCATGGAGGAGCATGAGCTTCCCGCTGGTCTGAGCGTCGTGCTCAACGATGGTCTGGAGGGCCGGACGGGCGGCCGCACCTGCTCGCCGCACATCCGCTCGACGATGTCCGCTCGCGCGTCGCACTTCCGGGCACGGCTGCAAGCCGCTGCGCGCCCGGAGCCCGCAGACGGACCGCCGGCTGACGCGTGGGGCGACTGGCTGCCGATCGCATGCGGTGACGACCTGCCGCTGGACGATCCGGCAGCCCTGATACGCCGCCTGAGGTCCCCGGGCGGACGTGTCTGGGGGGCCGTGTCGATCTCCATGGTGGCGCTCGCACCCACGGGGGTGCGGTACGACTTCGGCGCCGTGGTCACCAGCGCCTCGTCGACCCGGATCACCCTGAAGCCGGTGCTCGTCAGCGCCTTTCGGAGCCGCTACGAGGAACGTGCCGACCTCCACCAGGGTCTGCGCCAACTCGCCTGCAGCGTCAGCTGCCCGCGACGACTCCGAAGGTCATGCTGAAACGATCGGTTAAGGACCGGTTCAGCGCCGCCTCGTAGCTTCGGCGCGACCCGGCGCATCCCTTCCTGGAGGACGATCGTGGTAGCGCGCTCACAGCCCGGCCCGACCCTTTCCGCCCTGCTCACCAGCGCCGCGACGCGGCTGCTGGCCCCCCTCGCCGCACCGCCGCGGACCACCGCGGCCACCGTGGGGCGGCTCGCCCGGCCCGGGCGCTCGCTGGTGCTGCGGGACCTGCGGGAGAAGGTGGTCGAGTACCACTCCAACAACCCCGACCCGACCGGCACCACCCCCACCGAGAACGACTTCGCCACAGTGAAGCTGGAGATCTTCGGCCCGGACGGCGGTCGGCTGGGCCGCACCGAGGGAGCCGGGCGGATGCTCTACCGCGACCCGGCCGACGGGCACTTCACCGCCTACTTCGGCGAGACGATCACCCTGGACGACGGGAACGTGATCCAGGCCGGCGGTCTGGTGGACGACGCCCGCCTCACCGCGGGCGAGTTCGCCTCCTTCCCGGCCGTCGTGGTGCGTGGCCCGCTGCGCGGCGCGATCGGGTACCGCCAGTTCCGGCCGCTGGTCAAGGAGTCGCACACGACGTACGAGTCCGCCATCGTCCTCTACCGGAAGTGACGGTCCATCAGATGACGGAACAGCTGACGGAGCGCCCCCTGCCCGTCCGGCGGATCGGACCGCTCACCGTCGGGGCGCAGGGCCTGGGCTGCCTGGGCCTGTCCGAGTTCTACGGACCAGTCGAGGAGCGGGCGGCCGTGGCCGTCATCCACCGGGCGCTGGAGCTGGGCGCCACCCTGCTGGACACCGCCGACGTCTACGGGCACGGCGGCAACGAGCAGTTGATCGGGCGCGCGCTGAGCGGCCGGCGGCGCGAGGCGGCCGTGATCGCGACCAAGTTCGGAGTGGTGCGCCCGGGCGAGGGTGTGGGCACCGGCATCCGGGCGGACCCGGCCTACGTCCGGGAGAGCTGCGAGGCCTCGCTGCGCCGGCTCGGCGTGGAGCACCTCGACCTGTTCCAACTCACCCGCGCCGACCGCTCGGTGCCGATCGAGGAGACCGCGGGGGCGCTCGCCGAGCTGATCGCGGAGGGCAAGATCCGCGCGTACGGCCTGAGCGAGGTCTCCTCGGCGACGCTGCGGCGGGCCCACGCGGTCGCGCCGGTGGCCGCGCTGCAGAGCGAATGGTCGCTCTGGTCGCGCGACCTGGAGCGGGAGACCGTGGCCGTCTGCCGGGAGCTGGGCGTGGCGATCCTGCCCTACGCGCCGCTGGGGCGGGGCTTCCTGGCCGGGGCGGTCCGCTCGGTGGAGCAGCTCGACGCCGACGACTTCCGGCGGATCGGCCTGCCCAGGTTCGAGGCGGCCAACCTGGCCCGCAACCTCCCGCTGGTCGACCGGCTGGCCCGCCTCGCCGACGAACTCGGCGTGACCGCGGCCCAGTTGGCCCTGGCCTGGCTGCACCACCAGGGCCCGGACGTGATCCCGATCCCGGGCACCAAGCAGCCGGCGCACCTGGCCGAGAACACCTCGGCCGCGCACCTGCGGCTCAGCCCCGCCCAACTCGACGCGGTGGCACTGGCCGTGCCCGCCGCCGAGGTGCGCGGCGAGCGGTGGAACACGGCGAGCACGGCCTACCTCGACGGCTGAGCGCACACCGCGAGAACGAAGACGAGGGGGGTGCGCCCGGTCACCGGGCGCACCCCCTTCGTCATGGGCGTCACGCGAGTGGCGCCGCCGCCGTCACTCGCGCGCCAGGGCGGCGGCGGGCGCGGGTACGGGCGGTGCCCCCGTCGGCCGGCGGCGATCGGCGCGCGCGCCGCCGAGCAGCCGCATCGCGGGCACCTCGACCAGCGTGTGCAGCGCCCACGCCACCACGGTGGTCAGCGCGAACATGCCGGCCAGCACCGCGACGGCCACCGGCGCGCTCCAACTGCGGGTGGCGCCGAGCGCGTTGTGCCCGAACTCCAGGACCAGGAAGTGGGTCAGGTAGGAGGCGTAGGAGATGGTGCCGAGCCAGACCAGCGCCCGGCTGCGGAAGACCGACCGACCACCGCGCAGGTCCACCGCCGCCACCGCCGGGACCAGCAGCGCGAGCGGCACCGCGACCGGGGCGCTCAGGCTGTACAGGCCGGGGTAGTTGGCGAGCTGCACCGCGAAGCCGGCGACCAGCAGCGCCACCGGCACCAGCGGGTTGAGCCGGATCCAGCGCCCCTCGCGCACGATCCGGGCCATCACGATGCCCAGGGTGAAGTCCAGCGCCCGGATCAGCGGGAAGGAGACCAGGAACCAGTTCTGGGTGAGCGACATGTCCTGCCCCGGCAGCCTGGGCGTGCCGGGCAGCGCGGCCCGCGCGACGGCGGGCAGCACCAGGATCACCGCCGCCAGCGCGGCGAGGGTCCACCACAGCCGCGCCGGCGGGATCCGCCGGATCAGGGCGTGCAGCAGCGGGAAGGCCAGGTAGAAGAGCAGCTCGCAGGAGAGCGACCAGGTGACCACGTTGATCGTGACGATGGTGTTGAGCCGCGGGTACCAGGTGTGCACCAGGAAGAGGCTGGGCAGCAGGTTGCCCAGGTTCACCGACTGGCCGGCCCAGAGCGCGAGCAGGATCGCCGCGCACCAGGTGACCACGTGGTTCGGGTAGATCTTGGCCAGGCGTCTGCGCCAGAAGCGCCGCACGCCGTGCTCCTCGCGCGCCGACCAGGTGAGCACGAAGCCGCTCAGGATGAAGAAGAACTCCACCCCGAGCCAGCCGATCGCGAAGGCGGTGGGCGCCAGCCGCGCCTCGGTGCGCGGGTCGAAGTAGCCGAGGACGAAGGAGTGGCAGAGGAAGACCAGGAAGGCCGCGCCGAAGCGCAGGCCGGTCAGCGATGGCAGCCGGGAGTGGCCCGGGTCTTGGGCGGCCATGGAAGGCTCCTAGGGTCTGGGGACGGCGGTGGTGGACTCGGTGAACCGGATCGCCCGGGCCGGGCAGAGGTAGGCGGCTTCGCGCACCGCCTCGTGCAGGTCGGCGGGCGGCTCCGGGGTGAGGACGACGACGATGCCCTCCTCGTCCTGGTCGAAGACCTCGCCCGCCGTCGCCATGCAGCGCCCGCCGCTGATGCAGCGTTCGCGGTCCGCGGTCACCCGTGCGGCGCTCACCAGGCCACCGGCAGCGAGAGCACCCGCTGGACGGTGCCGGCGCCGAGGATCGGCAGCTCGCTGACCGGCGCGTCCAGCCGCAGTCCGGGCAGCCGGGTGAGCAACTCGCGGAAGGCGATCTCCAGTTCGAGCCTGGCCAGGTTCTGGCCCAGGCACTGGTGGATGCCGAAGCCGAAGGTGAGGTGGTGGCTGTCGGAGCGCAGCAGGTCCAGCTCGTCCGGGCGCTGGTGGGTGCGCGGGTCGCGGTTGGCCAGGGTGCCGGAGACCAGCACGCCCTCCCCCGCGCGGATGGTCTGCCCGGCCAGCTCGATGTCGCCCTTGGCGATCCGGGTGGCGACCAGGTCGGTGGTGGCGATGTAGCGCAGCAGTTCCTCCACCGCCGTGCCCACCCGCTCCGGGTCCTCGTGCAGCAGGGCCAGTTGCTCGGGGTGCTCCAGCAGGGTGATGACGCCCAGCGCGAGGGTGGAGGAGGTGGTCTCGTGCGCGGCGATCAGCAGCACCAGCGCGATCGAGACCAGCTCCGCGTGGCCGATGTCGCCGGTCAGCACCCGCTCGCGGACCAGTTGGCCGAGCAGGCCGTCGGTCGGCTCCTTGATCTGCTCGGTGACCAGGCGGTCGATGTAGTCCACCAGGTCCTGCGCCGCGCCGCCGGACTCCTCCTCGGTGCCGAGCATCACCTTGCCGCTGGCGTCCTGGAAGAAGTCGTGGTCCTCGTAGGGCACGCCGAGGTGCCGGCAGATCACCAGCGAGGGCAGCGGGACGGCGAGCAGCGGGACCAGGTCGGCCGGCGGGCCGTGCTCGATGATCCGGTCGACGTGGCCGGAGACGATCCGCTCGATCTCCGGCTGCATCCGGCGCACCTGCTTGAGGCTGAAGTGCGGGTTGAGGAAGCGGCGGTAGATGTCGTGCTCGGGCGGATCCATCGCGATCATGGCCAGGCTGCGGGCGATCTGCGAGCGGAACCTCGGTGCCACGATGGGGAAGTCGGGGTGGGTGCGCTGCGAGGAGAGGTTGGGGTGGGTGAGGATCTCCCTGCTCTCCTGGTAGCCGGTGACCAACCAGGCCTCGCGGCCGTCGAAGAGGGTCACCTTCAGCAGCGGGCCCTGCTCGCCCAGTTCGCGGTAGCCGGCGGGCGGCTCGTACGGGCAGGTGCGCGGCTGCGGGTAGTGCGGGGCTTGGGTCATCTCCGGTCCCTCTCCTACGACTGGTGTGACGGTGACTGGTGCGACGGTGACTGGTGCGACGGTGCGTCGGGCGTGCTGGGCAGCCGCGGCACGGCGGCCAGCAGCTCCTGGGTGTACGGGTGCCGTGGTGCCTCGAAGACCCGCGCGGCCGGCCCTGACTCGACCACCCGCCCGTCCTTCATCACCAGCACCCGGTGGCTGAGCCGGCGGACCACGCCGAGGTCGTGCGAGATGAGGACGAAGGCCACGCCCAGCCGCTCGCGCACCCGCTCGAAGAGGTCCAGGATCTGGGCCTGCACGGTGGCGTCCAGCGCCGAGACCGGCTCGTCGCAGACCACCACCTCGGGACGCGGGGCCAGCGCGCGGGCGATGGCCAGCCGCTGGCGCTGGCCGCCGGACAGGTCGCGGCCCATCCGGTCGAGCAGGCCGGCGGCCAGCCCCACGTCGTCCAGCAGCTCGGCGATCCGCGCCGGCCGCTCGGCCGCCGGCAGGCCGATGGCGCTCAGCGGCTCGGCCAGCAGGCGGCGCACGGTGTAGCGCGGGTCGAAGGAGGCGAGCGGGTCCTGGTGGACCAGCTGCACCCGCCGCCGGGCCGAGCGGCGTTCGGCCCCGCGCAGTTCGGCCCAGCTCCGGCCGCCGAGTTCGACGGACCCGGTGTCGGGGCGGACCAGGCCGGCGAGCATCCGGCCCACCGTGGTCTTGCCGGAGCCCGACTCGCCGACGATGCCGAGGCTCTCCCCGGCCCGGACCTCCAGATCGACCCCGTCCACCGCGCGCAGCACCGCGCGGTCCGGCAGCCGGTAGGACTTGGCCAGCCCCGCCGCCCTCAGCAGCACCGGCCCCGGCCGCCCGAGCGGCGCGGCGCTGCGGCTGCCGTCGGGCACGGCGGCGACCAGCTCGCGGGTGTACGGGTGGACGGGGGCGCGCAGCACCCGCTCGGGCGGGCCCTGCTCGACGAACCGCCCCTGGTGCATCACGTGCACGTGGTCGGCGATCTCGGCGACCAGGCCCAGGTCGTGGCTGATCAGCAGCACGGCGGTGCCGCCGGCGGTGCGTTCGCGCAGCAGCCGCAGCACTTGGCGCTGCACGGTGGCGTCCAGCGCGGTGGTCGGCTCGTCGGCGATCAGCAGCTCGGGGCGGGCCGAGAGCGCGGCGGCGATCAGGGCCCGCTGGCGCAGGCCGCCGGAGAGCTCGTGCGCGAACTGCCGGGCCCGCTGCTCCGGGCGCGGCACGCCCGCCTCGGCCAGCAGCCGCACGGCCTCGGCCGGCAACTCCCTTGCCGCGACGGTGCGGTGCTCCCGGGCGGCCTCGGTGACCTCGGCGCCGATCCGGCGCAGCGGGTCGAGCGAGCCGAGCGCGTCCTGCAGCACGTAGCCGATCCGCCGCCCGCGCAGGGCGCGCCACTGGCGGTCGGTGCGCCCGCGCAGGTCGGTGCCGTCGAAGCGCAGCCGCTCGGCGGCCACCGCGGCGTCCCGGCCCGCCAGCCCGAGCAGCGCGCGGGCGGTGACGCTCTTGCCGGAGCCGGACCCGCCGACCAGGGCCACCACCTGGCCGCGCCGGATCCGCAGCGAGACGCCGCGCACCGCCTCGACGGCGCCACCGCTCGCGGGGAAGCGCACGGTCAGGTCCTCGATCTCGACCAGCGGCCCTGGGTCAGCCCTTCCGGGCCCTGGGTCCTCGGGGTTCATCGCTGCCTCCGGTCGAGGGTCTGCTGCAGGTGGCGGCCGACCACCGAGACGGCCAGCACGGCGGCGGTGACGGCGGCCCCGGGGAAGGCGGCGGTCCACCAGGCGATCCCGAGGAACTCCCGGCTGCCGGCCAGCATGGCGCCCCACTCCGCCGTGGGCGGTCGCGGTCCCAGGCCGACGAAGCTCAGGCTGGAGCCGGCCACGATGGTCGCGCCGAGCGAGACCACGCCGAGCGCGAGCACCGGGCCCAGCGCGTTGGGCAGCACGTGGCGCGCCACCACCTCGATCCGGCGCCGGCCGAAGCCGTGGGCGGCCTCGATGTAGGGGCGGTTGCGCAGGCCGATCACCTCCGCCCTGGCGACCCGGGCGAAGCCGGGCAGCGAGACGATCGCCAGGCCCAGCGTGGCCGGACCGCTGCCGGGGCCGAGCACCGCGACCACCAGGAAGACCAGCAGCAGCCCCGGCACCGAGAGCAGCACGTCCAGCAGCCGGCCGAGCAGCTGGTCGACCAGCCGCCCGCCCTGCGCCGCCGCCACGCCGAGCACGGTGCCGCCGACCAGGGCCAGGGCCACCGCGCCGGTGCCGATCAGCAGCGAGGGCCGCGCGCCGTAGACGATCCGGGCGTACAGGTCGCGCCCGTTCTGGTCGGTGCCGAGCAGGTGGGCGCCGCTCGGCGCGCGCAGCAGGGCGCCCAGGTCGGTGGCGTTGGGGTCGGTGCCGGTGAAGAGCGCGGGCGCCAGCGCCATCGCCGCCAGCACCGCGAGCACGGCGAGGCCGGCCCAGAGCCCGAAGCGGCGGCTCATCGCGCACCCCCGGCCTGGCGCGAGCGCGGGTCGATCAGCCACTGCAGCACGTCGACCGCGGTGTTGAGCAGCGCGAAGACCGTCGCGGCCAGCAGCACCAGGGCGAGCACCACGGGCATGTCCTTGTTCTGCACGGCGCTGAGCAGCAGGCGGCCGATCCCCTGCCGGGAGAAGACGATCTCCACCACCACCGCGCCGCCGACCAGCGAGCCGGCCAGCCAGCCGAAGAGCGCGGTGGCCGGCAGCAGCGCGTGGCGCAGCGCGTGCCGCAGCAGCACCGCCCAGCCGCTGATCCCGCGGGCGCGGGCGGTGGTGGCGAAGGGCTCCTCCAGTGCCCGCAGCAGCCCCTCGCGCAGCACCTGCGCGATCACGGCGGTCGGCGCGGCGGCCAGCGCGAGGGTGGGCAGCACCAGGCCGGGCAGGCCCGGGGCACCGATCGCGGGCAGCCAGCGCAGCTGGAAGGAGAAGACCGTGAGCAGCAGCAGGCCGGTCCAGAACGGCGGCAGCGCGACCACCAGGGACTCGATCGCGGCGGCCGCCGCGCGCACCCGGCGCCCGGCCCTGGCAGTGGCCAGCGCCAGCAGCAGCGCGCCGGCGGCGGTCACCAGCAGGGTGGCGAGCAGCAGTTGGGCGGTGGCCGGCAGCTGGGCGCCGATCGCCTGGCGGACCGGCTGGCGCAGCACGTAGGAGTCGCCGAGGTCGCCGTGCAGCAGCCGGCCCAGGTAGGTCGCGTACTGCAGCGGGAGCGGGTCGTCGAGGCGGTACTGGGCCGCGATCGCGGCCCTGGTGGCGGGGGTGACGGCGGCGCCGGCCAGCAGCACGTCGGCGGTGCCGCCGGGCATCAGGTGCAGCAGCAGGAAGGCGGCGGTGACCGCGCCCCAGAGCACGGCGAGCGAGGTGGCCAGGCGCAGCAGGACGAAGCGGGCCAGGGCCAGGCGGTCCTGGCCGGCGGGCCGGGCCGCCCGCGCGGTCAGGAGGCCAGCCATGCGCCGTAGAAGTCCGGGGTGCCGTCCACGTCGAAGGTCACCCCCTGGACGGCGGAGCGGGCGGCCAGCGAGGAGAGCGGGGAGTAGATCGGGAAGACCGCGGCGTCCTGGGTGATCCGCTGCTGCACCTGGTCGTAGGCGTGCTCGCGGTCGGCCTCGGTCGCGGCCTGGTCGGCGGTCTTGAACAGCTGCTCGACGGCGGGGTTGTCGTAGCGGGAGACGTTGTTGCTGATCCCGCGGGCGGCGGTGGGGATGTTCGCGGCGCTGAAGAGCACCCGCAGCACATCGGGATCGGGGGCGGCGAAGCTGGTGTCGATCAGGTCGTAGTCCCCGGCCAGCAGGCGCTTGACGTAGGTGCCGGAGTCGACGTTCTGCTCGACGATCTCGATGCCCAGCGCCTTGGCCTGGCCCTGGATCTGCACCGCCAGGTCCTGGATCGATGGGTTGGACCACAGGTGGCGCAGGCTGAGCCGCACCCCGTCCTTGGTCCGGTAGCCCTGCGCGTCCCGGCCGGTCCAACCCGCCTGGTCGAGCAGCTTGTTCGCGTCCGCGACGTCGGTGCGGTAGGAGCCGGCGACCGAACTGTCGTAGCCCGGCGTGGTGGTGGAGAGCGGGCCCTTGGCCGAGGGGTAGAGCCCGAAGAAGAGGCCCTGCACGATGGTGGACCAGTCGATCCCCTCGCGCACGGCCTGACGGACCGACAGGTCGGCCAGCGGCCCGGAGGCGGTGTTCGGCCAGTAGCTGTAGTTGGCGCCCGGGTAGGGGGAGTCGTGCAGGGTCAGGCCCGGGGTGTCGCGCACGGTGCGCAGGCCGATGGGCGAGAGCGCGGTGGCCGCGTCCACCTGGCCGCTGGTCAGCGCGCCGCCGCGGGTCGAGTCGTCCGGCACCACGGTCAGCTCGATGCCGTCCAGGTGGGCCGGGCCGCCCGGGGAGAGTGCGGCGGGCGCCCAGGCGTAGCCGGGGTTGCGGGTGTAGGTGATGCCCTTCTGCGAGACGAAGCCGGTGTCGCTGCGGAACGGGCCGGTGCCGACGATCCTGGTGCAGAGGGTGGCCGGCGGCGCGGTGAGGGTCTTGGGCGACTCGATGCCGAGGTTGGGGGTGGCCAGGGCGCCGAGCAGGCCGGAGTCCGGGCTGCGCAGGGTGATCTCCACGGTGTGCGGGTCCACCGCGCGCGAGGAGGCGTAGGAGGCCAGCAGGCCGGCGGCGAGCATGGACTTGGTGGCCGGCGCCACCACCTGGTCCAGGTTGGCCACCACGGCGGCCGCGTCGAAGGGCGTGCCGTCGGTGAAGGTCACCGAGTCGCGCAGGTGCAGGGTGTAGGTCAGGCCGTCCGGCGAGACCTGCCAGGAGGTGGCGAGCCAGGGGTGCAGCGCGCCCTTGGCGTCCTGGTAGACGAGCGAGTCGAGGATCGGGCGGGCGAAGAGGCGCGCCGCCTGGGTGGGGCTCTGGTGCGGGTCCAGGCAGTCGGGCTGGGTGGCCACCGCCAGGCGCAGGGTGCCGCCGGCGCGGGGCGGTCCGGCCGCCGGGGTCGCGCCCGCTCCGCCGGCGCCGGCGGAGCAGCCGGACAGCGCCCCCAGGAGCAGCGCGGCGATGCCGGCCGCGGCGGCGGGACCGCGGTGTCCGCGGAACCAGGTGGCAGAGTCCATCGTTGTCCTCGCTGCTCCAGGGGCCGCCGGTGGCCGTGCCCCTCGTCCGTTCGCCGGCGCCCTCGGTGCGCGCCGGTGCCTGTCGGGCAGCCACGATGGTGCAGCGGGCTAAACCCGCTCTGAACCGGTGCGGGCCGGCCCGGCACGTCGACGGCCCGGCCCCTGGGCGGGGTCGGGCCGTCGACGTGTGGTGGGGTGATGGTCCGTCAGATCGCTTGTCAGGTTCCTTGTCAGATCACTTGTCAGATCGCCTTGGTCAGCAGCTCGTAGGAGCGCACCCGGGCCTCGTGGTCGGGGACCTGGGTGAGCACGAAGAGCTCGTCGGCGCGGGTCTGCTGGAGCAGTTCGCGCAGCCGGGGGCCGACCGCCTGCGGGGAGCCGACGAACTGCGGGGCGATCCGCTCGTGCAGGAAGGCCCGCTCGGCCGGCGAGAAGGGGTGGGCGGCGGCCTCCTCCTCGGTGGGCAGCACGGTGTTCGGGTCGGTGGTGCGCATCCGGATCTGGCCCAGCACGAAGGCGTTGGCCAACCGGTGCGCGCGCTCGTCGGTGTCGGAGACGACGGCGATCACGGCCACCCCGGCGTGGGGTTCGGGCTGCTCGGCCGTGGGCCGGAACGCCGCGCGGTAGGCGTGCAGCGCCTCCGGGGCGCCGCCGCCGACGATGGCGTGGGCGTAGACGTAGGGCAGCCCGTGCCGGCCGGCGTAGCGCGCGCTGTCCGCGCTGGAGCCGACCAGCCAGAGCCGGGGCGCCACCTCGGGCTCCGGCACCGCCCGCACGCCCCGCAGTCCGCCGCTGAAGTAGGCCCGCAGATCCTCCAGTTGCCCGTCGAAGCCGCGCCCCGTCGGATCGCCGAGCAGGGCGGCCGCGGCGGGCGAACCGCCGCCGGCCCGGCCCAGGCCCAGGTCGACCCGGCCGTGGTGGAGGCCGGCGAGCATCCCGAACTGCTCGGCCACCGCCAGGGTGGCGTGGTTGGGCAGCAGGACCGCACCCGAGCCGACCCGGATCGAGCTGGTGGCCGCCAGGATCTGCCCGGCCAGCACCGCGGGGCTGGAGGCGGCCAGCGCCGGCGTGCTGTGGTGCTCCGCGACCCAGTACCGCGTGTAGCCCAGGGTCTCCACGGCGCGGGCCAGTTCGACCGAGCGCCGGAGCGCGTCGCCGGCCCGGTCACCCCGCCAGACCGGGGCCGTGTCGTGCACCGATATCGCGATCGCCTCGGTCAAGGCGCTCTCCTCCCGCATGCTGCGCCCGGTGCGCCAACGCGTCGCACCCTTGTACGATCCAGTTAAGTCGAGGGCCCCTCAGGTTGTCAACGCCGCTCCCGGCTCGGGCACCAGGTCCGGCGCCGCGGCCAGCGTCAGGTGGGCGGGCACCTGCGGCAGCGCGCCGCCCGCGCCGAGCGGATGGACGAAGCTCGCGGCCGCCTCGGTGCGCTCCAGCACCGCGAAGCCGTAGTGCGGGTAGAAGTCGGCGACCTTGGCGTTCTTGGCCGTGCGCAGGTAGCTGCCGCGCACCGCCGTGAAGCCGGCCGCCTCCGCCCGCTCCAGCAGCGCCGCCAGGCAGGCCTGCTCGATGCCCCGGGAGAAGACCCGGCAGCTCAGCACCAGGTTGTCGACCACCAGCTCGCGCCCCACCGCGCGCAGGAAGACCGCGCCGACGATCCCGTTGCTCCCGAACCGGTCGCCCGCCGCCAGCGCGAGCACCCGGCCGGCCCCGCCCTCGGCCAGCTCGCGCACCTCGGGGACCCCGAGGCGCTCCGTGGTGAGGTTGAACTGGTTGGTCCGAAGCGTCAGTTGCGAGATCCTCTGGTACTCGGCCGGGGTGGCCGCGGCCAGCTCGACCCGGACCTGGAGGTCGGCCAGGAAGTGCTCGGCCGATCCGGCGGCGGAGAGGAACTCCGCGCGCGCCGACTCCTCCTGGTAGCGCCGGGTGCGCACCCGGTCCTCCGCGGTCACCTCGGTGGTGGCGAACCAGCCGTCGGCCAGCAGGCGGTGCACGTGCTCGGCCGGGTCGCCGTCCAGCGGCACCACCGCCGCGGCGGGCAGTTCGGCGCGCACCGCAGCGCACTCGTAGCGGCTGTCGTCGGCGAAGACCAGGCTGTCCGCGCCGAGGTTCAGCTCCGCCGCCAGGGTGCGCAGGTTCTCCGGCTTCGGCGCCCAGTTGGCCAGCACCCGGACGAAGTCCGCCTCGCGCACCAGCAGGTCGGGATGCTCGCGCAGCACGGTGCGCACCGGCTCCTGGTCGTTCTTGCTGACCGCGGCCAGCAGCACCCCCTGCGACTGGAGCTGCTTGAGCACCCCCTGGAAGCGGTGGAAGGCCTCGCCGCGGCGCCCGTGCGCCACTTCGATCCCCTCGATCCCGTCGTCGCCGAGCACCCCGCCCCAGAGCGTCTGGTCCAGGTCGACCGCCAGCACCTTCTTCGCCCGCCCGCCGCGGGCCCGCACCAGGTGGGCCAACTCCCTCGCGTAGGAGGCCAGCAGGGGATCGGAGAGGTGCGCGCCCGCGTAGACGTCGAAGCGCGGGTCGGTCAGCGGCACCGCCTCGGTGAGCAGCGGGTCGAGGTCGAGGACCACCAGCCGCTCGTCCGCCCCGGCCAGGCCGAGCAGCTCGGCGTTGGCGGTGCGCCAGGTCGCGCCGAGCCGGGCCCGGGCGGCGTGGTCCAGCAACTGGACCTGCCAGGTCCTGGGCAGCGGCACGGTGTTGAGCACCAGGGTGGCACCGGTGCGCGCGGTGAAGCCGGTGGCCAGGGAGCGCCAGAGCGCGAGCTTCTCGGTGAGCGCGGCGGCCACGTCCTCGGCGGTGAACGGCACCGGGACCCGCTCGAAGACCGCCGTGTGGTCCAGCACGCAGACGGTCAGCCAGGCCGGGTCGGCCGGCTGGTCGGCGGCCGGGTCGCCCAGGTCGAAGACGTAGGAGCCGTAGTCGGCCACCCGCACCTCGGGCAGGTAGCCGTGCCGGGCCAACTCCCCCACCAGCGCGGTCCGCAGAGAGTTCAGCAGGCCCGATCCGGTCAGCTGGACCCTGGCCGTCGGCAGGTCGGGGTGCAGGGCGCGCAGCTCGGCGGGCTCCAGCCGGGCCAGCAGGCGGGCCGCGGCGGCCGCCCGCTCGCCGTCGAGTCCGGCGAGCAGGCCCGGCACGCGGTCGAAGTTCCGTTCCAGCAGCCCACGTTGGTGCAGATCGCGCAGCTCGGCCAGCGCGTCGTCGGCGGTCTTCATCGCACGGGCTCCAGTTCGTCGGCGGTCAGCGAGTCGTGCAGGTGCCGGGCGAGGTCGCGCGCGGTGCGGTGCTCCAGCACCGCGACCGGTCCGATCTCCACCCCGGTCCGGTGGGAGAGGCGGGTGGCGGTCTCCAGCGCGCCGAAGGAGGTCAGGCCGGCCGCCGTCAGGTCGTCCTGCGGCCCGAGGACCGGCGCGCCGGGGCCCAGCGCCTCCGCGACGGCGGCGAGCACCCAGTCGACCAGCGCCTCGTAGCGCGACTCGCGCGGCAGCGCGGCCGATTCGGGCGGCCGCGCCCCGGTGGCCACCACCGCCGGCGCGGCGGGGGCGGCGGTCCTGGCCAGCCAGTAGTGCCGGTGCTGGAACGGATACGTCGGCAGCCCGGCCGGATCGGCCGCGGGTCCGGCCCCGAGCAGGCCGGCCCAGTCCACCGGCACCCCGGCGGCGTACAGCTGCCCGAGCGCGTGCAGGAAGGCGCGTGCCTCGACGGCGGGACCGCGCAGCAGCGGCACCGCCGCCACCGCCTCCCGCCGCTCCGCCACCAGGCAGTCCGCGACCAGCCCGGTGGCGGTGGTGTCCGGACCGATCTCGACGAAGGCGTCCACCGCCAGCTCCTCGCGCAGGGTGCGCACGCAGTCGAGGAACCGGACGGTGCCGCGCGCCTGCGCGGACCAGTGGTCGGGCGCGGCCAGCTCGGCGCGGCTCACCAGCGCCCCCGAGCGGTTGCCGGCCAGCGGCACCTGCGGCTCGCTGACGACCAGTCGGCGGGCGGCGGCCTCGATCGCGGGCAGCGCCGGGTCCAACTGGGCCGAGTGGAAGGCCTGGCCGACCCGCAGCAGCTTGGTGCGGACGCCCTCGGCGCGGAACTCGGCGGCCAGCTCGCGCACCGCCGCCGCCGTACCGGAGACCACCGTGGAGCGCGGCCCGTTGACGGCGGCCAGCGCCAACTCGCCCGGCGGCCAGGCCGCCAGCCGCGCCGCCACCCGCGCCTCGTCGGCCCGCAGCGCGACCATCAGCCCCTCGCCCGGCACGGCCTGCATCGCCCGGGCCCGGGCGACCACCAGGTCGGCGGCCCCGTCCAGGGTGAGCGCGCCCGCCAGGTGGGCCGCCGCCAGCTCGCCGATCGAGTGGCCGGTCACCGCCACCGGCTCGACGCCGAGCGAGCGGGCCAGCCGGGCCAGCGCCACCTGGGTGGCGAAGAGCGCGGGCTGGGCGTACTCGGTCCGTTCGAGCAGGCCGGCCCCCGGCCCCTCGGGCACACCGAGCACGAGTTCGCGCAGCGCCGGCCCCTCGTCCCCGCCCTGTGCGGCGCGGGCCCGGTCCACGGCGGCGCAGGCGGCGTCGAAGGCCGCCGCGTAGGCCGGAAAGCCCTCGTGGAGCCCGCGCCCCATGCCCGGGCGCTGGGTGCCCTGGCCGCTGAAGACGAAGGCGACCCGGCGGGGCCGGGCCGCGTGGCCGCTGCCCGCGCCGGCCAACCGGTCCAGCTCGGCGGCGAGTTCGGCGGCGTCCGCGCCCACCGCGACCGCGCGGTGGCGGAACGCGGTGCGCCGCAGCAGCGCGCGGGCGACGGCCGCCGGATCGCCCGGCGGCCGCTCGGCCAGCACCGCGCGCAGCCGGGCGGCCTGCGCCGCCAGCGCCTCGGGCGTGCGCGCGGAGAGCACCCAGGGCACGGCGGCCGGCGGCCGGGGCTCGGCGGACGGCTGATCCGCGAGCTCGGCGGCCTCAGCGGGCTCGGCGGGCTCAGCGACAGGCCCGGCGGGCACGGCCGCAGGCGCGCGGGTCGGCGGCGCCTCGATCACCAGGTGCGCGTTGGTCCCGCTGATCCCGAACGAGGAGACCGCCGCCCGCCTCGGCCCGCTCGCCCGGGCGGGCCAGGGCCGGGCGCGCCCGAGCAGCTCCACCCGCCCCGCCGGCCAGTCCACGAACTCCGAGGGCTGCTCGGCGTGCAGGCTCGCCGGGAGCACCCCGTGCCGCATCGCCTCGATCATCTTGATCACCCCGGCCACCCCGGCGGCGGCCTGGGTGTGGCCGAGGTTGGACTTCACCGAGCCCAGGTAGAGCGGCGCGGAGCGCTCCGCGCCCCCGTAGGCGGCCAGCAGCGCGGCGGCCTCGATCGGGTCGCCGAGCACCGTGCCGGTGCCGTGCGCCTCCACGGCGTCCACCTCGTGCGGCGCCAGGGCGCCGGCCCGCAGCGCGGCCTCGATCACCTTGCGCTGGGCGGGCGCGCTGGGCGCGGTGAGCCCGTTGCTGGCCCCGTCGGAGTTGACCGCCGAGGCCCGCAGCAGCGCGAGCACCGGGTGGCCGTGCCGCTCGGCGTCGGACAACCGCTCCAGCACCAGCAGGCCGGCCCCTTCGCCGAAGCCCGTCCCGTCCGCGCCCTTGCCGAAGGGCTTGCAGCGCCCGTCGGCCGCCAGACCGCCCTGGGCCGCGAAGTCGGCGAAGACCCGGGAGGTGGCCATCACGGTGGCTCCCCCGGCGAGCGCCAGGTCGCACTCGCCGCCGCGCAGCGCCTGCGCCGCCAGGTGGATCGCGACCAGCGAGGAGGAACAGGCGGTGTCGACGGTCAGCGCGGGCCCCTCGAAGCCGAAGGAGTAGGCCAGGCGCCCGGAGGCGATGCTGGCGGCGTTGCCGGTCATCAGGTAGCCCTCCAGCTCGGCGGGCGCGGTGCCCGGCGGCGGGGCGTACTCCTGGTAGATCACCCCGGCGTAGACACCGGTCCTGCTGCCGCGCAGCTCGCCGGGGGCGATCCCGGCGCGTTCCAGCGCCTCCCAGCCGACTTCGAGCAGTTGGCGCTGCTGCGGGTCCATCGCGGTGGCCTCCGCCGTCCCCAGCCCGAAGAAGCCCGCGTCGAAGCCGCCGGCGTCCGCGAGGAAGCCGCCGGCCGCCGCCGCGCGCAGCGCCGCCTGGTCCCAGCCCCGGTCCAGGGGCGGCGCGCCGATCGCGTCGCCGCCGTGCTCGACCAGCCGCCACAGCTCCTCGGGCGAGCCCACCCCGCCGGGGTAGCGGCAGGCCATGCCCACCACGGCCACCGGGTCGGCCTCGGTGCTCGCGGCCAGTTCGCGCTTCACCCTGGCCAGTTCCTCGGTGGTCCAGCGCAGGTACTCGACCAGCTTCTGTTCGTCCGTCACAGTCCTTGCCGCCTCTCAGGATCGGAGTTCCGAGTCGATGAACCGGAACAGCTCCTCGGCTGTCCGCGGGATCTGCGGGTCGGCGCCCGGCGCGGCCGGCGCGCCCGCCTCGGCCCGGTCGGCCCCGGCGGGCCCAGCGGCCTCGGCGGGTCCGGTGGCCCCGGCGGGCCCAGCGGCCTCGGCGGGTGCCTCGGGCCGCAGCCGCTCCAGCAGGTGGTCCGCGAGCGCCGCGGGGTTCGGGTGGTCGAAGACCAGGGTGGCCGCCAGCCGCAGCCCGGTGGCCCGGCCAAGCCGGTTGCGCAGCTCGACGGCGGTCAGCGAGTCGAAGCCGAGCTCCTTGAAGCTGCGCGCGTCGAACTCCTCGCCTGCCGCACCCGTCGCGGCGGAGGCGCCGGGCGCCCGGCCCAGCACCGTCGCCACGTGCTGCTCGACCAGCCCGGTGACCAGCTCCCTGGCCAGCGCCGCCGAGGCGGCGGCGATCCGGGCCGGCAGGCCCTCGGCACCCGGCTCCGGCGCGGCGGCCACCGCGCCGGAGCGGACCAGCGAGCGCAACGGCGGTGCGAGGTACGGCAGTCGGGCCAGGCTCGCCAGGTCGAGGCGGACGGCCACCGGGGTCGGGTCGGCGCCCCGCAGCGCGGCATCGAGCAGCTCCAGGCTGCGGGCCGCCGAGAGCGGCAGCACGCCCGAACGCGCCATCCTGGCCCGGTCGGTGGCCGAGAGTTCACCGGTCATCGCGCTCTCGGACTGCCACAGGCCCCAGGCCACCGACACCGCCGGCAGGCCCTGGCCCGCCCGCACGGTGGCCAGCGCGTCCAGGAAGACGTTGGCCGCCGCGTAGGCCCCCTGCCCCGGACTGCCCACCACGCCCGCCGCGGAGGAGAAGAGCACGAAGGCGGCCAGGTCGGCCTGCCGGGTGAGCCGGTGCAGGTGCCAGGCGCCGTCCGCCTTGGGCCGCAGCACCGCGTCCAGCCCCTCGGCGTCCAGCCCCTCCAGCGTCGCGTCGTCCAGCACGCCGGCCGCGTGCACCACGGCGGTCAGCGGGTGCTCGGCCGGCACCCGACCGAGCAGCCGCAACACCTCCGCCTCCTCAGCCACGTCGGCCGCCACCGCCACCACCCGCGCACCCAGGCCGGTCAGTTCGGCGTGCAGCGAGTGCCCGGCCGGGGTGTCCAGGCCGCGGCGCCCCACCAGCAGCAGGTGCCGCACGCCGTGCTGCTCGACCAGGTGACGGGCGACCAGCCGGCCGACACCGCCGGCGGCTCCGGTGACCAGCACCGTGCCGTCCGGGTCCAGCGGCCGCGGCAGCCGCAGCGCGACCTTGCCGGTGTGCCGGGCCAGGCCGAGGTGGCGCAGCGCGCGCCCCGCCTCGGCCACCTCCCAGGCGGTCACGGTGAGCGGGGCCAGCACCCCGCTCCCGAAGAGTTCGGTGAGCTCGGCGAGCATCCGCCCGATCCGCTCGGGCGCCAACTCGGCCAGGTCGAAGGCCTGGTAGCTGACCTGGTGCCGGGCGGCCACCACGGCGGGGTCGCGCGGGTCGGTCTTGCCCATCTCGATGAAGCGGCCGCCGGGCACCAGCAGGTCGAGCGAGGCGTCGGTGAACTCGCCGGCCAGGGCGTTCAGCACGATGTCCACCCCGCGCCCGCCGGTGGCCGCGCGCACCGCGTCGGCGAAACCGAGGTCGCGCGAGTTGCCGGTGCGCTCGGCGGCCAGCCCGGCGGCGCGCAGGGCCGGCCACTTGCCGGGGCTCGCGGTGCCGAAGACCTCGATGCCCCAGTGCCGGGCCAGTTGCAGGGCGGCGCCGCCGACCCCGCCGGCCGCCGAGTGCAGCAGCAGCCAGTCACCCGGCTCGGCCCCGGCCAGGTCGCGCAGGGCGTGGTAGGCGGTCAGGAAGACCGCCGGCACAGTGGCCGCCTGAGCGAAGGAGAGGCCTGCCGGGATCGGGGCCAGCAGCCGGTGGTCGGTCACCGCGCGCGGGCCGATGCCGCCGGGGACCAGCCCCATCACCCGGTCACCGGGCCGCAGCGCGCCGGCCCGCGGACCGACGGCGAGCACCACGCCGGCCGCCTCGGTGCCGAGTTCGGCCGCGCCCGGGTAGAGGCCGAGCGCGAGCATCGCGTCGCGGAAGTTGAGCCCGGCGGCGCGGACCGCGAGCCGGACCTCGCCCGGGGCCAGCGGCTCCTCGGCGACGGGCCTGCGCACCAGGTCGTCCACCGTTCCGCTGCCGCCGGTGGCCAGCCGCCAGTTGCCCTCGGGCTCGGCGGGCGCCGCCTCGCGGCGGCGCAGCCGGGGCACCAGCAACTGCCCGTCCCGGACCGCGAGCTGCGGCTCGGAGCCGGTCAGCTGTGCCGACGGCACCTCGGCCACCGGGCCGTCGACCAGCGTGATCCGGCCGGGCTCCTCGGCCTGCGCGCTGCGCACCAGGCCCCAGAGCGCCGCGCTGCCCAGCGCCGTGGGGCGCTCCCCCGGCACGGCCGCCACCGCGCCCGCGGTGGCCACCACCAGGCGGGTGGCGCGCAGCGCGGGCTCGGCCAGCGCCTGGCGCAGGGTCTCGGCCACGCCGAGCAGCACCGCGCGCAGCCCGGCCGGGTCGAACTCCCCGTCGCGCTCCGCGGCCGGCTCGGGCACCGGGAGCACCAGCACCTCGGGGGGCGGCTCACCGGCGGCGAGCGCGGCCAGCAGCGCCGCCAGGTCGGCCGCGCCGGCGCCGGCCAGGGTCCGGTGGGCACCCTCACCGCCCGGCGCGGCAGCGGGGGCGGAACCGAGGGCGGGGGCGGGTTCCCAGACCAGCTCGTGCAGCACCGAGCCGGAGCCGGCCGCCGCCGTCCGGAAGGCGACGGCCGCCACCTCGGCGACCGGCTCGCCGCCCGGCCCTGCCAGCAGCACCGCGACGGTGTCGTCCGCCGTACGGCGCAGCCGGACCCGGACGGTCGCGGGCGCGTCGGCGTAGCGGCTGAAGCCGTGCCAGGTGAACGGCAGCCGGACCCCCTCGGCGCTCGGCAGCAGCCCGGCGACGCCCGCCGCGTGCAGCGCGGCGTCCAGCACGGTCGGCGCGAGCGGGTAGCCGGGCAGCGGGGGCGGGCTCAGCTCGGCGTAGACGTCCGCGCCGTCGCGCCAGGCGGCCCGCAGGCCCTGGAAGGCCGGGCCGTAGTGGTAGCCCTGGGCGGCCAGTTCGGCGTAGTGGGCGGAGACGTCGACCGGCTCGGCCCCGGCCGGCGGCCAGGCGGGCAGCGGCGCCGGGGTGGCGGCGGTCGGCGCGAGGGTGCCGGTGGCGTGCGTGGTCCACGGCGCGCCCAGCGGGTCGGCGCTGCCAGGAGCGCCCGCCGCCCTGGCGTGCACGCCGACCGGGCGCCGGCCGTCCGGCTCGGGGGGACCGACGGTGAGCTGCAGCTCCACCGGCTCGTCGGCCAGCGGCAGCGGCCGTTGCAGGGCGAGTTCGGCCACCGTGGCGGCGCCGGCCAGCCCGCCGGCGAAGGAGGCCAGCTCGGCCAGCACCGCCCCGGGGACCAGCACGGTGCCGTCCACCGCGTGGTCGGCCAGCCAGGGCTGCCGGTCCAGGGCGAGCCGGCCGTGCAGCACCAGGGCGTCGGCGTCGGCGGTGCGCACCGCGTCGGTGAGCAGCGGGTGGCCGAGCCGGCCGGCGGCGGGCGCGGTGGGGGCCGCGTCCAGCCAGTGGCGCCGGCGGTCGAAGGCGTAGGTCGGCAGCGGGGGCAGCAGCGGCCGGGGCCGGTCCGCGCCGAGTCCGGCGGTCCAGTCGACGGGCACCCCGTGCACCCAGGCCTCGGCGGCGGAGCGCAGCATCCGCTCCAGGTGCCCCTCGTCGCGGCGCAGCGTGCCGAGCACCACGTGCCGGTCGGCGGGGCCGGCCTCGGCCTCCAGGGTCTCCTGCACGGCGGGGGCCAGCACGGGGTGCGGGCTGACCTCGATGAAGACCTCGTGCCCGGCCTCGGCGGCGGCGGTCACCGCGTGCTGCAGCAGCACCGTGGCCCGCAGGTTGCGGTACCAGTAGCCGGGCTGGGCGTAGTGCGGGTCACCGGGCTCGACCTCGGTGCCCGTGACGGTGGAGAAGATCCGGGCGGCGAAGTCCGGCGCGGGCGCCACCTCGGGCAGCACCGCCAGCAACTCCGCCTCCAGCCCCTCGACCTGCGCCGTGTGCGAGGCGTAGTCGACGTCGACCAGCTTGGCCCGCAGCCCGGCCGAGCGCAGCTCCTCGCGCAGCCGGCGCACCGCCCGCACCTCGCCGGCCAGCACGGTGGCCGTCGGCCCGTTGAGCGCGGCCACCTCGACCGCGCCGCCGTACGCCGCGAGCAGCGGCCGCAGCTCCTCCTCGCGCTGCGCGACCGAGAGCATGGCGCCACCGCCGGCCAGCGCCCGCAGCGCGCGGCTGCGCAGCGCGACCACGGCGGCGGACTCCGCCAGGCCCGTCGCCCCGGCGGCCAGCGCCGCCGCGATCTCGCCCTGCGAGTGGCCCACCACGGCGGCCGGGCGCACCCCGAGCGACTCCCAGAGCGCGGTCAGCGCGGTCATCACCGCCCAGAGCAGCGGCTGCACCACGTCGACCTGGCGCGGGTCGGCGCCGCGCCCGTGCAGGGTCTCCAGCAGCGACCAGCCGGTGAGCGGGTCGAGCGCGGCCGCGCACTCCGCCAGGCGCGCGGCGAAGACCGGTGACTGGTCGAGCAGTTCGCGCGCCATCCCGTCCCACTGGGCGCCCTGCCCGGGGTAGAGGAAGACCGGGGTGCGGGTGCCGGTGGCCCGCCCGGTGACCAGCCCGGGGCTGGGTCGCCCCTCGGCCAGCGCGCCGAGCCCCTCCCGGGCCTGCGCCGCGTCGGTCGCGACGATGGCCGCGCGGTGCTCGAAGGCGCCGCTGGTGCGGGCCAGTTCGGCGGCGACCGCGGCGAGCGACAGCTCCGGGTGGGCAGCCAGGTGGGCGGCCAGCCGCCGGGCGCGCTCGCGCAGCGAACGCTCCGAACGGGCCGCGAGCACCAGGACCGCCGGCCGCTCGGGGTGCCGCGCGGGCTCCACCGGGCCGGACGGCACGGACAGCGCGGACAGCGCGGACAGCGCGGACGGCGCGGACAGCGCGGACGGCGCGGACGCAGCGGACGGCTCCGGCCGGGCGGGCGGATCGGCCGGTGCCACGTCGGAGGAGGCGGGCGGCTCCTCCAGCACGACATGGGCGTTGGTGCCGCTCATGCCGAAGGCCGAGACGGCGAACCGGCGCGGGTGCCCGTCCGGCTCCCAGGGCACCGGATCGGTGAGCAGCGCCACCCCGCCGCGCTCCCAGTCGACGTGGCGCGAGGGCCGGTCCACGTGCAGGGTGCGGGGCAGCGTGCGGTGCGCCAGTGCCTGCACCATCTTGATGATCCCGCCGACCCCGGCGGCGGCCTGGGTGTGGCCGATGTTGGACTTCAGCGAGCCGACCAGCAGCGGCCGCCGCGCCGGGCGCGCCGCGCCGTAGGCGGCGAGCAGCGCGCGGGCCTCCACCGGGTCGCCGAGCGTGGTGCCGGTGCCGTGCGCCTCCACGGCGTCGACCTCGGCGGCGCTCAGCCCCGCGTCGTGCAGCGCCTCGCGGATCACCCGCTCCTGCGCCAGGCCGCTGGGGGCGGTGAGGCCGTTGCTGGCGCCGTCCTGGTTGACGGCGCTGCCCCGCAGGACGGCGAGCACGGGGTGGCCCCGGCGGCGGGCGTCGGAGAGCCGCTCGACCAGCAGCATGCCGACGCCCTCGCTGAAGCCGGTGCCGTCGGCGCTGTCCGCGAAGGCCCGGCACCGCCCGTCCGGGGAGAGCCCGCGCTGGCGGCTGAACTCCACGAAGGTGTCCGGGGTGGCCATCACGGTCGCGCCGCCGACCAGGGCGAGGTCGCACTCGCCCGCGCGCAGGGCGCGGGCGGCCAGGTGCAGGGCGACCAGCGAGGAGGAGCAGGCGGTGTCCACCGTGACGGCGGGGCCCTCCAGGCCGAAGGTGTAGGAGATCCGGCCCGAGGCCACGCTGCCCGCGCTGCCGGTGCCCAGGTAGCCGCCGTGCTCGCGCGGGTCCCCCTGCGCGCGGCCGCCGTACTCGGTGTAGATCAGCCCGACGTAGACGCCGGTGCGCGAGCCGCGCAGCTCCGCCGGGTCCAGCCCGGCACGCTGGAACGCCTCCCAGGCGGTCTCCAGCAGCAGCCGCTGCTGCGGGTCTGCCGCCCGTGCCTCGCGCGGGCTCAGTTCGAAGAAGTCGGCGTCGAACTCGGCGGCGTCGTGCAGGAATCCGCCCTGGCGCACGTACGCGGTGCCGGGGTGGTCGGGGTCGGCGTGGTAGAGCGCCTCCAGGTCCCAGCCCCGGTCGGTGGGGAACGGGCCGATCACGTCCCCGCCGCGCTCCAGCAGCTGCCACAGCTCCTCGGGGGTGGTCACGCCGCCCGGGTAGCGGCAGGCCATCGCGCTGACCACGATCGGGTCCGCGAGCGGATCGGTCGGCCGCTGGGCGGGCTCGACGGGCCTCGACGCGGCCGAGGGCGCACCGGTGTCCGGGTCGGCCGCCAGGTGGCGGGCGAGCGCGCGCGGGGTGGTGTGGTCGAAGACGACGGTGGCCGGCAGCCGGCGGCCGGTGGCCCGGCCGAGGTGGTCGCGCAGCCGGACGGCGGTCAGCGAGTCCAGGCCCAGCTCGCGCAGCGGGCGGTCGGGGCGGATCTCGCTCGGGGAGTCGTAGCCCAGGATCCCGGCGACCGCGCGGACCACCGTGTCGAGCAGCCGCTCCTCGCGCCTCGTCGCGGAGAGTCCGGCCAACGCGGAGGGCCCGGCCGGCGCGGAGAGTCCGGCCCGCGCGGACGGGTCTGTGTCGGAGGGCTCGGCGGGCGTGCTGCGGACGGTCGGGACGGCGGGCAGCAGGCGGATGGCGGGCCGCGCCGGGTCGGGGGCTGCGTCCGGGGCTGCGTCCGGGGTGGGGAGGGTCACCGGGCGCAGCCGCAGCTCGGCGACGCTGAGGCAGGGGCGGCCGGCCGCGTCGGTGGCCGTGAGGCGGACCGTCTCGGGGCCGGTCCACACCGCACGCGCCCGGGCCGGCCGGTCGGCGCCGGGGTGCAGACGCAGGCCGCGCCAGCTGAACGGCGCCAGCACGGCGCCCGCGCCCGCGCTCTCGGTCTCGGTCTCGGTCTCGGTCTCGGTCTCGCTCTCGCCCGCGCTCTGGCCCGACCGCCGGCCCAGGAACGCGGCTTGGACCATGCCGTCCAGCAGCGCCGGGTGCACCAGGTGCCCGGCCGGGTCCAGCTCCGCCAACTCCGCCTCCACCGCCCCCTCGCGCAGCCGGGCGGCCCGCACCGTGCGCAGCGCGGGGCCGTAGTGCACGCCCAGCTCGGCGAGCGCGGCGTACCCGGCCTCGACGTCGACATCGAGCGGGGTGCCCTCGGCGTCGGCGTCGGCGTCGGCGAATTCCCCGAGCGCCTCGACGGCCTCGGCCGCCTCCAGTGTCGCGACGGCGTGCAGCTGCCAACGGCCGTCCGCCGTCCGGCTGTGCACCCGGATCGAGGTGGCGTCCGACTCGGCGTCCACGGTCACCTGGAGCGGCAGGCCCGGGACGGCGTCGAGCGGCGCCAGCAGCGTCAACTCCTCGATCCCGGCGCCGCCCAGGCGCGCGGCGGCGGCCAGCACCAGCTCCGCGACGGCGCTGCCGGGCAGCACCGCCCGCTCGCCCAGCCGGTGCTGGATGACCCAACTGTCCGGGTTGTCCGGGCTGTCCGGCAGCGCGCCGCCGCCCGGGAGCGCGCCGGAGAAGACCAGGCCGCGTCCGTCGGCCCGCTCCACGACCGCGCCGAGCAGCGGATGGCCGCCCGCCTCCGGTGAGACGGGACCGGCCGGTGCGGCGGGATCGGCGGGATCGGCCGCGCGGTTGGCCGCCAGCCAGAGCCGCCGCTCCTGGAAGGCGTAGGTCGGCAGCGGCACAGCTCGGCCCTGCGGCGTGCCCGGCCAGTCGACGGCGGCGCCACCGGCATACAACTCGCCTGCTGAGAGCAGAAGTTGATCGAGTCCGCCATGGTCGCGGCGGAGCGTGGCGGTGGCCCGACCCGGCAGCTCGGCCTCCTCCAGGGTGTCGCGCAGCGCGGCCGTGAGCACCGGGTGCGGGCTGACCTCCAGGAAGCGCCGGTGGCCCGCCCGGGCCAGCGCCCGGACGGTCTGCGCCAGTTGGACCGGCTCGCGCAGGTTGGTGTACCAATAGGCGGCGTCCAGGCCCACGGTGTCGAACTCGGCGGCGGTGACCGCGGAGTGGAACGGGATCCTGGCCCGCTGCGGGCGCAACCCGGCGAACTGGCGCAGCAGTTCTGGGCGCAGCTGTTCCACCGCCGCCGAGTGCGAGGCGTAGTCGACCGGGATCAGCCGGGCCCGCACGCCGTCCCGCTCGCAGGCGGCCACGAACTCCCGCACCGCTCCCGCCTCCCCGGAGACCACCGTGGCACGCGGCCCGTTGACGGCGGCCACCGCCGCGCCGGCCCCGAGTCGGGCGGCCGCCTCGGCCGCGCCCAGTTCGACCGAGGCCATCGCGCCGGTCCCCGCGATGGCCAGGATCGCCTTGCTCCGTCCGGCGACCAGCGCGGCCGCCTGCTCCAGGTCGAGCGCGCCCGCGACGTAGGCGGCGGCGATCTCGCCCTGGGAGTGGCCCACCACCGCGGCCGGTTCCACCCCCAGCTCCCGCCAGGCGGCGGCGAGCGAGACCATCACCGCGAAGAGCGCGGGCTGGACCACGTCCACCCGCTCCAGCAGCGCCGGTTCGTCCCCGGCGACCGCCTGCCGCAGGTCCCAGTCGGTGTGCGGGGCGAGCGCGGCGGCGCACCGCTCCAGCTCGGCGCGGAAGGCCGCGTTGGAGAGCAGGAGTTCGCGCGCCATGCCGACCCACTGGGAGCCCTGGCCGGGGAAGACGAAGACCGGCCGGCCCGGCGGCTCCGCCTCGCCGACGGCCGCCCTGGCCGACGGGATCCCCTGCTCGACCTCGGCCAGACCGCGCTCGAAGTCCGCGAGCCGGCGCCCCACCAGAACGGCCCGGTGGGTCAGCGCGGCACGCGCCGTGCGCAGCGTGTGGGCGACATCGGCGGGGGCCAGCTCCGGGTGCTCCGCCAGGTGTGCGCGCAGCCGCCCGGCCTGCTCGGCGAGCGCCCGCTCGGTGTGGCCGGACACCAGCCAGACCACCGGGTCCCGGCCGGACGGCTCGGCGGCCGCCGGCGACTCGGCGGGCGCCGGCGACTCGGCGGATACCAGCGACTGAGCGACCGTCAGAGACTCTACCGCCGAGGACAGTTGGGCCGGCGTCCCCGGCTCCGCGGGCGCCTGCGGACCGGCGGGCTCCGGCGGCGCCTCCAGGACGACGTGGGCGTTGGTGCCGCTGATCCCGAACGAGGAGACCGCGGCCCGGCGCGGCCGGTCCAGCCCCGGCCAGGCCCGCTCCTCGGTGAGCAGCGCCACGCCGCCGTCCCAGTCGATGTGCGGCGAGGGCTGCTCGGCGTGCAGGGTCGCCGGGAGCACCCCGTGCCGCATCGCCAGCGCCATCTTGATCACGCCGCCGACCCCGGCCGCCGCCTGGGTGTGCCCGATGTTGGACTTGAGCGAGCCGAGCCAGACCGGATCGGCGGCCGACCGGGCCGCGCCGTAGGTGGCGAGCAGCGCCCCGGCCTCCACCGGGTCGCCGAGGCGGGTCCCGGTGCCGTGGCCCTCGATCACGTCGACGTCCTGGGCGCCGAGCCCGGCGTCGGCGAGGGCGGCGCGGATGACGCGCTGCTGCGCCGAGCCGTTGGGGGCGGAGAGCTGGGTGCTCGCACCGTCCTGGTTGACCGCGCTGCCGCGCAGCACGGCGACCACCGGATGGCCCTCGCGCAGCGCGTCGGAGAGCCGCTCCACCAGGAGCAGCCCGACGCCCTCCGCCCAGCCGGTGCCGTCCGCGTCCGCCGCGTAGGCCTTGCAGCGGCCGTCCGGGGAGAGGCCGCGCTGGCGGCTGAACTCCACGAAGGTGGCCGGGGTGGCCATCACGGTCGCGCCGCCCGCCACCGCGAGCCGGCAGTCGCCGCGCCGCACCGCCTGGGCGGCGTAGTGCAGGGCCACCAACGAGGAGGAACAGGCGGTGTCCACCGTGACGGCGGGGCCCTCCAGGCCGAAGGTGTAGGAGATCCGCCCGGAGGCGATGCTCCCGGCGCTGCCGGTGCCGATGAATCCCTCGAACCCCTCCGGTGCGCGGGTGTGCCGCGACCCGTAGTCGCCGTACATCACGCCCGCGAAGACGCCGATCTGCTCCCCGGCGAGCGAGCGCGGGTCGAATCCGGCGCGCTCGAACAGCTCCCAGCTGGTCTGCAGCAGCAGCCGCTGTTGCGGGTCGATCGCCAGCGCCTCGCGCGGGCTGATGCCGAACAGCTCGGCGTCGAAGTCCGCCGCCGCGTGCAGGAACCCGCCCTCGGCGGCGTAGCTGGTGCCCTCCCGGTCGGGGTCCGGGTCGATCAACCGGTCCAGCGGCCATCCCCGGTCGGTGGGGAAAGGGGTGATCGCGTCGGTGCGCGTCGCCACCAGCCGCCACAGGTCCTCCGGCGAGCGCACCCCGCCGGGGAAGCGACAGGCCATGCTGACGATCGCCAGGGGTTCCCGGGCGGCCTGCTCGGCCTGCTCCAGCGCGGCACGCGCGCGCAGCAGGTCGGCGGTGGTCCGCCGGAGGTAGTCGCGGAGCCGGTCCTCGTTCTCCATCGGTGGGCAACTCTCCGTTAGCCGAGTCGGGTTCAGAGTCGGGGCGCGGCGACGGGCCGCGCATCGGTCGCTGGGGCAGGAACGCGGCGGCAGGCCGCGCGTCGGTCGCGGGGATCGGGCCGCGGCGTGGCGCCGCGGGGTCGGTCACCGGGGTCGAGCCGCGGCAGCCGGCCGCGGGGGTCAGTCGCTGAGTTCGCGATCCAGCAGCCCGAACAGCTCATCATCGGAGGCTGAATCCATCCCAAAGGCCGGCTCCGCGGCGCCGAGCGGCTCCTGAGGCTCCGTCAGTTCGTCGAGGGCGGAGCGCAGGGCGGCCACCAGCTCGGCCCGCTGCCGGTCGGACCGGTCCAAGGCCGCCGCACCGGTGACCCACCGGCCGAGCGCGGCCCGGTCGTACGCGGGGCGGGCGGCGGCCAGCAGGTCCACCAGGTGAGCGGTGAGCGCCCGCACGGTGGGATGGTCGAAGAGCACGGTGGTGGGCAGCCGCTGGGCCAGCTCCGCGCCGAGGCGGTTGCGCAGCTCGATCGCGGTGAGCGAGTCGAGACCGAGGTCGAACAGGCCGCGGTCCTCCGGCACCGCGGCGCCCGAGCCCAGGCCGAGCACCTCGGCGACCGCGCCGCGCACCAGGGCGGCCACCGCCTCCGCCGTCCCGGCCGGGTCGAGGCCCGCCAGGCGCTGGACGACCGGCGCCTGGGCCGGGTCGGCCGGGTCGGCCACCGAGCCGGTGGCGGGCCCGGCAACAGGCCCGGCAGCAGGCCCGGTGGCCGCGGCCGTGCGCGGCACCAGGTCGGCGAGCAGCGAGGGCAGTTCGGCACCGCGCCGGGCCAGCGCCGCCCGGTCGAAGCGCACCGGCACCAGCAGGTCGTGGTCCGGGCCGAGCCCGAGCGCCTGGTCGAGCAGGTCGAGCCCGGCGGCGCGGGCCAGCGGGCGGATGCCCAGCCGCTCGATCCGGGCCCGGGACGGCGCGGCGAGGCCGGCGGCCAGCCCGGCGCCCTCACCCTGCGGACCGTCCTCCCAGAGCCCCCAGGCGAGCGAGGTGCCGGGCAGTCCGGCGGCGCGGCGGTGCGCGGCGAGCGCGTCCAGGTAGGCGTTGGCCGCCGCGTAGGCGGCCTGGCCCGCGTTGCCCAGCACCCCGGCGACCGAGGAGAAGAGCACGAAGGCGGTCAACTCCCGTCCGAGCGTCGCCTCGTGGAGATTGCGTGCCGCGTCCGCCTTGGGCCGCAGCACCCGGTCGAGTTGATCATCCGTCAGATTGGCCAGCACGGCGTCGTCCAGCACCCCGGCCGCGTGCAGCACGGCGATGGGGCCGTCCTCGATTCCGGCCACCAGGCGTTCGACCGCCGAGGCGTCCGCCAGGTCGCAGGCGGCGGTGCGGACCTCGGCGCGCTCGCCCGACTCCCCGCCCAGCTCCCCGCCCAGCTCCTCGCCCAGCTCCTCGGCCAGCGCGCGCAGCGCCGGATCGGCCGCGCCGCGGCGGCTCACCAGCAGCAGGCGCCGGACACCGTGCGCGGTGACCAGGTGCCGGGCCACGGCCGAGCCGAGCGCGCCACCCGCGCCGGTGACCAGCACGGTGCCCAGCGGGCTTCCACCGCTGGTGGCCTGCGTGGTGACCGGGCGCAGTCGCGGCCGGTAGGCGCGGCCGTCGCGCACCGCGAGCTGCCCGGGGTGAGCGGCCGCCCATCGCCCCAGCGCGGTGGCAGAGGCCGGCGTGCCGTCCGTGTCGATGACGCTCACCCGGCCCGGGTACTCCTGCTGCGCGGTTCGCACCAGGCCCCAGAGCGGCGCCTGGTCGAGCCCGGGCAGGGCATCGCCGGGCAGCGCGGCGACCGCGCCGCTGGTGACCAGGACCAGGTGCCGCGACTCCGGCAGGTCGAGCAGCAGGCGGCGGGCCTCGCGTAGGTTGGCCCGGACGTCCCCGTGGTCGACGGTGACGACGGTGGGCTCACCCGTCGCGTCCGTCGCGTCAGCCGGGTCCGCCGAGTCAGCCGTGCCGGCGATGTCCGCCGCGCGCGGAGCCGGTTGCGCCTCCTCCTCCCAGCGCACCTCGTAGAGCCGCCCCGCGCCGCCCCCGCCGAGCGCCGCGCGGTCCAGCGGACGCAACCGCACTTCCTCGGCGGTGAGCACGGGGGCGCCGGCCGCGTCGGTGACGGCGAGCGCGAACGCCGCCTCACCGGTCGGCGTGATCCGCACCCGCAGCGACCCGGTGGGCCCCTGGTGCAGCCTGACACCGTGCCAGCTCACCGGGACGTCGAACCGCTCGGCGGCCGGCGACCCGAGCGCGGCGGCGGGCCAGGCGTGCAGCGCGGCGTCCAGCAGCGCGGCGGGACGCGCCGCCCCGGTGACCGCCTCGCCCAACTCCACCTCCGCGTAGAGCGCCTGCTCGCCACGCCAGAGCGCCCGCAGCCCCTGGAAGGCCGGCCCGTAGCCGTAGCCCTGCTCGGCCAACGCGGCGTAGGCGCCCGCCAGTGGCACCGGACGCGCGTCGGCCGGCCGGTCCGCCTCGCCCGGCTCACCCGGCTCACCCGGCTCACCCGGCTCACCCAACTCGCCCGGGTCCAGCAGCTCACCCGGCTCGGCGAGCAGCGCCCGCGCGTGCAGTGTCCACGGCGCGTCGGCAGCCGCCGCGTGCACCCGCGCCTCCGCTCCGCTCACGGTGACCCGCAGGCGCAGTTCGGCCGCCTCCTCGATCACCAGCGGTGCGTGCAACGACAGTTCGGTCAGGCCCGGCCGCCCGTGCCGCTCGGCCAGGCGGGCCAGCAGCTCGACCAGCGCCGCCGCGGGCAGCACCGGAGTGCCGTGCAGGGCGTGCTCGGCCAGCCAGGGCAGGCGGCGCAGTGAGAGCAGTCCGGTGTAGACCGCGTGGTCGGCGTCCGGGTCGGCGATCCGTGCCGCGAGCAGCGGGTGGCCCGGCTCGTCGGCGCCCAGGCCGTGCGCGTCGCCGCCCGCTTCGGGGGCGGGCGGCAGCAGCCAGAGCCGCTCCCGCTCGAACGCGTAGGTCGGCAGCGGCACGGTGCGTGCCCCCTCGCCGAGCAGCGCCCGCCAGTCCCAGGGGACCCCTGCCACGTGCGCACGGGCGACGAAGGACCAGAGGGCCGCCACATCCTCCCGGCGCCGGTCCAGCGCGGACAGCGCCACGGTCTGCGGGCCCAGCTCGCTCTGCTCGACCAGCGCGGTGAGCGCGGCGTCCGGGCCGAGCTCCAGGAAGCGGCCGACCCCGAGTTCGCGCAGCCGCGTGAGCGCGTCCGCGAACCGGACGGTGCCCCGCAGTTGCTCGCTCCAGTGGCCGGTCGAGGCGAGGTCCGCCGGCGCGGCCTCGCGTCCGGTCAGGGTGGAGACCACGGGTCGGTCCGCCGCGCCCTCGGCGAGCGCGAGCCCGTCGACCTCGGCGCGGAAGGCGGGCAGCACCGGGTCCATCAGCGCGGAGTGGAAGGCGTGGCTGACGGTGAGCGGGCGGGTGCGGTGCCCGAGTCCGGCCAACTCGGCGGCGAGCCGGGCCACCTGCTCGGACTCGCCGGAGAGGACCACCGAGGAGGGCGTGTTGACGGCGGCGATGTCCACCTCGGCCCCGATCCGCGCCCGCGCCGCCTCGACCGCCGCCTGATCCGCCTGGACGGCCACCATGGAGCCGCCCGGCGGCAGTTGCTGCATCAGCCGGCCCCGGACCCCGACCAGCGCGACCGCCTCCGGCAGGCTCAGCGCGCCACTCAGGTGAGCGGCCGCCAGTTCGCCGACCGAGTGGCCGGCGAGCGGCCCGGCGGGCAGGCCCCAGGACTCCAGCAGCCGGAAGAGCGCCACCTCGACGGCGAACAGCGCCGCCTGGGCGTAGCGGGTCCCGTCCAGCTCGCCGCCGTCCGCCTCCAGCACCGCAGCGAGCTCCAACCCCTCACGCTCGCGCAGCAGTTCGGCGACCTCGTCGAAGGCCGCCGCGTACACCGGGAAGGCCGCGCGCAGCGCGCCGCCCATCCCGACCCGCTGGCTGCCCTGCCCGGTCAGCAGCACCGCCGTGCCACCGGGCACCGTGCTCCCGCTGACCACGATCGGGAAGCCCTCCGCGGCCGCCCGGCCGCCGCTGGTCAGCGGGTCGGTTCCGGCCCGCGGAGCGGCATCGGCCAGCAGGTCGAGCCCGGCGAGCAGTTCGGACCGGTCGCGGCCGACCACGACCGCCCGGTGCTCGAAGGCGGTCCTGGTGGTGGCCAGCGAGAGCGCGAGATCGGCATCGCCCGCTCCGCCGTCGGCCGAGACGAACTCGCGCAGCCGCCGGGCCTGCTCGCGCAGCGCGTCGGGGGTGCGGGCGCTCAGCACCCAGGGGACGGCCCGACCAACCGTCGGCCCGGTCGTCGGCCCGGCAGTCGACTCCAGAGCCGCCAACGGCTCGGTGTCGGTGCCCTGTTCGAGGATCACGTGCGCGTTGGTGCCGCTGATCCCGAACGAGGAGACGGCCGCCCGCCGCGGCCGGTCCCGGCGCGGCCACGGGGTCGGCCCGGTGGGCACCACGACCGTGCCCGCCGACCAGTCCACGTGCTCCGAGGGCCGGTCCAGGTGCAGGGTGCCGGGCACCGTGCCGTGCCGCATCGCCTGCACCATCGCGATGATCCCGGCCACGCCGGCGGCGGCCTGGGTGTGGCCGATGTTCGACTTCACCGAGCCCATCAGCAGCGGGTCGTCCGCGTCGCGCGCGCTGCCGTAGGCGCTCAGCACCGCGCCGGCCTCGATCGGGTCGCCGAGCCGGGTCCCGGTCCCGTGCGCCTCCAGCACGTCCACCTCGGCGGGGCCCAGTCCGGCCGACGCCAGCGCCCGCTGGATCACCCGCTGCTGGGCCGGGCCGTTGGGCGCGGTGAGGCCGTTGCTCGCACCGTCCTGGTTGACGGCGGAGCCGCGCACCACGGCGAGCACCCGGTGCCCGTTGCGGCGGGCGTCGGAGAGCCGCTCCAGGACCAGCAGCCCCACGCCCTCGCCCCAGGCGGTGCCGTCGGCGGCGGCGGCGAAGGGCTTGCAGCGCCCGTCGGCCGCCAGCCCCTGCTGGCGGCTGAACTCGACGAAGGTGGCCGGGCTGGCCATCACGGTCGCACCGCCGACCAGCGCCAGCGAGCAGTCGCCCAGCCGCAGCGCCTGCGCCGCCTGGTGCAGCGCCACCAGGGAGGAGGAGCAGGCGGTGTCCACGGTCACCGCGGGCCCCTGCAGGCCGAGCGAGTAGGCGACCCGCCCGGAGGCCACACTGCCGGCACTGCCGCTGACCAGATAGCCCTCCAACTCCTTCGCGGATCCCGGGCGTTGGTGCAGCCTGGCGCCGTAGTCGGCGTACATCACCCCGACGAACACCCCGGCGTCGGTGCCGCGCAGCGTGGTCGGGTCGATGCCGGCGTCCTCGGCCGCCGCCCAGGCGGTCTCCAGCAGCAGGCGCTGCTGCGGGTCCACCGCCAGTGCCTCGCGCGGGCTGATGCCGAAGAAGGCCGGGTCGAACTCGGCCGCGTCGTGCAGGAATCCGCCGAACCGGGTGGACGAGGTCCCCGGGTGGGCGGGGTCCGGGTGGAACAGCTCCGGATCCCAGCCGCGGTCGGTGGGGAACTCGGTGATCGCGTCGGTCCCGGAGACCAGCAGCTGCCAGAAGTCGGCGGGAGAGCGGACCTCACCGGGGAAGCGGCAGGCCATGCCGACGATGGCGATCGGATCGTCCGACGCACCGGGGCCGGCGAGGGCACCGCCGGCCGGGGCGGCGGCCGCCTCGACCGCGCGCGGCTCCGGCCGCAGCTGCGCGGCCACGAAGCCGATCAGCGCGGCGGCGTTGGGGTGGTCGAAGACGACGGCTCCCGGCAGCCGCAGGCCCAGGTCGGCGTTGAGCCGGTTGCGCAGCTCGACGGCGGTGAGCGAGTCGAAGCCGAGGTCGCTGAAGGCCCGCTCGGGGTCGAGCGCGGCCCCCCGGTCGTGGCCGAGCACATCCGCGATGGCGTCCAGCACGATCCGGGCGGGGTCCACGGCGCGCGGGTCCACGACACGCGGGTCCACGACACGCGGGTCGGCGGTCGAGGTGGCGGTCGGGTCGGCGGTCGCGGTGCCCGGCGCCGTGCCGGTCGGGCGCGGCAGCGGCGCGCGGGTGGGTGCGGGGCGGCCCAGGTCGGCCGCGATCAGCGCCGGCAGGTCCAGTCGCAGCGCGCGGTCGAACAGCGCCAAGGCGTCGGCGGCGGCCATCGGCCGGATGCCGGCGCGGTCGAGCCGGGCCAGGTCGCGTTCCCCGAGCGCGGCGGCCAGACCGGCATCGAGGTCCCACAGGCCCCAGTGCAGGGCCGTCGCCGGGCTCCCGGCCGCGCGGCGGCGGCGGGCGATCCCTTCGAGCGCGGCGTTCGCGGCGCAGTAGGCGGCCTGCCCGGCCGTGCCGAGCACGCCCGCGACCGAGCCGTAGAGCACGAAGGCGTCCAGCTCCGCCGTCCGGGTGAGTTCGTCCAGGTGCTGGGCGGCGCCGACCTTGGCGTCCAGGGTCTGCCGCAGGGTCTCGGCGGTGAGGCCTTCGAGCACGCCGTCCTGGGCGATGCCGGCCGCGTGCACGACGGCGGCGAGCGGCGCGGGCAGCTCGGCCAGCAACGCGGCGACGGCGGCCCGGTCGGCCAGCTCGCAGGCCCGGACCTCGGCCCGGGCACCCAGCCCGGCCAGTTCGGCCACGATGGCGGTCGCGGCCGGGTGCGCGGGGCCGCGCCGGCTCACCAGCACCAGGTTCCGGATCCCGTGGCGGGTCACCAGGTGCCGTGCCGTCAGCCGGCCGAGCGCGCCGGTGCCGCCGGTGATCAGGACGGTGCCGCCGGCGAGGCCGCGCGGCCAGTGGTGGACGGGGGCCGCCGGCTCGGGCGCGGCGTCCGTGACGAGGACCGGTGCGGGTATCCGCACCTCCCAGGCGGAGCCGTCCGCGCCGTCCGCCTCACCCGTGCCGCCCGTGCCGCCCGTGCCGCCCACATCGGTGGCCACGAGGGCCTGCGGGTGCGCCGCGCCGACGGCCGCGAGCAGCCCGTCCTCGGCGCCCGGGTCGGCGTGCACCAGCGCGAACCGGCCCGGGTGCTCGGCCTGCGCGGCCCGGACCAGGCCCCACAGCGCCGCCGTGGCGGGGTGCGCGTGCGGATCCCGGCCCGCTCGCGCGTCCGTCACCAGGACGAGCGGGGCAGCCGCGGCGTCCGGTTCGGCCAGCCGCGCGAGCAGCGTGGCGCGGGCCAACTCGGCCGCCTCGTAGGGATCCTCGACACGGACCCGCAGGACCTCGGCCCCGGTCCCGGCTCCTGCCGCAGAAAGCGAGACCGGCTGCGGCACCGGCACCGGCCGCCACTCCAGCCGGTGCAGCCCGGCCCCGGACGGCAGTGCCCGCAGGCGCAGCCGCTCCACCGTCAGCACCGCGGCGCCCGCCTGGTCGGTCAGCTCCACCCGGTAGCACTGGTCGGCCACCGGCGTGAGCCGCGCCCGGACCGGGGCGGAGCCGGGGGCGTGCAGCCGCACCCCCTCCACGGCGTACGGGACCAGCCGGGGGCCGCCGAGACCGTACAGCGGCAGCACGTGCAGGGCGGCGTCCAGCAGCGCCGGGTGCAGGCCGTAGGGCCCGGTGCCGGCGCGGACCGCCGGGGTCGGCCCGACCTCGGCGAGCAGCTCCCCCGCCGCCTCCCAGGCCGCGCGCAGCCCTTGGAACGCCGGGCCGTAGTCGTAGCCGGCGGCCGCCAGCGACGCGTACGCCGCGCCGGGCCCGTCGCCGTCGAGGCGGCGCGCCTCCTCCGGCCAGGGCTGCGGCTGCGGCTGGGGCTGGGGCTGGGGCTGCGACTGGAGCCCACCGGCCTGCGGCGGCGCGGCCAGCGCGCCGGTCGCGTGGGTGCGCCACTGCCCGTCCGCGCCGCCGCGCGCCCGCACCGTCAGGGCTCCGTCCGCCGCGACCGCCACCTGCACCGGCACCGCGCGGTCCGCCGCCGGCTCCAGCGGCTCGCTCAGCAGCAGCTCGCGCAGTTCCGTGCGCCCGACCACCGCCCCGGCGGCCAGCGCGAGTTCGATCAGCACCGCGGCCGGGAGCAGCACCCGCCCGTCGATCCGGTGCTCGGCCAGCCACGGCTGCCGGCCGAGCTCCAGCGTGCCGGTGAACAGCACACCACCGTCCGGCAGTTCGACGGAGCCGGGGAGCAGCGGATGGGCCGAGGCCTCGATCCCGAAGGCGTCGGCCCGCCCCGGCGCCGGATCCTCGGCCGACTGGAGCCAGTAGCGCCGGGTCTGGAACGGGTAGACCGGCAGGTCCACCAGGCGGGCGCCGGCGAAGCTCGCGCCGAACTCCACCGGTACGCCCGCGACGTGCAGGCGGGCGAACGCCGTCCGCACCGTCTCCTCTTCCGGGCGCCCGGGTCGCAGCAGCGCCACCGCGACCGCCTCGTCCGGGGTGTCGCCCTGGGGCACCAGCGCCGCCAGCGCGCCGTCCGGCCCGAACTCCGCGAAGCAGGTCACCCCCAGCTCCTGGGCGGCCCGGACGGCGTCGAGGAACCGGACCGGCCGCCGGACCTGCTGGACCCAGTACTCCGGCTCCGACAACTCGCCGGCGAGCGCCGGGCGGCCGGTGACGGTGGAGATGATCGGCACCGCGGGCTCGGCGAAGCTGAGCCCGGCCAGCGCCTGGCGGAACTCGGCGAGCACCGGCTCCATCCGGGAGGAGTGGAAGGCGTGCTCCACCCGGAGCCGGGTGGCCTTGCGTCCCCGCGCCTTCCACCGCGCGACCAACTGGTCCAGCACGGTGGCCTCGCCGGAGAGCACCAGCGCGGCCGGGCCGTTGACGGCCGCCAGCTCCACCGCCCCGTCCACTGCCCCGTCCACTGCCGCGATCAGTTCGGCCGCCTCGGCCTCGCTCGCCTCGAAGGCGGCCATCGCCCCGGCGGGCGCCGACTGCATCAACCGGCCCCGGGCGGCCACCAGCGCGCAGGCGTCGGCCAGGTCGAGGACACCCGCCACGTGCGCGGCGGCGACCTCGCCGACCGAGTGACCGATCAGGAAGTCGGGGCGCAGGCCGGACTCCTGCGCCAGCCGGTACAGCGCGGTCTCGACCGCGAAGAGGGCGGGCTGGGCGAAGCGGGTCTGCCGCAGCTCCTCGGCACCGCTCTCGACGAGCGCGCGCAGCCCGGTGCCGACCAGCGGGTCGAGCACGGCGGCGACCTCGTCGAACGCCCGCGCGTACGGCTCCGAGGTGCGCAGCAACTCGGCACCCATGCCGATGCGTTGGGAGCCCTGTCCGGAGAAGAGCGCGGCCAGCCGGCGCTCGGGGCGGGCCCGGCCGACCACGGCCAGCGGGTGGCGCTCGCCGTCGCGGACGGCGGCGAGGGCGGCCAACGCCTCGTCCAGGGTGGCCGCGTGGACCACGGCGCGCTCCGCCAGGCGGGCCCGCCGGGCCAGCGTGTGGCCGAGGTCGACCAGTTCGGTGGGCCCGCTCGCGACCCCGGTCGCGGCGGTGAGGGCGGCGTGCAGGGCGCCGGCCTGGGCGCGCAGCGCGGCGCCACTCTTCGCGGCGAGCAGCAGCGGGACCGCGCGCGCCTCGTCGACGGGTGCGCTCGCCGGAGCGGAGGTCTCGGTCAGCACGGTTTCCTCGGGGGCTTGTTCGAGGATCACGTGCGCGTTGGTCCCACTGATCCCGAACGAGGACACCCCAGCCCGACGCACCCGACCCGTCCGCGGCCACTCCCGCTCCCGCCCCAACAACTCGACCCCGGAACCCTCCCACCCCACATGCCGCGACGGCACCTCCACGAACAACGTCCGCGGCAACACCCCCCGCCGCAACGCCTCCACCACCTTGATCACACCACCCACACCAGCAGCCGCCTGCGCATGCCCGATATTCGACTTCAACGACCCCACGAACAACGGCACACCACGACCACCACCACCATCGCGACCACCACCATCGCGACCACCACCCCCATACGCACCGATCAACGCCTGCGCCTCGATCGGATCCCCCAACACCGTCCCCGTCCCATGCGCCTCCACCACATCAACATCACCAGGCACCAACCCCGCATCCACCAGAGCCCGACCGATCACCTCCACCTGCGCCCGACCACTGGGAGCCGTCAAACCATTCGACGCACCATCCTGATTCACCCCCGAACCAGCCACCACCGCCAACACCCGATGCCCCAACCGCCGAGCCACCGACAACCGCTCGACCACCACCACCCCCACACCCTCCGCCCAACCCGTCCCACCCGCACCATCACCAAAAGCCCGGCACCGCCCATCCACCGACAACCCACCCTGCCGAGAAAACTCCACGAACATCCCCGGCGACGCCATCACCGCCACCCCACCAGCAACCGCCAACCCACACTCACCCGACCGCACCGCACGCACCGCCAGATCCAACGCCACCAACGACGACGAACACGCCGTATCCACCGTCAACGCCCGACCCCGCAAACCCAACACATACGCAATCCGCCCCGACGCCACACTGGACTCACTGCCGGCCAGCAGCAGGCCCTCCACCTCCTCGGGCACGCTGCGCAGCCGGGAGCCGTAGTCGTCGTACATCGCGCCGATGAAGACGCCGGTGTCGGAGTCCTTCAGCGACAGCGGATCGATCCCCGCCCGCTCCAGCGCCTCCCAGGTCACCTGCAACAGCAACCGCTGCTGCGGGTCGGTGGCCAGCGCCTCGCGCGGGCTCATGCCGAAGAAGTCGGCGTCGAACTCCCCCGCGTCGTAGAGGAATCCGCCGCGCTTGGTGTAGGTCGTGCCGCGGTGCTCGGGGTCGGGGTGGTAGAGCGCCTCCAGGTCCCAGCCGCGGTCGGTCGGGAACTCCCCCGTCGCGTCCCCGCCGCGCGCCACCAGATCCCACAGCTCCTCCGGCGAGGACACCCCGCCCGGATACCGGCACCCCATCCCCACGATCACCACCGGATCCTCCGACCGCCCCACCACCACAGCAGCGGCAGCCGGTTCGGCGGCGGACTCGGCGGCGGGTGCCGGCGCGGGTGCGGTGAGCGCGGCCACCAGGTGCCCGGCGAGCTCGGCGACGGTGGGGTACTCGAAGACGACGGTCGCCGGCAGCGCCAGCCCGGTCAGCGCGTTGAGGCGGTTGCGCAGCTCGATGGCGGTGAGCGAGTCGAACCCCAGCTCCTTGAAGGCCCGTTCGGCCGGCACCACGTCGGCCTGCTGGTGGCCGAGCACCTGGGCGATCTGCTCCCGCAGCAGCGCGGTGACGGTGCGCGGCCGCTCCTGCGGCGGCACGGCGGCCAACCGCCGCCCCCAGGCCCCTTTCCCGGCCCCGGCCCGCTGCTGGACGGCGGGCAGTCGGACCAGCCCGGCGAAGAGCGTCGACAACCGCCCGGCGGCGGCCTCCGCCCGCAGCACGGCCTCGTCCCACGGGGAGACCACCAGTGCCTGACGCGGCACCAGGTGCGGTTCGCCCGTCACCCGGTCCAGCACGTCCAGGGCCAGCGCGGTGGGCACCGGACCGATGCCGTACCGGGCCAGCCGGGCGCGGTCCGCGGCACCGAGGTGACCGGTCAGAGCGCCGGTCTCCTCCCACAGGCCCCAGGCGAGCGCGGTGGCGGGCAGGCCGGCGGCGCGGCGATGCGCGGCGAGCGCGTCCAGGAAGGCGTTCCCGGCGGCGTAGTTGGCCTGTCCGGGCACTCCGAGGGTGCCCACCGCCGAGGAGAAGAGCACGAACTCGACCAGCTCCTGATCACGCGTCAACTCGTGCAGCAGCCAGGCCGCGTCCACCTTGGGCCGCAGGGCCGCCGCGAGTTGATCGGGCGTCAGATCGGCGACGGTGGCGTCCGCGAGCACCCCGGCGGTGTGGATCACCGAGCGCAGCGGTCGCCGCGGCGGGACGGTCGCGAGCAGCTCGGCCAGCGCGGCACGATCGGTGACATCGCAGGCGGCGACGGTGACCTGGGCCCCGGCCGCGCGCAGTTCGGCGGCGAGGTCGGCCGCGCCGGGTGCCGCCTGGCCGGAGCGGCTGACCAGCAGCAGGTGCGGCGCGGCGGGCCGCGCGGCGAGGTGGCGGGCCACGATCGCGCCGAGCGCGCCGGTGCCACCGGTGATCAGCGCGGTGCCCGGTTCGGCGCCCGGCGCTCCCCCGTCCCCCCGCTCGGGCAGCTGGTGGACCGTCAGCCTCGGTACCAGGAGCGCTCCTTCGCGGATCTCGCTCTCCCGCTCGGTGAGGTGGGCGACGAGCGCCCTGACCGCCGTGGGCGCGTCCACGGCGGTGAGACCGAACCGGTCCGGGTGCTCGGCAGCGGCGCCCCGCACCAGGCCCCGCACTGCCCCGGCCGCCAGGTCGTCGACGGGCAGCACGAACTGGAGCCGGGTGGCGGACAGCGCCGGTTCGGCCAGCCAGCGCTGGACCAGGTCCAGAACGGCGGCGGTCCAGGCGTGGGCGTCCGCCACCGGGCCTCGCGAGGCGTGCCCGCCGACGGGCACCAGCACCGTCTCGGGCACCGGCCCGGCGGCGAGCAGCTCCTCCAGCGAGTCGGCGGCCCTGGGCGCACCGGTGACCAAGCCGGGGTCGCCCAACCCGGTGAGCAGCGCGAGCGAGCCGGCGGGGGCGCCCGCCTCGGGCGCCGGCACCCAGTCGATCCGGTGGACCGCGGCGGGCGTGGCGCCCAGCAGCCGGGCGGGGTCGACCGGGCGGAACGCGAGCGAGGCGATCTCGGCGAGCGGCGCACCCCGCTCGTCGGCGAAGGCGAACCGGAACCGGTCGCCCGCCAACGGTTCGATCACCACCCGCAGCGCGCCGCCGCCGTGGCCCGCGCCGAGCAGGCGCAGTCCCTCGAAGGCGAAGGGCAGCAATGGCCGGCTCGGCTGCCCGGCCGCGTCCGGGTCGGGGTCCGGATCCGCCAGCAGGCCGCCGACCACGGGGTGCAGCGCGGCGTCCAACTGGGCGGGGTGCAGGGCGAAGCCCTCGGCCGCCGCGGTCTCCTCGACCGGCGCGATCTCGGCGTACAGCCGTCCGCCGGACCGCCAGGCGGCCGTCAGGCCCTGGAAGGCGGGGCCGTAGTCGTACCCCCGCGCGTACAGGTCGCGGTAGAGGTCGGCGAGCTCCACCGCCGTGGCCCCGGGCGGCGGCCAGGCGGCGGCCAGCTCGGTGGTGGACAGCTCGGTGGCGGCCGCGACGGGCACCACAACCGGGGGCGCCAGCAGCGCGGTGGCGTGCCGGGTCCACGGCCCGCCCCCGTCGGGGCGCGCGTGCACCTGCAGCGTCCGCAGGCCCTGCCCGTCCGGCTCGCCGACCAGCAGCTGGAGTTCGGCGGCCTGGCCGGCGCCTGGCACCAGCGGCGCGAGCACGGTGAGCTCGCGCACCTCGGCGCCGTCGAGCAATGTGCCGACCCGCAGGGCGAGTTCGGCGAAGGCCGTGCCAGGGAGCAGGACGGTGCCGAGGACCAGGTGGTCGGCGAGCCACGGTTCGGTCCGCAGGTCCAGCCGTCCGGTCAGCAGCAGGCCGCCGCCTTCGGCCAGCGGGACCAGCTCGTGCAGCAGCGGGTGCCGCTGCCGGTCCTGGCCCAGGCCCGCGCCCGCCTGGCGGCTCGGCCGCGGCACGGACCAGTAGCGGTCGGTGGCGAACCGGTAGGTCGGCGGCTGCTCGGCCGGCAGGGCGATCTGCGCGGTGGCGGCCCAGCCCACCGGGACGCCGCCCAACTCGGCGGCCGCCAGCGCGCGGTGGAAGCCCGCCGGGCCGCCGCCGTCGCGGCGCAGGGTGCCGGTGGTCACGGCCCGCACCTCGCGCTCGGCGAGGATGTCGCCGAGCGCGTAGGTCAGCACCGGGTGCGGGCTGACCTCGACGAAACGGCGGTGGCCCGCGTCGAGCAGGCCGTGCACGGCGGCCTCGAAGCGAACCGTGTCCCGCAGGTTGCGGTACCAGTACTCGGCGTCGAGCGTGCGGGTGTCCTCGATCCGCTCGCCGGTCGCGCCCGAGTAGTAGGCGACGGTCGCCGCCTTCGGGGTGAGGTCAGCGGCGATCCGCAGCAACTCCTCGCGCAGCGGCTCGACATGGCGGGTGTGCGAGGCGTAGTCGACCGGGATCCGCCGGGCCCGCACGCCCTCCCGCTCGCACCACGCGAGCAGCTCGGCGAGGGCTGCCTCGTCCCCGGCCACGACGGTGGCGGCGGGGCCGTTGCGCACGGCGACCTCCAAGGCGCCCGCGTGCTCGGCGAGGAGCGGGGCCAGCGCGTCGGCGGCGAGCGCGACGGAGACCATGCCGCCACCGCCCGCGAGGCCGACCAGCGCGCGGCTGCGCAGCGTGACCAGCTTGGCGGCGTCCCGCAGCGAGAGCACGCCGGCCACGTGGGCGGCGGCGATCTCGCCCTGCGAGTGGCCGACCACGGCGTCCGGGTGGACGCCCGCAGCGCGCCAGAGCGCGGCCAGCGAGACCATCACGGCGAAGAGCGCGGGCTGCACGACATCCACCCGGTCCAGTGACGGCGCGCCGGGTTCGCCGCGCAGCACGGCGACCAGGTCCCAGTCGGTGAAGGCGGCGAAAGCGTCCGCACAGGCCTCGATCGCCTCGCGGAACTCCACGCTGGAGTCGAGCAGTTCGCGCGCCATCGCGGGCCACTGCGAGCCCTGCCCGGGAAAGACGAAGACCGTCCGGCCGGCCACCCGCTCGCCGGTGAGCAGGGCGTCGTGCACCTCGCCCCGGGTCAGCGCGGTGAGGGCCTCGCGCAGGGTGCCGCCGTCCTCGGTGAGCAGCGCCGCCCCGTGCGCGTGCCGGGCGCGGGCGGCGAGGGCGGCCGCGAGGTCGCGGGGGTCGGCGTCCGGGTGGCGGTCCAGGTGCCCGAGCAGCGCGACGGCCTGGCGGGCGAGGGCCGGGGCGTCGGTCGCGGAGAGCAGGACGGGCGGGCGCAGAACGGGCGGGCGCGGGGCCGACTCCGGCGCCGCGAAGGTCTTCTGACCATCCGTCACCACAGCTTCTTCAGGGGCTTGTTCGAGGATCACGTGCGCGTTGGTCCCACTGATCCCGAACGAGGACACCCCCGCCCGACGCACCCGACCCGTCCGCGGCCACTCCCGCTCCCGACCCAACAACTCGACCCCGGAACCCTCCCACCCCACATGCCGCGACGGCACCTCCACGAACAACGTCCGCGGCAACACCCCCCGCCGCAACGCCTCCACCACCTTGATCACACCACCCACACCAGCAGCCGCCTGCGCATGCCCGATATTCGACTTCAACGACCCCACGAACAACGGCACACCACGACCACCACCACCATCGCGACCACCACCCCCATACGCACCGATCAACGCCTGCGCCTCGATCGGATCCCCCAACACCGTCCCCGTCCCATGCGCCTCCACCACATCAACATCACCAGGCACCAACCCCGCATCCACCAGAGCCCGACCGATCACCTCCACCTGCGCCCGACCACTGGGAGCCGTCAAACCATTCGACGCACCATCCTGATTCACCCCCGAACCAGCCACCACCGCCAACACCCGATGCCCCAACCGCCGAGCCACCGACAACCGCTCGACCACCACCACCCCCACACCCTCCGCCCAACCCGTCCCACCCGCACCATCACCAAAAGCCCGGCACCGCCCATCCACCGACAACCCACCCTGCCGAGAAAACTCCACGAACATCCCCGGCGACGCCATCACCGCCACCCCGCCGGCAACCGCCAACCCACACTCACCCGACCGCACCGCACGCACCGCCAGATCCAACGCCACCAACGACGACGAACACGCCGTATCCACCGTCAACGCCCGACCCCGCAAACCCAACACATACGCAATCCGCCCCGACGCCACACTGATCGCCGATCCGGTGAGCAGGTAGCCGCCCGATGAGGCGTCCGCAGCCTCGTGCAGGCGCGGCGCGTAGTCCGAGGCGCTGGCGCCGATGAAGACGCCGGCGTCGGAGTCCTTCAGCGACAGCGGATCGATCCCCGCCCGCTCCAACGCCTCCCAGGTCACCTGCAACAGCAACCGCTGCTGCGGATCCATCGCCGCCGCCTCGCGGGGCGAGATGCCGAAGAAGGCCGCGTCGAACTCGCCGACGTCGTCCAGGAATCCGCCGCGCCGAGTGGCCGAGGCACCCGCGTGGAGCGCCGCCAGGTCCCAGCCGCGATCGGTCGGGAACTCCCCCGTCGCATCCCCGCCACGCGCCACCAGATCCCACAACTCCTCCGGCGAGGACACCCCACCCGGATACCGGCACCCCATCCCCACGATCACCACCGGATCCTCCGACCGCCCCACCACCACAGCGGCAGCAGTGGGTTCGGCGGCGGACTCCGGGGCGGCCGGGGCACGCAGGAACCCGGTCAGCGCGGCGACGGTCGGGTGGCTGAAGAGGGCGTCGGCGGGCAACTCCCGGCCGAGCGAGGCTCCCAGCCGCTCGCGCAGCTCGACCAGGCCCAGCGAGTCGAGCCCGAGGTCCTTGAAGGTGGCCCCCGGGTCGACCCGTGCCGGATCGCCGAAGCCGAGCACCGCCGCGACCTCCGCGAGCACCAGCCGGTCGAGGTCACCGTCCGAAGGCGCATGGCCCGAGGCCAGTTCGCGGACCGGCTGGCGGACCGGCTCACTGACCAGCTCACTGACCAGCTCACGGATCGGATCACTGACCGGCTCACTGACCGGCTCACTGACCGGCTCACGGCCGGGCTCGGCCTCCGCCGCCGTCCGCCGCGGGCGCTCCTGCTGCCCGATCCAGTACCGCTCGCGCTGGAAGGCGTAGGTGGGCAGGTCGATCCGCGGCACCCCGGCCCCGGGGAACACCCGCCGCCAGTCCACCGCCACGCCCGCGGTGAAGAGCCGGCCGAGCGCACCGTCCAGGTCATCGTCCTTGCCCAGCACCGGGAGATGGGCCGCCGTCGGGCCGGTGATCTCCCGGCCGAGACCGCTCAGCGCCGTGCCAGGGCCGGCCTCGACGAACGCCCCCACCCCCGCCCGGTGCAACCAGCGCACGGCGTCGGCGAAACGCACCGGCCGCCGGGCGTGCTCCACCCAGTAGTCCACCCAGTACGCGTCGGCGTTCGCCGGGTCCACCGCACCGGCCGGTTCGCCGGTCACCGTCGAGACGAACGGCAGCCGGGCCGGTGCGAAGGACAGCTCGCGCAGCTCGGCACGGAACGCGTCCAACATGGGCGTCATCAGCGGCGAGTGGAAGGCATGACTGACCGTCAGCAACCGTGTCCGGAGCTCGCGTTCAGCCGCCTTTGCCGCCACCTCGGCGAGCAGCTCCACGGGCCCGGCCAACACCGTGGCGGCCGGGCCGTTCACCGCCGCGACGGCCACCGCCGCACCGGACGCACCGGACGCACCGGACGCACCGGACCCACCGAGTTCACCGAGTTCACCGAGTTCACCGAGCAGCTCACCCACCGCCGCCTCCGACGCGCCGATGGCGAGCATGCCACCGCCGGCCGGCAGCGCGCCCATCAGGCGGCCCCGCGCGGCGATCAGCCGAGCCGCGTCGGCGAGGTCCAGCACGCCCGCGAGGTGCGCGGCGGCGACCTCGCCGATCGAGTGCCCGGCGACGAAGTCGGCCACCACGCCGAGCGAGGCGAGATGACGGGCGGTGGCCACCTCGACCGCGAAGAGCGCGGGCTGGGTGTACTCCGTGCGGTCGAGCAGCGCGGCGCGCGGGCTGCCGGGCTCGGCGGCGATCACCCGCTCGATCGGCTCGGGCAGCCACGGCGCGAGCGCCTCGGCGGCCTCCGCGAACGCCTCGCGCCAGATGGGCGAGCGCTCGGCGGGCAGCAGGCCCATCCCCGGGCGCTGACTGCCCTGGCCGGGGAAGAGGAACGCCACCGCACCCGCGCGCGCCGCGCCGACGCGGAGCCCGGCGGCGGGCCTGCCCTCGGCCAACGCGGCCAGCGCGGCGCGCAGTTCCGCCACGTCCGTGACACCGGTGATCGCGGCCCGCTCGGCGAAGGCCGTCCGACCGGTAGCCAAGGCCCTCGCCAATCCGGCGGGCAGCCCGGCGGGCAGCCCGCCTGCGGGCCCGTTCGCCGGCCCGGCCGACCGCTCCAGCGCCGCGTGCAGCCGCGCGGCCTGGCCGCGCAGCGCCGCGCCGTCGCGACCGCTGAGCAGCAGCGGACCTGACGTATCGTCAGACTCCTGTCGCGCCAGGGCCGGCGCCTCACCCAGCACGACGTGGCAGTTGGTGCCGCCCATGCCGAAGGAGCTGACGCCCGCCAGCAGCCGCCGTGCCTCCGAGCGCGGCCACGGGCCGTGCTCGGTGCGCACCCGCAGGCGCCACCCGGCCAGGTCGATCGCGGGGTTGGGCTCCTCGTGGTCGACGGTGCCCGGCAGCTCGCGCCGGTCGACCGCGAGCACGGTCTTGAGCAGCCCGGCGATGCCCGCCGCACCCTCCAGATGGCCGATGTTGGTCTTCACCGAGCCCACCTGCAGCACGTCGAGGTCCTGCGGCACAGCAAAGGCCGCCGGCACATCAAGGCCCGCCGGCGCATCGAGGTCCGCCGGAACGTCGACATCCACGACCGACCGGGCCAGCCCGAGCCCGCGCGCCTCCAGCGGATCGCCGACGGGCGTCCCCGTGCCGTGCAGTTCCACGTACTGCAGCTCACCCGGCGCCACACCCGCCGCCGCGCAGGCCCGCCGGATCACCTCGGCCTGCGCCTCGGCGCGCGGCACGGTGAGCCCCGCACCGCCGCCGTCGTTGTTCACCGCGCTGCCCAGGATCACGGCGCGCACCCGGTCCCCGTCGGCGAGCGCGGCGGCCAGCGGCTTGAGCAGCACCAGCCCGGCCCCCTCGCCGCGCACGTAGCCGTTGGCCCGGCGGTCGAAGGTGTAGCAGTGCCCGTCCGGGGAGAGCCCGCCGAACTCGGCGACCGTGTCGCTGCCGGCCGGGTCGACGATCAGGTTCACCCCGCCCGCCAGCGCCAGCGTGGACTCACCCCGGCGCAGGCTCTCGCAGGCCAGGTGGACGGCGACCAGCGAGGAGGACTGCGCGGTGTCGACCGCGATGCTCGGGCCGCGCAGCCCGAGCGTGTGGGAGACCCGGTTGGCGATGATCCCCCGGGTGGTGCCGGTGAGCGTGTGGCGGTCGGGTCCGGCGGCGCGGGAGAGGGCCGCGTACTCGTCGGCGATCGAGCCGACGAAGACCCCGGTTGCCCCGCCGAGCAGCGCCGCCGGCAGCAGCCCGGCGTCCTCGACCGCCTCCCAGCTCAGCTCCAGCACCAAGCGCTGCTGCGGGTCCATCGCGGCGGCCTCGCGGGGCGAGATGCCGAAGAACGCCGGATCGAAGCCGTCGATCGCCTCCAGGTACCCGCCGAACCGCAGTCCTGGATGCTGCCGCGCCCCCGGGCCGGTCCCAGGGCCGACCCACGAGCCGGTCTCCGAGCCGGTATCCGAGCCGGTCCCCTGGCCGGCCGCGCGGTCGGCGGGCCGCTCGCCGACCGCGCGGCGCCCCTCGCTGAGCAGCCGCCACAGCGCCTGCGGGTCGGGCGCACCCGGCAGCCGGCAGGCCAGGCCGATCACCGCGATGGGCTCGCCCGCCGCGTCCGCCGCGCTCTCGTTGCCGCTCACTGGAACCTCATCTCTTCATCGGGCCAGGGGGGTTGTGTCCGGTACCAAGGTGCCGAGGGGGGTACGCGCGGGCGCCGGGAGGTACGTCCAGCGCCGGGGGTCACGTCAAGCGCCCGCGGGCGCTCCGCCCGGTGCGGGCTCAGGACGACGGTGCGAGGACCGCGCGCACGGCCGCCACCACGTCCGGGAGCCGGGGCGTCAGGTAGAAGTGGTCGCCGGGCAGTACCCGGAACGTGAAGCGTCCGGCTGCGTGGTCCTGCCAGCGGCGCGCCTGGGCCGGCGTCACCAGCGGGTCGCGGTCACCGACCAGGACCGAGACCGGGCAGTCGAGCCGGGCCAGCGGGTCGGCCGCGTAGCCGCCCAGGGCCCGGTAGTCGGCCCGCAGCGCGGGCAGCACCAGGGCCCGCAGGTCCTCGTTCTCCAGCACCTCCCGGCTGCTGCCGCCCAGCATCAGCACCTCCTCGACCAGGGCCAGGTCACTGTGCAGCAGGGCCGGCTCGACCCGGGTCAGCCCCGGGGCCCGGCCACCGGAGACGATCAGGCCGTGCGGGGACGGGCCGTCGCCCCGCTCGCCGAGCAGCGCGGCCTCGAAGGCGACCAGCGCGCCCATGCTGTGGCCGAAGTAGGCCACCGGGCCGGCGGGCGCGTACCGCAGCACCGCCTCACCGGCCTGCCGGGCGAGCTCCCGCAGGTCGGGCACCGGCGGCTCGGCCCGCCGCTCCAGCCGGCCCGGGTACTGCACCGCCAGCACCCGGACCGCCGGGGCCAGCGCCTGGGCCAGCGGGGTGAAGTACCCGGCGGCGCCGCCCGCGTGCGGGAAGACCACCAGGGTGGGTGCCGACGGGTCGGCGGCCGCGTACTGGCGCAGCCACTCGTCGACCACCACCACCGCCGGCGCGGTCACCGGGCACCCGCCGGCCCGAGCGCGGCCAGTGCGGCGCTCAGCCCGGCGACCACCCGCGGGTCGGCGTCCGGGCGCATCCGCTGGACGGCGAGCAGGCTCCACAGCGCGGTCTCGCGCAGGTGGCCCGGCGCGCCGTGCACGTCGTCGTGCTCCAGCAGTCGCAGGTCCGCGACACCGGCCCGCAGCCGCTCCGCGTCGCCGGGCGGGATGATCTCGTCGCGGCGGGCGACGACGGCGGCCAGCGGGATGCGCAGGCGGGCCGGCGCGTCCTCGTCGAGCCCCCAGTCGCGGATGTGCTCGAAGACCTCCCCCGGGGCCGTGCCCGCCAGGTGGGCCAGGGTGTCGCGGGTCAGCCGAGGCACCTGCCGCTGCCAGGCGGCGTCGGTGAAGAAGTCGCGCACCGGCAGCCCGTTGGCGACGATGCCCCGGATCCGCTCGTCGCGCAGCGCCGCGCCGATCGCCAGGTGCCCGCTGAAGCTCAGCGCGAGCAGGTAGCTCTCCTCGGTCCTGGCCCGGTCGGCGAAAGCGTCCAGGATCGCCGGGAAGAGCCGGGCGCTCTCGCGCTGGTAGCGCAGCGGGTTCTCGCCCACGCCGGGCAGTTCGGCCACCACTCCGGCCATGCCGAAGCCGGCGATCTGCGGCAGGTAGGCACCCCACTGCTCCTTGGGGCTGACGATGCCGCCGGTCATCACCAGCAGCGGGCGCGGCTGCTCGGCGGAGAGGCCGATGGTCCAGACCCGCACCGCGGTGCCGTCGACGTCCACCGTCTCCGGGGTGATCTCCGGCGCCTCGGCCAGCCGCCAGCGGTCGAAGGCCGCGACCGCGTGCCCCAGCGACCGCGCACGCCCCGGGCCGTCGACGAACGGGAACCTCCCCAGCGTGTAGTACTGGCAGGCGCCGAGCAGCTCCCCGGCGGCCTCGCGCCGCTGCCCGGCCCGCACCCACTCGTAGGCCCAGGAGCCGGGCCGGTCACCGCTGTCGGTGGTGATCCGCTCCAGCACCCCGGCGTACTCCTCGGCGGGCAACTGCTGGGAGATCGCGTGGGCCACCACGAAGCGCTTGAGTTCGGCCAGGTCGTTCGCCGGAGCCTGCCCGGCCGTGGGCTCCACCGTCGGCTCCGCCGCCGGCCCGGCCACCGCTGCCACGTCCGTCACCGCTACCCCGTCCGTCACCGCTACCGCGTCCGTCACCACTGCCGCGTCCGTCACCGCTTTCACGTCCGTCACCGCACAGCCTCCAGGGCGTCCTTGATCTCCGTCAGCACCTCGGCCGCCTCGGCGCCGTCGATCACCCGGTGGTCGAAGGTCAGCGACAGCCGCAGCACCGGCGCCACCACCACCGCGCCGTCCCGGGCCACCGGGCGGTCGGCGATCCGGCCCACCCCCAGGGTCACCGTGGTGCCGCCCACCGAGTGGAAGCCGTCGACGGCCGTGTGGCCCAGCGAGGTGACGCTGAAGGTCCCGGTGACGGCCGGCCGCAGCTCCAACTGTCCGGCCGCCGAGCGGAACCGGTCCAGTGCCTCGCGCCACGGCAACGCGCGCAGCGCCCTGATCGGGGCGAACTCGGGCGAGCTGTCCGGGTCCTGGGCCGCGACCCGGTCCAGGTGGGCCTGGACGTCCGCCAGGCTCGCCCGCTCCAACTCGGGGATCACGGTGGCCAGCACCACCCGCCGACCGTCGAACACCCGGTCCAGGGTGACCTTGGCGCTCACCGTGTCGTAGGTCGCCAGTTCGGGTTCGAGCCGGCCCTGGATCGCGCTGTTCGCCTCGGGGTGGCGGGCGAGCACGCCGGCCGCCGCGTGCACCACGTGGGCGACCACCGAGCGGCGGGCGCCGGCCTCCTTGGCCCGCCGGCGCGCGGCGACCAGGGCGGTGGCGTCGACCTCGGTGTCCAGGTGCACCGGGGCGAAGTCCCGGATCTGGTCGAGGAAGAAGAGGGTGTGCCGGCGCTGGGTCGGGAACGGGCGCCGGCTCACCGGGTCACCAGCTCGTAGATCGACTCCAGGCTCCGGGCGTCCAGCAGGTCGGGCAGTGAGAGCGGGCGGTCCACCCGGCGCTCCAGCAGCACCAGCAGGGAGAGGAGTTGGACGGAGTCCCAGCCCGGCAGCAGGTCGAAGTCGCGGTCGAGGCCGCCCTCCGCGACCTCGATCCCGATCCCGTCGCGGACCAGGGCGGCAAACTCCGCCCGGGTGATGGCAGTGCTCAACTCAGGTCACCTCCACGCCGTTCCAGGGCGAGTCCCGCCCTGATCCACTTGCTCGACTCGACGGCCACCGCCAGCGCCCGGGAGGGCGAGGTCATGTCCGCGAGCAGCCGCTCCAGTTGGAAGAAGAGCAGGGCGTTGCCGGTGTTGCCGGTCTCGCCGACCCGGCTCACCTCCAGCGCCCGGGGAAGGTCCAGGTGCTCGGTGATCCTGCGGGTCATGGTGACCGAGAGCTGGGGTGGCAGCAGGTACCCGATCTCCCCGCGTTCCCAACCCAGTTCGTCCAACAGGTCCTGCACCGCCTGCTCGGCGAGCAGCGGCACCCACTCCTCGATCGCCTTGTAGTCCTCACTGGCCGGGGCGGGGCGTTCCGGCGCGTTCCGGTCAGCCTGGCCGTACCAGTTCAGGACCTGTCCCGGCGCGCGGTCCAGGCCGGAGAACCGGGTGACCACCGCGCGCAGCTCGGGCGCCTCGGGCCGCTCCTCCGTGCTCAGCACGGCCGCGCCGGCACCGTCGCCGAAGAGCACGTAGTTGACCAGTTCCCCGGGCGGCAGCGCGGCCAGGTCGGCCGTGACGTCGTAGTGCTTGGCGATCACGTCGCCGCCGATCACCAGCGCGGTCCGGTAGCGGCCGGTGCGCAGCAGGGCCTCGGCCACCTCGAAGGTCTGCACCGCGCCGGAGCAGCCGGACTGCAGCTGGAAGGTCGGGATGTCGTCGATCCGCAACCGGTCCGCGATCACGTTGACCGTGGCGGGCATCAGCTGGTCCGGTGTCGCCGTGCCGAGCACCAGCACGTCGACGTCCTGGGCGGACAGGCCCGCCCGCTCCAGCGCCTGGGCGGCGGCCTCCTCGCCGAGGTCGGCCAGCGACTGGCGCGGCTGCCCGGACGCCAGGTCGATCGCCAGGTGCCTGGTCCTGGTGCCGATGAAGGCCGCCACCCACTCCTGCCAGAGCCGGTCCATCCCGAACCGCTCGGCCAGCGCGGCCGTGTCGATCGGCGGGCCGGGTAACGCCGTCCCCGCCGCCAGCACCCGCACCGCGAACTCACCCACAGGACTCCCCCTTCGCCGTCGCGGCGCTCGCCGCTCACTGCTCACCGCTCACCGCGGTCGCCGATCCTGCGCCGGACGCTAGGTGCGCCCGCTAAACCGGGTCTAAGCCCTGGAGAGGGTGACGGGAGGACCGGGCGCCGGCAGCGTCACCGCCGTGACGAGCAGACCGCGGCCGGTCAGCCAGCGCCCGCGCAGGGCGGCGGCGTCCAGCTCCGGGGCCGGGGCGAGCAGGCGCACCCGGAAGCCGCCCGCCGGGTCGATGGCGATCTCGGCCTGGTCGAAGTCGAGGAAGCGGCCGGTCAGCGGGAACCAGGCCTTGTAGAGGCTCTCCTTCATGCTGAAGAGCAGCCGGTCCCAGGGCAGCTCGGGCGCGAGCCGGCGCAACTCGGCCAGCCGCCGCAGCTCGGCGGGCAGCGCGACGGCCGCCAGTACGCCCTCGGGCAGCGGCAAGAGCGGTTCGGCGTCGATGCCCAGCGAGCGCAGCGCGCCCGCCGGGGCCACCGCGGCGGCCCGGTAGCCGGGGCAGTGGGTCATGCTGCCCACCACACCGGGCGGCCAGCGCGGCGCCCCCCGCTCGCCGGGCAGCACCGGCGCCGGGCCGGCACCCAGGCGCCGCAGCGCCCGGCGAGCGCACCAGCGCACCGCCGCGTACTCGCGGCGGCGCTGCTCGACGGCGTGGCGGATCGCGGCGGCCTCCTCGGGCGCCAACTCCTCCTCCGCCCGCGGCGGGTCGCCGTAGGACTCGACCGCCGCGGCCCGCGGCGGCAGCAGCTGCTCGATCACCGGCGTGCCCGGGCGGTTGGGCTCGATCTCATGTCGGCATCCTGGGTGCGCCCGCTTAACCGGTCCTGAGGCGGACGGCCCGCTCAGCCGCCCAGCCGCTCAGCCGCTCAGCCGCTCACCTGTGACTGTGCACGGTAGATGGCCAGGTTTGCACGCTACTTGGCCAGCGGGCGGGCAACTCGTTGACCGGGGCGGGCCGCAGACCAACTCGGCTCGGAGGACGCCGAGGCGGCTGCGCCGCAAGGCACAGCCGCCTCGGGGCCCCCATCAGCCGGGCCGTCAGTTTGGTGGGCTGTTCATGCTCCAGGCTGCCCTCCTCGCCCACCGCTGACCCATGTAGGGGTCCGGAGAGCGGACCAGACCAGGCTGCGGCGGTGAACTCCTGGGCGTCGCGCGAAATTCATGAAAATTGGTGACCTCGGCGCCGATGGGAATGGTGTCGTACGCGGCTTCGCCGGGCCCGTGCCGGAAGTCCGGCACCAGTTCGCGACTCCCGGGCCGACCGCCTCCGGACGGCCTCGCACCTGCCCGTCTGTGGATTCGGAAAACACGGCCTGACCTGGTGTTTTCCAGAGATTCGCCTAGGGTGAGGAGTTCCGCCGGACCGCATCGGAGGGGACATCATGAGCGGGGAAGCCAACAAGTACGACGCCAGCCAGATACAGGTGCTGGAAGGGTGGGAGGCCGTCCGCAAGCGGCCCGGTATGTACATCGGCTCGACCGGTGAACGCGGCCTGCTCCACATGGTCTTCGAGGTCGCCGACCGGGCCGTGAACGAGGTCCTCGCCGGCCACGCCAGCTGTGTCGACGTCACCCTCACACCCGACGGCGGTGTCCGTGTCGCCGACGATGGGCGGGGAGTTCGTATCGACGAGGCGGGAGCCAGCGGCATTTCCGGCCTCGAAGCCCTGCTGACCCGTTTTCAGACCGGGCCGGGGACCGGAGGCCGCCACGACGTGACGCTCGGCTTCTGCGGAGTGGGGCCCTTCGTCGTCAACGCCCTGTCGAGCCGGATGACGGCCGAAGTGCGGCGCGGGGGAGCTCGCTGGGTCCAGGAGTATGCGCGTGGCGTGGCCGTCACCCCGCTCACCGAGGCCGGGACGTCGACCGGAAGCGGCACCACCATCACCTTCTGGCCCGATGCCGACATCTTCGAGGCTGCGGAGTTCTCCTTCGACGGCCTGGCCGAGCGCTTTCGGGAACTCGCTCTGTTGAACAAGGGCTTGGAGATCTCTCTGACCGACCAGCGCCGTCCGGGCGAGTCCCGGGCGGCCCGGTTCAGGTACCCGGACGGCGCGCGGGACTTCGTGACCCTCCTCGACGAGCCGGAAGAGACCCCCGTTCATCAGCACATCATCGGCTTCGAACGGGAGGACCCGCGCATGGCCGGAACCGTGGAGGTCGCCCTCCGTTGGCGTGACTCCCAAGAGGAACGAATCCGGAGCTTCGCCAACAGCCGGCCCACCTTCGGTGGCACCCACGAGCGCGGCTTCCGGGACGGAGCGGCGGCCGCGGTCACCGCGTACGCACGGAAGCAGGGACAGCTGACAACAGCGGACCCCGACCTCGAAGGCGATCGAATCGGCGAGGGCCTGACCGCGGTCGTGTCGGTGAAGCTGGACCATCCCGAGTTCGAGGGCCCCATACGCGACTTGCTGGGCAACGCCGCGGTGCGAGTCTGCATCGAAGAGGCCGTCCAGCAACACCTCGGCAGGTGGTTGGAAGAATACCCGGAGCGTGCCGCAGCTGTCATCGGCCGGATCATCAACGGCGTCCGTCGGGCCTGACCGGTAGCAGGCCGTCTGCTGGTCCCGGGGGACCGGCCAGCAGGGCGGTCGGCAGCACACGGCGGTCAACCAGTGACATGACCCGTGGCCAACCAGCCTGCTCAGACTGGACAGATAGCGTGCAAACTTTGGCCATCAACCCTGGAAAGTGGCCATCTACGGTGCACAGTCACATCACCGCGCGGGAACGGCCACCCCCGCCGCGCGGTCACCACCCGCGGTCACCATCCAGGGTCACCACCCGCGGTCACCATCCAGGGTCACCACCCGGGCTCACCGCCCCGGCCCGCCCTCCTCGGGAGCGCGCCGCCGGCGCGGCGGCAGCGGGAGGAAGCCGCTGGTCCTGGCCGCGTACTCGGCCCAGCCGGGCTTGCGCTCCGCGAGGTGCCGGTCCAGCAGCGGCCGACCGCTGCCGAAGGCGAGCAGCCAGGTCATCAGCAGCGGGCTGAAGACCACCGCCCAGCCGGCCGCCGAATCGGCCACGAGCAGGAACAGGCCCCACCAGACGCAGGCGTCGCCGAAGTAGTTGGGGTGCCGGGTGTAGCGCCACAGCCCGCGGTCCATCACCAGCCCGCGGTTGGCGGGATCGGCCTTGAAGCGGGCCAACTGCCGGTCCCCGACGGCCTCGAAGAGCAGGCCGACCGCCCACAGCCCGCAGCCCGCCCAGGCCGCGGCGCCCGGCGGTCCGGGCAGGTACTGGGCGACCTGGACCGGCGCCGAGATCACCCAGACCAGCCCGGCCTGCAGCAGGTAGACCATCCGCAGCGCGTGGAGGTCACGCCGCCGACCCGCCGGCGCGCGGTCCAGCATCCGCTGGTAGCGCGGGTCCTCGCCGGCGCCGCGTGCCCGCCACCAGATGTGCGCGGACAGTCGCAGGCCCCAGATCAGCACCAGCGCCGTGGCCAGCAGCCGCCGCCCGGGGTCGCCGTGGCCCGCCGACAGGCCGTAGCCGGTCAGCGCCACCGCGCCGAAGGCCAGTCCCCAGGCCACGTCGACGCCCCGGTGCCTGCCCGTGCGCACCCCGACCGCGAACGCGACCAGCAGCACCACCAGCGCCGCCCCGAGGCTCGCCGCGAGGTTGACCGCGAAGGCCGCGCCGTTCACGGGCGGTACCAGTCGGGGGTGGGCGGCATCCCGGCGGCGCCGTCCGTGCCCGGGCGCACCGCCAGGATCTGGTCCACGCCCATCCGGCCCTCGCTGAAGGCCAGTGAGCTGCCCGCCAGGTAGAGCCGCCAGAGCCGCACGGTGGCCTCCCCCACCAGCTCGGCGAACTCGGCCGGGTGCGCCAGCAGCCGCTCGTGCCAGGCGTCGATGGTGCGCGCGTAGTGCTCGCGCATCGCCTCGACCTGCCGCACCTCCAGGCCGGCCGCCTCCAGCAGGTCCGCGGTGCTGCCGACCGGCCGCATGTGCATGTCGGGCGCGATGTAGGTCTCGATGAAGGCGCCGCCGCCGGGCGCGTTCGCCCCGCGCGACATCTGCTGCACCAGCAGCCGCCCGCCCGGCACCAGCAGGCCGCGCAGCCGCCGGGCGAAGGCCGGGTACCGCGCGTCGCCCACGTGCTCGCCCATCTCGACGCAGCTGATCGCGTCGTACGGGCCGTCGGCGATCTCGCGGTAGTCGCGCAGCCGCACCCGCACCTGGCCGGCCAGCCCCGCGTTCTGCACCGCGGCCTCGGCGAAGGCGTGCTGGCGCCCCGACAGGGTCACCGCGGTCACCTGGGCGCCGTAGTGGCGGGCCGCGTGCACGGCCAGCGCGCCCCAGCCGCACCCGACGTCCAGCAGCCGGGCACCGGGGCGCAGGTCGAGCTTGCGGCAGATCAGGTCGAACTTGGCCCGCTGCGCCTGCTCCAGCGTCTCGTGACCCCGGACCTCGTGCTCCCCACTCCCGCGCTCCCCGTTCTCGCGCTCCCCACTCCCGTGCTCCCCGTTCTCGCGCTCCCCGGTCCAGTAGGCGCAGGAGTAGGCCATCGCGGGGCCGAGCAGCAGCGCGTAGAACTCGTTGGAGAGGTCGTAGTGGTGACTGATCACCGCCTGGTCCCTGGTGCGGCTGTGCAGCGCGCCGCGCACCTTGGCCCGCCCGTGCGGCGGCGCCGGGCGCGGGCCGAGCGCGCCCAGCCGGGCGGCGGCGGTCAGCAGCCGCGGCCAGTGGCGCGCGGCGGGCCGGATCGGGCCGCGCCCGGCCAGGGCCCGACGCACCTGGCCGAGCGCGGCGGTCAGGTCCCCCTCGACCTCCAGGTCGCCGGTGATGTAGGCGTCGGCCAGGCCGAGTTCGCCGGGCTGCCAGAGCAGCCGCCGCAGCGCGGCGCGGTTGCGCAGCACCACGGTGGGCGCGTCGGCCGGGCCGGCGGTGGAGCCGTCCCAGGCGCGCAGCCGGAACGGCGGCGGGCCGTCGAGCAGTTCGGTGAGCAGCGGGGCGAGCAGGGCTGCGGCGGTCATCGTCAGTGCTCTTCTCGGGTGAGCAGGATCTGCTGGACATCCAGGTACCCGCTGCGGAAACCGGCCTCGGAGTAGCCGAGGTAGAGCTGCCACATCCGCTGGAAGACCTGGTCGAAGCCGAGCGCGGAGACCTGGTGGGCCCGCTCGGTGAAGCGCTCGCGCCACAGGCGCAGCGTCTCGGCGTAGTGCGCGCCGTAGGCCTGGGCCCGCACCACTCGCAGGCCGGTGTGGCGGGCGCAGCTGTCGGCGATGGCGGGCAGCGAGGGGATCTGGCCGCCGGGGAAGATGTACTTGAGGATCCAGGTGTAGGTGGCACTGCTGGCGATCATCCGCTCGTGCGGCATGGTGATGGCCTGCAGCGCGACCCGCCCGCCGGGGGCGAGCACCCGGTCCAGGGTGGCGAAGTAGCCGGGCCAGAACGGGCGGCCGACCGCCTCGACCATCTCCACGCTGACCACCGCGTCGTACTGGCCCTCGGCCGCGCGGTAGTCGCACAGCCGCACCTCGGCCCGGTCGGCCACGCCCGCCTCGGCGATCCGGCGGCGGGCCAGCGCGAGCTGCTCCGCGGAGAGGGTCAGGCTGACCACCCGCGCGCCGCGGCGCGCCGCGCGCAGCGCGAGTTCGCCCCAGCCGGTGCCGATCTCCAGCACCCGGCTGCCCGGTCCGACCCCGGCCAGGTCGAGCAGTTGGTCGATCTTGCGGTGCTGCGCGGTGGCGAGGCCGTCCCAGTCGGCCACCGGGGCGTGGTCGCGCCCGGTCGGGAAGACGGCGGCGGAGTACGTCATGGTGGGGTCGAGGAACTGCGCGAAGAGCTCGTTGGACAGGTCGTAGTGCCGGTGGATGTTGGTGCGGGCGTTGTCCACGGTGCTCAGCTCGGTGGCCGGCGGCCGCTGCACGTAGAGCCGGCGCAGCCACTGGGCGCCGGTGGGGACCAGCGTCTGCGGCGCGGTGGCCAGCACGGTGAGCGCGGCGATCAGGTCGGGCGCGTCCCAGTCACCGGCCTGGTAGGACTCGCCGAACCCGATCAGGCCGCCGGCGCCGACCCGGTGCAGGAAGGCCTCGGGCCGGTGCAGCCGCAGCACCGGGGCCTGCGCCGGCGCCGGTGCCAGCAGCCGGCCGCCGGGCAGCTCGACCCGCAGGCCGCGCTGCTTGGCGACCCGGCGCAGCAGCCGCAGCGCCACCGCGGCGCGCAGCGGCACGCGCGGCACGCGGGCGACGTCGGGCCAGCGCCCCGGGTCGACGTGGAAGTCCTGGGGTGCGATCAGCTCGGTCACGATGGTCACGGGAGGAGTGCCTCTTCCTGGGACGTGCTTTCCTGGGACGGGTCCGGATGGGCGGCGCCCACCGGGCCGGCGCCGGCCGAGCGGCCGCCGGCCACCGGGCAGCCGCCGCCGGGACGGGGCTGCACCGGCAGGCCGCGCAGCAGCAGCCGGATGCCCTGGTAGCGGATGTGCAGCGGGACGGCCGGCGTCGCGAACGGGTGCCGCAGCGCCGCCAGCAGCAGTTGCCCCGGGCCGGCCGGGCGCCGGGTGCCGCGCACGGTCGCGGTGAACGCCGGGCCGCCGGGCCGCTCCAGCCGGATCGCCAGCGCCAGCCGCTCGCCGGGCTCGGGCAGCACCATGTGGTACTCACCGTCCACCGGGAAGAACGGCGAGACGTAGAACTCCTTGGCGGTGGTGGCCCGGCCGCGCTCGTCGGGGCGCAGCAGGTAGCGGTGCGCGCCGCCGTAGGTGTTGCGCACTTCGGCCACGGTGCAGAGCGGGCGGCCCTCGCGGTCGTGGCACCAGTACACGGTCAGCGGGTTGAAGACGTAGCCGTAGGAGCGGGCCTGGGTGAGCATCAGGATCCGGCCGCAGGCAGCCTCGACACCCTGCTCGGCGAGGTAGTGCTCCAGCTTCTGACGGATCGTCAGTCCGGCGGGGCCCGGGTGGTCGGCGGCGTGGAAGGCGGCCAGCGGGCGCAGCCAGCCGGGTACCGGCGGCAGCCGGTCCGGGTCGACCAGCCAGAGGTAGGTGCGGTGCTGGAAGGCGTGCCGCAGCGGGGCGGTGCGCAGGTGGCCGATCCGGCAGTCGTAGAGGGCCGCGCCCCACGGGCCGGGCAGCGCGCCGCTCATCGTTGCACCCCACCGAGTTGCACCCCACCGAGTTGCACCCCGTCGGGGTGCACCCCGTCGAGCCGTGCCCCGCCGAGGTTCGCCCCGCCGCCGAGCACGCCGCCGAGCAGCGCGTGGGCGGCCTGGGCGCCGGAACGGCAGCCGTCCTCGTGGAACCCCCAGCCGTGGTAGGCCCCGGCGAACGCGCTGCGCCCGGTGGCCAGTTCGGGTAGCCGCCGCTGGGCGGCGACGCTCTCGGGGGTGTAGATCGGGTGCTCGTAGACGGTGCGGGAGAGCACCTGTTCGGGCGCCACGGGCCGGTGGCGGTCCTCGTTGAGGGTGACCAGGTAGTCCTCGGCGGTGTCCAGGCCGAGCAGCCGGTTGAGGTGGTAGCTGACCCGCACGCTCCCCGCGCCGCCGTCGCAGGCGGGCAGTTCGTAGTTCCAGGACGCCCGGGCACCCTTGGCGCGCGGCAGCCGGGAGGCGTCCCGGTGCAGCACGGTCGGGTTGCGTGAGTAGCGGAAGGCACCGAGCACCGCGCGCTCCGCGTCGGTGGGATCGGCCAGCAGCCGCAGCGCCTGGTCGGCGTGGGTGGCCACCACCACGGCGTCCGCCTCGGTGCGCCGCCCGTCGGCGGTGTCGACCGTGACGCCGTCCGGGTGGCGGCGCACGGCCGTCACCGGGGCCGCCCGGTGCACCGCCGTCAGCCGCTCGGCGATCCGCTCGACGTAGACCTGCGAGCCGCCGACCACGGTGCGCCAGCTCGGCGACCCGGTCACGCTCAGCATCCCGTGGTTGGCCAGGAAGGCGAAGAGGTAGCGGGCCGGGTACTCGCCGGCCACCTCGGGGGCGCACGACCAGACCGCGGCGACCACCGGGTTCATGAAGTGGCTGACGAAGAACGGGGAGAAGCCGCCGGCCGCCAGGAACCGGCCGAGGGTGGGCTCGCCCGCCGCCGGGTCGGCCAGCAGCCGGCGGGCCCGGCGGTGGAAGACCGGCACCTCGGCCAGCATCCGCAGGTAGCGCCCGCGCAGCAGCGCGCCCGGCTGGGCCAGCAGCCCGGCCGGACCCCGGGCGCCCGCGTATTCGAGACCGCAGCCGTGGCAGCGCACCGACATGCTCATCTCGCTCCGGCGGGTGGGCACCCCGAGCTCCCGGAAGAGCTCGACCAGCTGCGGGTAGGTGCGCTCGTTGTGCACCAGGAAGCCGGTGTCCAGCGCGACCGCGCGGCCGTCGGCGCCCACCGCCCGCTGGGTGTGGGCGTGCCCGCCGAGCCGCGCGTCGGCCTCGAACAGCTCGACCGCGACCCCCGCGCGCTGGAGCCGGTACGCGGCGGTCAGGCCCGCCACCCCGGCGCCGATCACCGCGACTCGTCCGCGGGCCCCGGCCATCGGCCGGCCACGGTCCGCCGCGATCTCCTTGGCGGTCCCAGGCATGGTCACCAGCACCCCTCCAGTCCCCCGGGCCGACCCTGCTGCTCAGGGCCGTCCGTCCCGGCGGTCATGGTTCATTCGGACCGGACGGCCCCTCGGATTGCTCCGATCGGCGCGGCATGTCCACTCGATCGGCCGAACCGGACCCAGCCCGCCGAACCGGACCCGGCCTGCCGAAGCGGCCCCGCCAGCCGAACCGGTCCGGCCGGCCTGCCGAACCGGACCGGACCGAACCCTCCGACCGAAACGGTCCGGTCAGCTGAAGGGCAGCACCAGCACCGGCTGCCCGCTGGGCCGGGCGGAGCCGCCCGCGGGCTCGACGGTCACCCCGACCCCGGCGGCGCCGTGGATCGGGCCGGTGAGCAGCAGCGCGCCGGTGGCGGTCGGCAGCAGGCCGGCCGGGCGCATGGTGCCGCCGTCGTCGTACCAGAGCTCGTAGGTCCTGCCCTGGGCCAGCGCGGGCAGCCCCTGGGCCAGGAAGCCGGCCTGGCCCCGGCTCTGCGACCAGATGACGGTGCCGGCGCCCGAGCCGAGCGGCCGGCTGCTGGTGCGCGCGTCCGGCGCGGTCAGCAGGCCGGCGATCCGGTCCTGCTCGACCTGCAGCCGGTCCGCCCGGGCGGCGGCGCCGCTCGCCCGCTCGTGCTGCTGCACGGCGATGCCGCCCAGCGCCGCGGCCACGGCCACGGAGGCGGCCAGCGCGAACCGCGGCCAGCGGCGGACCCGGCGGCCTCGCTCCTGGTCGGCGGCGACCGGCGCGGCGGCCAGCGGCGGCAACTGGCGCGTGGTGGCGGTGGCCGCCAGCACCCGGATCCGTAGCTCGGGCGGCGGCGCCACCACCTCGGCCGCGCCGAGCCGGGCCAGCGTCTCGCTGAACTCCCGCACCTCCAGCGCGCAGGCGTCGCACTGCGCCAGGTGCCGTTCGAACGCCCGGCACTCGGCCTCCGCCAGGGCGTGGGCCGCGTAGGCGCCGGTCAGCGTGTGCAGATCGGCCGTGCTGGTCATGACGACACCCCCAGGCAGTCGCGCAGCCGGATCAGCCCGTCGCGCATCCGGGTCTTGATGGTCCCCAGCGGTGTGCCGAGCAGTTCGGCGACCTGCTGGTAGGTGAAGCCGCGGTAGTACGCCAACGCGACCGATTCGCGCTGCAGTTCGGTCAGGGTGCGCAGGCAGCGTCGCACCTGCTCGCGCTCCAGCCGCCCCTCGACCTGCTCGGCGACCTCGTCGAAGACGGGCGTGTACGCCTTGGCGGCCGCGCGCTGATCGCGGTCGGCGGCCGCCTGGGCCGCCCGGACCCGGTCCACCGCCCGCCGGTGCGCCATGGTGAGCACCCAGGCCAGCACCTCGCCGCGCTCGGGACGGTAGCGCGCGGCGGTGCGCCAGACCTCCAGCATCACCTCCTGCGCCACCTCCTCCGACTGCGCCGGGTCGCGCAGCACCCGCCGCACCAGGCCGAGCACCGGGCCGGCGATCACGTCGTAGAGCCGGGCGAAGGCGTCCTGGTCACCGAAGGCCACCCGCGCCACCAGCTCCGCCAGATCGGGGCCGCGCCGCCGTGGGGCGGCCAGATGGACGACGCCGCTCACCGGGCCACCACCTCGTCGACGGCACCGGGGCAGCTCGGCGGCGGTGGGCACGCGGTGAGCCGGACGGCGGCACAGCGGCGGGGCATGGGGGACCTCCAGCGGGTCGGCACAGGCGGATCGGCGGCACGGTGTTCACCCCTCCTTCGGAGCACCACGCGCCGCGGATTGCCCCGACCGCCGCCGAACCACCGCCCTCCCGCCGCCCGACCGCCGCGCGAGGTCCGCGGCGGCTCGCCACTACGCCGATCGGGTGAGCTTCGCGGACCATCCGGGGTGGCTGAGGGGCACGGGCGCATCGGATCGGAATCGTCGGGACCGTCAGCCGGGGGCCGGGCCAGGGCCCACCGCCCGCCCGCTGCCGCCGCCGAGCGGCCGCCCCGCCCCTGGAGGTCGACCGTGGCCCGCGCCCGCCGACTAGTCCGCACCGCCGTGCTGAGCGCCGCCGCCCTGCCGGCCGTGACCGCCGGCTGGCTGCTGCCGGCCCCGGCCACGGCGGCCCCGGCGGCCCCGGCACACCTGGCGGCCCCGGCGCACCCGCTGGGCAACTTCTCGATCAACCACTACACCGGCTTCACCCTGGCAGCGGACCGGATCGAGGTGCTGGCCGTCACCGACACCGCGGAGATCCCCACCCTGCAGGACCGGCCCAAGGTCCAGCAGCACGCCAACGGCGCCACGGACCAGGCCGCGCAGGCCGCCTGGGCCGCCGACCAGTGCGCGCAGACCGCGCAGCGGCTGCGGGTGACGGCGGCGGACGACGGCCCCGCCCTGGCCTGGACGGTCGACGGGCGCTCCTTCACCTACCTGCCCGGCGCGGCCGGCCTGCAGACCAGTCGGCTCGAATGCCGGCTCTCCGCGCCGCTCCACCTCGACCCGCGCGGCACCACGCTGCGGGTGGCGACCGGGGTCGAGCCCGGGCGGGTCGGCTGGAACGAGATCACCGCGCGCGGCGACGGCGCCCGGCTGACCCGGTCCGACGTACCGGACAGCTCGGTCACCCAGGAGCTGCGGAACTATCCGCGCGACCTGCTGGAGAACCCGAGCGGCGTGACCACCGCCCGGTTCACCGCCGTGCCGGGCGGCGACGGCGCCGCCTCCGCCCTGGCCGGCGCCGCCTCCGGAGCGGCCCGCCCCACCGGCCCGAACGCCTGGCTCGCCTCGCTCTCCGGACAGCTCACCGACCTCGGCGCGGCCCATCGGCTCACCCTGCCGATCGGACTGCTGGCGGTGCTGCTCTCGGTGGTCCTGGGGGCCGGCCACGCGCTGCTGCCCGGACACGGGAAGACCGTCATGGCCGCCTACCTGGCGGGCAAGCGGGGCACCACCCGGGACGCGCTGACCGTGGGCGCCACGGTGACGGCGACCCACACCGCCGGGGTGCTGGTGATGGGGCTCTGCCTCACCGGCTTCGCGGCCTTCGCGGGCGATGTGGTGCTCGGCTGGCTCGGCGCGCTGAGCGGGGCGCTGGTGGCGCTGATCGGCGCCGGCCTGCTGCTGGAGGCGGTCCGCCGCCACCGGGCCCGCCCGGCCGCGCACGACCACGATCGCGCCCACGATCCCGCCCACCACCACGACCACCCGCACCCGCACCCGCACCCGCACAGCCACCACGATCACCACGACCACGACCACCAGCACAGCCACAGCCACGGCCCGGGCCGCCATCACCACCACCGCCCGGCCCCCGACGCCCGCCCGCTGAGCCGGCGCGGGCTGGTCGGCATGGGCATCGCGGGCGGCCTGGTCCCCAGCCCCTCCGCCCTGGTGGTGCTGCTCGGCGCCGTGGCGCTGGGCCGCACCCTCTTCGGCGCCGGCCTGGTGCTCGCCTACGGCCTGGGCATGGCCGGCACCCTCACGGCGGTCGGCCTGCTCTTCGTGCGCCTGGGCGACCGGCTGGCGAGTGCCGGGGACCGCCCGCTGGTGCGGTGGCTGCGCCGGCTGAGCCCGTACAGCGGCCTGCTGACGGCGGTGCTGGTGCTGGTGGTGGGCCTGGGCCTGCTGATCCGCAGCTTGCCGTCCACCCTGTGACCGGAGGTCCACCGTGCCCGTCCCCACCAGCCCGCGCCCGCGCCGACGCCCGCGCAAGCTGCTCGCCCTGCTGCTCCTGCCCCTGCTGCCGCTCGCCGCCGGCTGCGAGCGCGCGCCCGCGGACGGGCGGTTCGACGCCCAGCCCGCGACGCCCTCGCCCAGCTGCCTGGTCCACCAGGCCGAGCCGCCCGGCACCCGCTACCGCGACACCGCCAGTTCGGACGGCCCCGCGGTGCTGGAGATGATGCGCTACTACACGGCCAACGGGGCCAAGCCCTACTGCGACGGCCACCCGCCCACCGCCGTGGACCAGCAGTGGACCCGGCTCTACACCGAGCTCGGCGGCGGCCCAGGACACGTGGCCGGGTGACCCCGCTCAGGTCCCGGCGCCCAGCTCGCGCAGCGCCGCGCGGGCGTCCGGCGCGTGCCGGACGCTGAAGGCGGGATTGATCTCCAGCGCCCGCGCCAGGTCCGCGCGGGCGGCGGCGGTGCGGCCCAGGGACTTCTCGATCACGCCCTGGTGGTAGGCGAAGAGCGCGTTGCGCATGCCGAGCGCGTTCGCGCGCACCGACTCCGCCAGCGCCTCGTCATCGCGGCCGTTGACGTGCAGCGCCCAGGCGCGGGCGTCGTGCATGTCCAGGAACGGGCGGGTGCGCAGGCCCTGTTCGGCGGTGGCCAGCGCCTGCCGCGGGTCGCCGTGGTCGGCCTCGAAGAGGGTCGCGTCGCTGTCCATCGCCACCCCGTTGTCGGCCAGCAGCTTCTCCTCGGCGCGAAACACCTGGTACTGCTGCTGCGCCTCCTCCTGGCGGCCCAGCGACTGCAGCAGCTCGCCCAGTTCGAGCACGTAGCCCGGCTGCGGGACCAGCGCGACCGCGCGGGTGTAGTCGGCCACCGCCGCACCCGGATCGCCCAGCGCCGCTTCGGCCTTCGCCCGGCCCTCCAGCAGCTCGGCCGAACCCGGCAGCACGCGCAGGCCCTGCTGGGCCCGGGTGAGCGCGGTGCGCGGATCACCGTTGTCGAAGGCCAGCTGGCTCAGGTGGTAGAGGGCGAAGGCGCGGTCCGCCGGGGTGCTCGCGTCGTCCAGTGAGCGGGCCATCTGCTGCCGCGCGGTCTCGACCTCGCCGCGCAGCTCCCAGCTGTAGGAGGCGCGGGTCAGCGAGGGTGTGCCGGGGCGCAGGTCGACCATCCGCTGGATGGTGTCGAAGGCCTCCGGGTAGCGGCCGAGCTGGGTCAGCGCGTCGGCCTGGATGCCGTACAGGGTGGCGTTGTCCGGGTTGACCGCGATCGCGCGCCGCGACCAGTCGAGCGCGCCGGCGAACTCGTGGCGCCCGGCCGCCAGCGCGGCCATCCCGGCCATCGCGGTGAAGTTCTCCGCGCCGTCCAGGGCCAGCGAGCGGGTCAGCACGCCTTCCGCGCGCGGGTAGTAGGACGGATCGGCGGTGCTCTTGGCCAGCTGCACGTAGTCCAGGCCCAAGCGGCCCAGCGCCGAGGCGTCGTCCGGGCTCTGCCGCAGGCGCGCCTGCAGCACACCGGTCTCCACGGCCACCGGATCGGCCCCGGCGGCCGGGGCGGCAGGCGCGCCGGGTACGGCCGCTCCGGCCCCGCCCGGCGCGCCACCGCGGGCCGGGGCCAGGCCCACCGCGCCCGCCGCGAACAGGACGGCGCCGAGGGCGGCGGCCGAAGCCGCCAGCACCGCACGGCGGCGGGCGGACCTGGGGTGCTGACGGGTCACGGGGGCTCCTCAGGGGGCGGCGCTCAGATCGGGCGCCGGTCGTGGGTGGCGGTCGGTGAGGGTCGCGGCCGCGGCGCGGGCGAGCCGCTCGGCGCAACGGCCCCGCTCGGCGCAACGGCCCCGCTCGGTGCCGCCGAGCCGCTCGGTACGGGGACCGGTTCGGCGAAGACCACCAGGTTGGCCCGGTACTCGCCGGCCCGGCTGTCGTAGCTGCCGCCGCAGGTGATCAGTCGCAGGCTGGGGGTCGGTGTGTTGCCGTAGACCAGGTCGTCCGGGAAGTCGTCCTTGTCGTAGCCGCGCAACGCCCGCACCGTGAAGACGGCGGTGGAGCGGTCCGCCCCGTCCACCTCGATCCGGTCGCCGGGCCGCAGCTGCGACAGGCCGGCGAAGACGGCGGGCCCGGTGCGCGAGTCGACGTGCCCGACGATCACGGCGGTACCGGGGCTGCCCGGTGCCACGCCCTGGCTCCACCAGCCGGGCACCATCGGATCGGCCGGGGCCGCGAGGTGGCCGTCGCCGCCCACCTGCAGGTCGGTCAGGCCGCTGTCCAGCTCCAGCCGGGGTATTCGCAGGCGCACCGGCGGCGCCGCGGCCGGCCGGGCGGCGTCCGCCGGCAGTGCCGCGCCGGACGGCAGCACAGCCAGCGCGCCGCGGTCGGCGACCGGCGCGCCGGCGGGCCGCGGCGCCGTGGTCAGGCTGACCGTGCCGACGGCGGTCAGGGCCAGCCCCGCACCCAGCGTGATCACGCCCAGCCGGCGCCCCGCGCGGGCCCGGCCGCCCCGCCACGGGCGGAACGGCCGGGCCCGGTCAGCACGGTGCGCCACTACTGGGCACCGCGCCGGCGGCGCAGGAGGAGGAAGCCGGCCGCGCTCAGCAGCACGCCGCCGCCCAACGCGCTCGCCCCGGCGAGCGGGAAGCCGGCGACCGACAGGCCGCCGAGGCCGGCGCCGACGCCGCCGCCCGGGTTGTCGGTGACCGCCTGGTTGACGGCCGCGGTGTTCGGCAGCGCGACGTAGGGGAAGGTCGCGCCGAACGCATGGTCCGGCGCGTGGACCCCGTCACCGTTCGCCAGCGCGGGCACGATCTTCCCGGTCTGGGCCGCGCCCTCCAGGGCCTGCAGCTCGATGTCCACGACGTCGTCCGCGAGTCGGCGGCCGTTCGGGAAGCCCGCCAGGTCCTGCCCCAGCACGCCGAGCCGGTTGGGGGCGCCGCTCGGCGGCACCCCCATGTTCAGCCGCAGCTCCTCGGCGGGGGTGAACGCGGCCTTGTTCACATCGGCGTTCAGCAGCTGCGAGTTGAGGTCGGCCTGGATCGGGCCGCCGGAGTTCTTCGAGATCCCGGTCAGGAAGATCTCGACCAGGTCGTTGCGCGGGGTGGCGGGCGCCGGGATGCCGTAGATGCTCTGGACCAGCTTGGGGACGATCGGGTCCTTGACCTTGTCCACCACCGGGGTGACCGTGTGGTCGTCGACCGGGGCCAGCGCGTTGAAGGCGTCCTTGTACTTCAGCGGCACCACGACCTCGTTGACCAGCGGGTTGCCCAGCCGGGACACCTGGTGCCAGCCGACCGCCTTGCCGTCCGTGCCCTTGCCGTCCGTGCCCTTGCCCTCACCGCCCTTGCTCTCGCCGCCCTTGTCGGCGACCTGGGCGCCCATCCGGTCGGTGGTGGACCAGACGCCGATCACCGGGTTGCGGGTGGCGTCGCCCTTGAGCGCCAGGTCCTTCTTGGGGACCTGGAGGGCGATGGTGTTGACGTTGTACCCGGCGAGCGTGTTGTGCCCGGTCTCCGAGAGGTTCCCGCCGTAGAGCAGGTCGAAGACGCGCAGGTCCAGGAAGAACGGGTCGGCCGCCTGGCCCGCGTAGGTCTGGCCGCCGCCGGGCAGCGCGACGGTGGCCTGCCGGCGCAGCGAGGCGTAGTCGGGGATCGAGGCCTTGCCGACGTTCGAGGGGGCGACCGGCGCGTCCTTCAGCAGCGTCTTGGTGGACCCGTCCGGACCGGTCACCGTGAGGGTGTAGGTCTGCCGGAAGTTCAGGTTCGGGTCGTCGACCGTCTTCACCACGCCCGTGTTGTACAGGAACTGGTTCGCGTCGTCGCGGATGTGGTTGGTGAAGGTCCAGGTGTAGGTGGTGTCCGGCTTGCCGTCACCGTCGCTGTCGATCTTGATGTTGTAGTGCGCGTCGTCGGCGAACGGATAGAAGTTCGGGCCGCCGTTGGGCTCCTCGAACGGGATCCAGTTCGCCACCAGCGTCACGGTGTCGGGCTTGTCCGGGCTGACGAACGCGTAGACGTCGGTGTTGTCGGCCTTCGGATCGCCCGCGATCAGCGGGGCTTCACGGTGGCTGGAGGCGGAGCTCACGCCGGGCGCGAGGCCGGCCAGCGCCGCCGAGGAGAGCAGGGCCAGGACACCGAGGCCGGCGAGCGGCCGTTCGGCGCGGCGCAGCGAGGCGAAGCGCCGCGGGCGGGGAGGCTGCATGGTTCAACTTTCTTCGCTGGTCGCACGGGCCGATGGGTCCGCGCGGTACGTGGCGGACGGTGCGCCGGGCGGAGAGGCCGGGCGGGTCCGCGACGTGCTGTGAGCGGCCGCTCCGACCGCGCGTCCCCGGCGCGGTCGCCCGGCGCGAATCCCGGTGCCGGGCGCGCCTGCTGGCCTTGCACCACGTGACCACGCAGGGTGTGCACCCGGCTACCCAGGTGGCCCGTTCGAGTTCTGCGCGGCCCTGGTGACCCACCGTCAACGGATCCGACCTTCGACAGACGCGATAGTTGTATGCATATAATTGTTGTATGCCAATAACCACTAGCGTCACCGCGCTGCCGACCCGCGACGCGTCCGCACCGCTGAGCCACCGGCGCAAGCTGGGCGTGCTCGGCATCTGCTGCCTGAGCCTGTTCATCGTCGGCCTGGACAACACGATCGTGAACGTCGCGCTGCCGTCGATGCGGCGGGACCTGCACGCCTCCGTCTCGGGGCTGCAGTGGATCATCGACGCCTACACCGTGGTACTCGCCTCGCTGCTGATGCTGGCCGGCTCGACCGGGGACCGGATCGGGCGGCGGCGCACCTTCCAGACCGGGCTGGTGCTCTTCACCCTGGGCTCGCTGCTCTGCTCGCTCTCCGGCAGCCTGGGCTGGCTGGTGGCCGCGCGGGCACTGCAGGCGGTGGGCGGCTCGATGCTCAACCCGGTCGCGATGTCGATCATCACCAACACCTTCACCGAGCCGCGGGAGCGGGCCCGGGCCATCGGCGTCTGGGGCGGCGTGGTGGGCATCAGCATGGCGCTGGGGCCGCTGGTCGGCGGTGCGCTGGTCGGCTCGGTCGGCTGGCGGGCGATCTTCTGGATCAACATCCCGGTGGGCCTGGCCGCCCTGCTGCTCGCCGCGCTCTTCGTCCCCGAGTCGCGCGCGCCCCGGCCGCGCCGGGTCGACCCGGTGGGCCAACTGCTGGTCATCACCCTGCTGGTCGCGCTCACCTACGGGCTGATCGGGGCCCCGGCGGCCGGCTGGGCGTCCGCGCAGAGTGCGGCGTGCGGCGCGGTGGCGCTGGCGGCCCTGGCCTGCCTGGTGCCCTACGAGCTGCGGCGGGCCGAGCCGCTGATCAACCCGCGCTTCTTCCGCAGCGCGCCGTTCGCCGGCGCGACCGTGATCGCGGTCTGCTCCTTCTCCGCACTGGCCGGCTTCCTCTTCCTCAACACCCTCTACCTGCAGGAGGTGCGCCACTGCTCGGCGCTGCACGCCGGGCTGCTGACGCTGCCACTGGCCGTGCTGACGGTGGTCTGCGCGCCGATCTCCGGACGGATCGTGGCCACCGCCGGGCCGCGGGTGCCGCTGCTGATCGCGGGCGCCGCGACCACCGCCGGGGGCCTGGCCCTGACCGGCCTGAGCGCGCACACCCCGCTCTGGCAGTTGCTGGGCGCCTACGCGCTGCTCGGGCTCGGCTTCGGCATGGTCAACGCCCCGGTCACCAACACCGCCGTCGCCGGGATGCCACGCACCCAGGCCGGGGTCGCCGCCGCGGTGGCCTCCACCAGCCGCCAGGTCGGCCAGTCGCTGGGCGTCGCCGTGATCGGTTCGCTGGTCACCTCGGCGGTGCGCGGACCACTGGGCACCGGTCTGCCGCAGGCCAGCCACATCGGCTGGTGGATCGTCACCGCCTGCGGCGTGGCGGTGCTGCTGCTCGGTATGCTCACCACCGGCCGCTGGGCCAGGCGGACCGCCGAGCAGACCGCGGCGCGCCTGGCACCCAGCTGAACCGGGAGAAACGGACACTTCGTGAGCAGCACCAGGCAGGGCGGCGCGGCCGACGACGACGCGGCCGGGACGACCGCGTCCGGGACCGACGCGGTCGGGGCGGACCTGACCGGGGCGGACCTGACCGGGGCGGACCCGGTCACCCGGATCTGGGATGTCATGCGGTTCCTGGTGCTGGAGCAGGGGGACCGGCGCCGCGAGGTGGCGGAGACGCTCGGGGTCAGCTTCTTCCGCGCCAAGGCGCTGCGGCGGCTGCTGGCCGGACCACAGACCATGCGCGACCTCACCGCGACACTCTCCACCGACAAGCCGTACACCACGCTGGTGGTGGACGACCTGGAGCGGCGCGGCTACGTGGCCCGCACCGTCCACCCGGAGGACCGGCGCTCGAAGATCGTCAGCCTCACCCCGGCCGGGACGGCCGCCGCCGAGCAGGCGGAGCGGATCCTGAACCGGCCGCCGGGTTCGCTGCTCGCCCTGGAGCCGGCCGAACTGGCCGAACTGGACCGGCTCATGGCCAAGCTGGGGCAGCCGCACTGCTGACCGGCGGCAGGGCTGGCCCCACCGCTGACCGGCGGCAGGGCTGGCCGGCGGCAGGGGTGCTGAACGCCCGTCACCGCGCCGCCGGACGCGGCCGATCGTCCGCGTCCTCACCGATTCCCCGCGAATCCGTCCAGCTGTTCGCCCAGCGTTCCGCTCCAGGCCTGCCAGTGGCGGCTACCTGCCGGTAACGTTCCGCCTCGGTCCGGCGCGCTCACGCCCGGCCACCGTCGCACAGACCGTTCTCCGCCGGGCGCGGCACCCACTCCGGCGGGGCATCAGGAGGGGGACCCCCATGTCCGCGTTCAGTCGGCGCCGCTTCATCAGCGGTGCTTCCGCCACGGCCGCCGGCGCCGCGCTCTCGCTGGCCGGCGGCACCTTCGCCTCGGCCGCGGCCCGGGACGGCGCCCTGGCGGCGACCGCGGCGCGCGCGGTGACGGTGGGCGGGACGACCCTGGAGCAGGTGGCGACCCCGGTCGGCAGCACCGGTTACCGGCGGCTGCTCTCCGGTCCGGGCTGGCCGCTGGCCGTCCGGGCGGAGCTGGCCGCCGCGCAGAGCGGACGCGACGACCGCCGCACCGGCCTGGCGAGCTTCGTCCAGTTCACCGACATGCACCTGTGCGACACCGAGTCGCCGGTGCGCTTCGAGTACCTGGCCCGCTGGAACGACGCCGCGCACCGCCCGCAGGAGACGCTCACCGTGCGCGGCGCCTCCTCGCTGGTGGAGCGGGTGAACGCGGTGGCCGCCGGCCCGTACACCGGCCTGCCGTTCAGCCTGGTGATGGCCACCGGCGACAACACCGACAACCACGAGCAGCTCGAACTCGACTGGTACCTGACCGTGATGAGCGGCGGGCGGGTCACGCCCAACAGCGGTGACACCAGCCGCTACGAGGGCGTGCAGGACTCCGGCAACGCCGGCTACTGGAACCCGGAGAGCGCCTACCAGGACAGCTACAAGGCGCTCGGCTTCCCGCAGGTCCCCGGCTTCCTGACGGCGGCCGGCAGCAGCTTCCAGGCGCCCGGCCTGGCGATGCCCTGGTACACCACGGTCGGCAACCACGACGACAGCATCGAGGGCACCCTGCCCGACCTGGGCCTGCTGGGCTCGCTCTACACCGGCGACCGCAAGATCGAGGGCTGCGACGACGCGGACGCGGCCAAGCTGGCCGGCCTGCTGAAGAGCGACCCGGCCTCCGCCGTGCTGCTGCTCGGCCGCCTGCTGGCCGACACCGACGCGGTGCGCGAGGTGACCCCGGACGGGCGGCGCCGGCCCTTCACCACCGAGCAGTTCGCCCAGGCCCACCTCGACCCGGCCCACACCGGCGCCGGACCCTACGGCCACGGCTTCACCTCGGACGCGGCGAGCAGCGGCAACCTCTACTACACCTTCGAGATCTCCGACGGCGTGCTCGGCATCAGCCTGGACACCACGAACGCGGCCGGCTTCGCCGACGGCTCGATCGGCACCGCCCAGCTGACCTGGCTGGAGCAGCAGCTGCGCGCCAACAGCGACCACTGGTACGACACCAGCGGCAACCTGGTGCGCGGCGGTTCGAGCAGCCGCCTGGTGGTGCTCTTCAGTCACCACACCAGCACCACCATGGGCAACCTGCTGCTCGACCCGCGCCACCTCTTCGAGCGCCGGCACGACGGCAACGAGCTGGTCGCGCTGCTCCAGCGCTACCCGAACGTGGTGGCCTGGGTGAACGGCCACACCCACCAGAACCAGATCACCGCACACGGGCACGCGGTGCCCGAGCGCGCTTTCTGGGAGGTCAACACCGCCTCGCACATCGACTTCCCGCAGCACGCGCGGATCATCGAGCTCACCGACAACGGCGACGGCACGATCTCGCTCTTCACCACGCTGATCGAGTCCGCCGCCCCCTACGGCACCGCCTTCGACGACACCTCGGACGCGGCACTCGCCTCGCTCTACCGCGAGTTGTCCTTCAACGACCCGTACGCCACCCCGGGCGCCAAGCTGGGCACCGCGCTGGACCACAACACCGAGCTGCTGCTGGCCAAGCCCGGCCGCTGAGCCCGGCCCGCAGCACCTACCGCAGCACCTGCCCGCACCGCTGAGCCGACCCGCACCGGTGCGGGTCGGCTCAGCGGTGCGGGTCGGCCACCTGGCCCAGGAAGAGCGGCTGACCGGTCGCCACCACCGCACCGTTCCCCGCGCGGGCCAGCCGGTCGCGGCGCGCGCGGTCCTCGGCGAGCGCGCGGTAGTGGCGGTCGTGGTAGACCAGCGGGCCGCCGGGGCCGGCCGCCGAACGCTCCGCCCGCTGCACCTCCCCCACCACGATGGTGTGGTCCCCCGCCGCCAGGAGGCTGTGCCGGACGCAGACGAGCCAGGCCAGCGCGCCGCGCACGGCCGGCAGCCCGTCCAGCACGATGTCCTCCTCCCGGCCCTCGGCGTTCTCGGCGCCGAAGCGGTGCTGGGCGGGCCCGGCGAAGCGGGCCGCCGTCGGCTGCTGGTCGGCGGCCAGCACGCTGAGGCAGAACCGCTCGGCGCCGCAGATCGCGTCGTGCGCGCCGGCCCGGTGGGCCAGGCAGAAGAGCACCAGCGGCGGACTGAGCGAGAGCGAGCAGAGGGACCCGAGCGTGGTGCCGTGCGCCGCGCCGCCACGGTCGCGCGTGGTCACCACGGTGACCTGCATCGCCACGCAGGCCAGCGCCTCCCGGAAGCTCTGGGCGTCGACCGTCATGCCCCCTCGCTCCCCGGGCCGCTCAGCAGCGGGGAGCGGTCGGCGGCGAGCCGCTCCAGCAGCTGCTCCAGCTGCGCGGTGTCCGGGCCAGGCCCGAGATCCAGGCAGGCCCGCAGGTCGGCCTCGGCGGCCTCGGCCCGCCCGAGGGCGGTCAGGCACCACGCGCGCCGGCGCAGCAGTTCGGCCCGGTCCGCGCCCGGCAGCTCCAGGGCCCGGCCGTAGTCGCGGACGGCCTCGGCGTGGCGGCCCGCCTCCTGCAGTGCCACGCCTCGGTTGTGCAGCACGTCGGGATCGTCGCCGGTCAGCTCCAGTGCGGCGGTCAGATCGCCGATGGCGGAGTCGAGTTCGCCCTGCTCGTAGCTGAGCACCGCGCGGTTGACCAGCGCCGGTCCGAAGGCGGCGTCGACCGCAAGCGCCCGGTCGAAGGCCTGGCGCGCCTGGTCGAATTCGCCCAGCGCGTGCGCGGCCGACCCGGCCGTGCAGAGCAGCCTGGGCTCCTCGGGCCGCAGTTGGAGGCCGGCCGCCGCCAACTCGGCGGCCTCGCCCGGCTCGCCGAGCTCCAGCAGCAGCGCGGTCAGGTTCAGCCGGGCCTCGGTCTCGGCCGGCTCCATCTCCAGGACGTACCGCAGGTCGGCCAGCGCGCCCGCCACGTCGCCGAGTTGGTCGCGCAGGTTGGCGCGGTTGTAGAAGAGCTCGGGCAGCGGGGCCGAGACGGCGATCGCCCGGTCGTAGTCGGCCAGCGCGCCGGGCAGGTCGCCCTGGCGGCGCAGCAGCGCGGCCCGGTCGGTGTGGTACTCGACGAAGGCCGGGTCCCAGGCGAGCAGCTTCGCGTAGTCCGCCAGCGCCTCCTCGATCCGGCCGAGCGCGACCAGCACCCGGGCCCGGTTGTGCAGCAGCTGGGTGCGGTGCACCAGGTAGCGGTCGCCGGGCAGTTCGGCGTCCAGCCGCCGGATTCCGTCGCTGACCAGCCGCAGCGAGCGGTCCAGGTGGCCCCGGCGCATCTCGATCAGCGCCAGGCCGTTGTCCTGGAAGACCTGGTAGACCGGGCCCAGCACCGGATCCGTCTCCAACTCGGCCAGCGCCCTGGCGTTGTTCGCCAGCTCCAGCGCCTTCTCGTGGTCCGGCGGGCGGAAGAACCGGGTGTAGAGGATGGCGAGCGCGTAGCTGCAGGTCATCTGCACCCTGGGCAGGGTGTAGCGGCGGCGCAGCTCGGTGTAGATCGCCTCGCACTCCTCCGGTTCCCCGATCGGGACCAGCGCGCTGGCCGCCTTGGCGCTGAAGTGGCAGTAGTCCAGCTGGTGCAGCTCGGGGTCGCAGACCGCCCGGCCGCGGTGGCCCAGGTCGATGGTGGCCGTGGAGTAGCCGACCGCGACCGAGATCTCCAGCGCGGTGCGCAGCGCGCGGCGGCCCGCGCCGCCCGGGTCGCTGCCGCGCTCGCGGTGGTAGGGCAGGGCGCCCAGCAGGACGCCGCGGTCGGCGCCCGCCTCCAGCTCGTCCGCCCGCTCGTCGTGCAGCCGGGCGCGCAGTCGCGGCTCGGCGGCGGCGTAGCCGGCCAGCTCCTCGGGGTCGTCGCCGGTGCCCTCGGACCAGACGTGGGCCCGGGCCAGCTCCTCGGTGCTCCGCCGGGGGGCCGCGCCGCCCTCGCCCGCCGCCGGGTCCTCCACCGGGGGGACCGGCAGCGGGGGGAGCGGCAGCGGGCGGGTCCAGTGGCGCAGCGCCTCGGCCAGCTCGGGCAGCGCGGGCTCGGCGGCCGTCCCGACCGCGATCCGCAGCTGCTCGGGATCCGCCCGGCGCAGCAGCAGGGCCAGGAACTCCTGCTCGGTGGGCTCGGCCTGGTCCGCGTCGTCGAAGGCGAGGGTCAGCACCGGCCCCGGGGCCCCGGCGGCCCCGGCCAGTTGCCGCGCGTGCTCCTGCAGGAAGGTGATCACCCCCTGCGAGGTGGCCCGGATCAGCGAGGCGCCGAAGTACCTGGTCCGCTCCTCGTGCGGGGTGTCGTCGACCAGCGACGGGGGCGCCTGCCCGATCACCTCGGCGAGTTCGGGCACCGTGTAGAGCAGCACGATCCGGTGCGCGTCCACCAGCCCGGGCCAGCGGCGGTAGGCCTCGGGCACCACCGCCCGCAGCATCGGGGCGACCCCGGAGTAGGGCCCGCGCAGGCGCTGGTGGCAGCTGACCGGCTCGGGCAGGCCCGCCGCGGCGAAGGCCGAGCGGCGCGCTGCCCGGCGCGGCGCGTTGATCCGCAGGTGACTTGATCGGGTCATGCCCATTCCCTCCTGGGGGACGACGCGGACGGAGCGGTGCGGTCGCCTGCCTTCGGGGCGGACCGGTGGCCGGCGGCCCGGCGGCGGGCGCGCTCGCGCAGGCTGACCACGGCGAAGAAGCAGACCTGGGAGGCGTTCAGCAGGACGAAGACCGCGCTGTCCCAGAAGTGCGGGCTGGTGACCGGACCGGTCAGCCCGTGCCAGACCAGCTGGGCCAGCTGGACGGCGATCGGGACCAGGGCCAGCGTCCCGACGGTGAAGAGCACCGCGACACTGGCGGCGAAGAACGGGGCGTACCAGCGCGCCACCCGCAGGTCGCGCTCCGTCCACAGCTCCGCCGGCACGACCGGGTCGGGGCGGCGCAGCAGGCGGCGCAGCCGGCCGAGCACCACCGCGCGGGTGGCCTCGTGCAGGTCGTGGCAGCCCAGCGCGGTGGCGATCACGTAGTAGATGTCGGTGCGCAGGTAGAGCAGGAACTGGTAGGCCAGCCTGGTCAGGATGGGGAAGGCCATGGCGAGCGCGATCCGGCCGGCGAGCGGCTGCCCGCCGTGCGGTCCGCGCAGCGCCAGGGCGAGCAGGCCGAGCCCGGCCACGGCCACCACGTCCACCGCCATCCCGGCCAGGAAGGGCAGGTAGCGGCGGCGGCGCTCGACGGTGAGCAGGCCGTTCATCCGGGTCTCGAAGACCACGAAGTAGAGCCGGGTCCCGACGCCGAGCGAGCTGCGCAGGCCCAGGCGGCGGCCGGCCAGCACGTGGCCGCCCTCGTGCAGGAAGAGCCAGGGCAGCTGGCCGAAGACCGCCAGCAGCTCGACGGCGAGCGCGGAGCGGGTGAAGAAGACCTGGTGGGGGTCGGGCGCCAGGTCCGGGTGGACGACCACGGCGGCGATCCAGCAGCCGAGCAGGACGGCGGCGGCGGCGAAGGCGAGCGGCGAGAACAGCGCCCGGCCCAGCCGCCGCAGGCCCACGGGGCGCTCGGGCGCCGCCACCTCGGCGTCCTGGCCGCGGATGAAACCCAGCGCGTCCAGCGAGGCGAGGAAGTCGGGCATGTCGATCTCCGCGCCGTACTCCGCCTCGTACCAGGCGGCCGCCTCGGCCGGGGTCGAGCCCGCGGTCATCCGCTCCAGGACCGCGGCGCCGTCGGCCGGCAGGACCGCGTAGGACTCGGTGTCCGGCCGCCCGACCAGCACCTCGTCGGGATTGCGCTCGGTCAGGAAGCTCAGCGGGTGGAACTGCACCCGGTCGTCCAGCATCGCTCTCCTCGGGTGGGCCGAGCGCCGGTGCGCGGCCGGGCCGCGCACCGGCGGTTCATCGGGATCCGGTCAGGCTCAGAAGCTGAACGCGCTGTAGTGGTAGGTGCACATGGCGGTCAGGCGGACGGCACCGACGTTGCGGATCACGATCTTCTTCATGACGACTCCTCGGGTCTCACGGAGCGCTCACCGGACGGCGGCGCCCTGCAAGGGTTACCGGCGCCAAGCCACCGCGGGACGGGGCGCGGCGGAGCCGGGCACACTCCGGGAACAGCGGGGAACAGCCGGGAGCGGTGCCGTACGGAAGTCGGACGGGAGTCGGACGGGAGTCGGACGGGAGTCGGACGGGCTCGGTACAGAAGCCGTACGGGCTCCGTACAGGCTCCGTACTCAGCGCGGTACGGGCGCGTACAGGCGCGTACAGGCGCGGTACGGCCGGGGGCAGCACGGCCGGGGCCCGCGCACAGCACGGTCCCCGGCCCGCGGGGGCCGGGGACCGTGTCGGGGGCGGTTCAGGCCCTGGTCAGGGACTGCCTGACCTGGGCGACGAGGTGGGCGAACCGGCCCTGGGGCACGCAGGAGAGCACGAAGGCCGCCACCGCCGTCCGGCGCGCCTGGCGTCCCGCCCGGCGCTGCCCGCCGAGGGTCTCCGGGGCGCCGCCCGGCTCGGGCGCGAGCGGGCGCGACCGGGGCGGGCGCGGGGGCAGGGTCAGCACGGTCGCCACCGCCTCGGCGGTGCCGCGGCCCCGGGCCGCCGCCAGTGCGGCCGCGCGTTCGGCCAGCACCAGGGCCCGCAGCTCGACCAGCGAGCCGGGCCGCAGCTCGCAGAGCCGCTCGTAGGCGAGCAGCAGCGGTTCACCGGGCAGCCGCCGCGCCTTCTCGAAGTCGGCGAAGGCGCTGTGCGAGCTGTACCCGAGACATCGCGCGAGCGCCCGCAGCGACAGCCCGCGCTCCAGCCGCAGGCGGTAGAGCAGCAGGCCGAGTTCCTGGTGCCGGGGCCCGGCCGGCGCGCCGTGGGCCGGGGCGGGAGCGAGGGCGGGCCGGGCGGCACCAGGCCGGGCGGGACCAGGCCGGGCGGGGACGGACTGGGGGACGGTTGCGGAGCCGGGGCCGGTCCGTGCGGGGTGGGACGAGTGCGACATTGAGCCGATCCTCCTAGAGCGACGGTGCTGCGCGTACGCACCGGCGACCGAGGGTGAGGCGGCCGGTCGCCGGTGCGCGGCGGAGGTGGCCTCCGGGCGCCATGGGGGTGCGCCCGGGTGCCCGGGGTGCGGTCGGTCGGGGTCCGGGCACGGCCGGAGGCGGCGGGGCACCGGGGCGCGCCGCCGGGAGTTCCACGCTGGGCCCGAGGCCTCTCGCAGCCGGGGACCGGGGGAGCCGTGCGCTGATCCGACGTGAATGGCCAGGCGGGCCCTTGCGGCCGTGGCAGGTCGATCACCGGGGCGTGACGGCTGGGCCGTCGGCCGGGGCGATCAGGAACGGTCGAGCACGGGACCATTCATCTTGGCTAATGAGTCTCGTCGCATTGATGACGGACTGTCAAGCATCGGGGAGGCCGCAACCGCCCACCGGGCTTGCCCGGCTCACCAGTTGCCCGCGCGCCTGGACCGAACGGGCGAACTACAGTGGAGCGGGGGCAGGAGGTGGTCCCGAATGCCGAGTGTTTCCAGGCGCAGTGTCGCCGCTCCCGCAGCCGCGGTCTTCGCGCTGCTGCTGATCGGCGTCGGCGGATGCGGCGGCGGCAGTCCGACGGCGCACTCATCGCCAACAACCACGCCCGCGCCGTCGAGCGGCGCGGCGAGCGGTCCGGCGAGCGGCCCGGCGAGCAGCGCCCCGAGCAGCACGCCGAGCCCGTCGCCCACCGCCCAGGTCTCGCCGCTCACCGGGCTGCCCGGTGAGGCCGGGCGGATCGTCGCGGTGAAGATCGACAACATCGTCAACGCCCGCCCGCAGACCGGGATCAACTCGGCCGACGTGGTCTACGCGATCGAGGTGGAGGGTGGGCTCTCGCGGTTCCTCGCGGTCTACGACGGCAACAACCTGCCGCCGGGCGGCGCCGTCGGACCGGTGCGCAGCGCCCGGGAGAGCGACCTGCCGATCCTCCAGCAGTACGGCAAGGTCGCCTTCGCCTACTCCGGCGCGCTGAGCAAGTTCCTGCCGGTGCTGGCGCAGGCGGACATCTTCAACGCCTCGCCGCAGCAGGACGCGGGGCCGTACTTCCGGGGCACCAGCAAGGTCGCGCCGTTCAACCTCTATGTGAAGCCGGCGCAGGTCCTGCACGACTTCCCGGACTCGGCGCAGGCCAAGGACATCGGCTTCCGGTTCGGCCCCGCGCCCGACGGCGGCACGCCGACCAACAGCTTCACGGCGAAGATGCCGGCGGCCTCCTTCACCTTCAACTGGGACGCCACCCAGGGCAAGTACCTGGTGACGATGGACGGCCGGGCGGCGATGACCACCGACGCCGGGCAGATGGGCGCGCCGACCATCGTGGTGCAGAAGGTCGCCGAGACCACCTCGCCGCGCGGCTTCATGGACTCCCCCGGTGTCCCCTCCCCCTACGCGCCGACCGTCGGCAGCGGCGACGCGGTCATCCTGCGGGACGGCAAGGCGTACCAGGGCAGTTGGTCGCGGACCGACCCCAACGGGGGCACGACGTACAGCTATGCCGGGCAGCCGATGAACTTCCACCCCGGGCAGGTCTGGGTGGTGCTCGAACCGCAGTAGCCGGCAGTGAGCCCGCAGTGAGCCGGTGGGACCCACACAGCACCCGCGCACGGCGGAGCCCCGACGCACTGACCGCCCCGGACGATTCGTCCGGGGCGGTCAGTGCGTCGGGGCTCGTCCCGCGTCTTCGGGCGCGGCTCGTGGGCCGCTCAGGCCAGGTGCTCGGCCTCGGGGTCGTCCACGGTGTGCATCGCGGCCTCCTCCGCCGTGGCCGCGCCGCCGCAGATACCGTGGTCCTGCGCGATCTGCTCGCTGCGCGCGCCGTCCGGGGAGACCAACCGCCCGGTGCGGGCCTCCCCCGCCTCCGGGTCGAGCGGTTCCGCGTCGGTGCCGTAGGTGTCGCCGATGCCGTCGCCCTCGGGGGCCGCGACCTCGGGCAGCTCGGCGGCGAGCCGCCGGTCCAGGCTCTCGCCCAGCCGTTGCTCGTTCGCCGTGGTGCCGTACCGCTCCACCGCCAGCGGGCGGTCGGGCGTGGCGTAGCCCTCGTCCAGGGCCGATGCCACACCCCGGTCGTCCAGGGTGTCGGACGGCTCCAGCGGTCCGATGTCGTCCTGCACCTCGGAACCGTCGGGCTGGTAGACCTGGTCGCCCATCAACGCTTCTTCCGACATCCCATCCTCCTCGCCGGACGCGGCCCCGCACAGACTCCACACGCCCAGCCTGGACCCCCGTCCAGCGGATCGCAGCCCGAGCGCCCCTCCGGGCCGCGATCCACGCCCGACAGCTCACGGCCGGCAGCTCACGGTCAGCAGCCACCGGCCAGCAGCTACCGGCCAGCAGCTATCGGTCAGCAGCCGGGACCAGGACGCCGCGTGCCGAGGTTGAGAACCAGCCAAAAGGACCGACGACCACCGGGGCGGAACTGACGGACGGTCAGCAGTGGTGAAGGAGTGAGAAGAACGGCCGGATGACGCCCCCGGAGGGCGTTCCCCGCAATACCACGGGAAGGCCGAAAACGGATCAAGCCGACCTTGACGCCACTGGGCGATCGGGCCATCCTCTTTCGGAGGATGCTCTCCGTTTTGCGGAGAGAAGCGCTCCACCGGTACACCTCACCGTCACATTCGCCGCGGATCAGCGGAAGGCCGTTCATGCGCCCGGAGAATGCCGAATCGGACACCGAGAACCGCTGCGTGTGCAGCGCCGGCAGACTCAGGGGGCGGGCGGTCGCGCCCACCCTGACCGCACTGGCGCGGCTGTCGGAGCGCGAGCGGGAGGTGCTGCTGCTGATCGCCTCGGCCTACAGCGACGCGGAGATCGCCACCCGGCTCTTCATCAGCCACCGCACCGTCCGCGCGCACGTCAGCGCCATCTTCGACAAGCTCGCGCTGGGCAGCCGGGTCGAGGCGGCGGTGGTCGGCACCTACGGGCTGCTGGGCTGCGCCCATGCCACCGAGGCGCTGCGGCCGGACGGCGCCGGACTGCCCGTCCTCGACCTCGTCTGAGCGCCGGCCCCGGGCACGACGGGGCAACGGTCGGGCAGGACTGTCAGAAGTGACGATGACGACTCTCTGACATAGCCATGACGATAGAGGCAGTGAAACCCGGCCGGGCGCCCGGACGGGTGGCACTGCCTTTTTCCCTGCCCGCTCCGTCTCCTCCCTGCCTTTCCGCGCTCCCTTATCCGCTTTCCCGGGCCTGCCGCCCGCCTGTTCCCGGCAACCGTCGGCGGCATTGTGCCGCCCCCGGATCGCGGCTGCCCGAATTCCGACCGGCACCGATTCCGACCGGCAATGATTCCGGCTGCCCGGATCCAGGCCGCCGCCCGGATTCGCCTCTCGAATCCGCCTCTCGAATTCGAGCGCCATCGCGCTTCCACGGCAGCACGACAGCACAGCAGCGCGGCCAATTCCTGACGACCTTGGGTGACCCATGCGCACACTGCTCCTCTTCGACGGTCTGGGCGGCTCCTGCGCCGACCTGATCACGGACCTGCGCGAGCGCTACCGGCAACCGGAGAACCGCGCCTTCTTCAGCGCGGTCTGCGAGGCGGTGGAGTGCGCGCTCGACCACGTCGGCGGCGAGACCTACCGCCGGCTGCTGCCCGCCGGGCTGCCGCTGCGGTCCTGGCTGCGGGCACCGGCCGCACCACCGGTGGCTCCGAGCGACTCGATCAGCGCGGGTGTCTGCACCCACGCGCTCCAGCTCTGCCAGCTGCAGCCGACCGGCCGGCAGGCCGTGCCGGGCGCGACGGCGGTGGGTGCGCTCGGCCTGAGCCTGGGCCTGCAGGCCGCGATCGTCGCGGGGCTCGACGCCCGCCGACCCGGCACCTTCCTCGACCTGTGCGGCCGCTCCATGCGGCTGGTCGTGCTCGCCCTGGTCCGGGGCCACCAGCTGACGGCAGCGGACACCGTGGACCCGGCGCTGGTCGGCCGGTACGCGCGCGGCCGGCCCGGCGCCCAGCCGCCCGCGCCGATGGCCTCGGTGACCGGCGTCGGCCACCGGGCCCTGGCGGAGGCGGTGGCGCGCCACAACACCCGCCACAACACCCGCCGCCCCGCCCCGGCGACCGCCGGGCGCGCCGTCGAGGTGGGGCTGGTCGCCTCGCCGCGCACCCAACTGCTGAGCGGGCACACCGAGGACCTGCTGGACTTCCACTTCGCCCACCAGCGGCTGCTCGACGGGCCCGGCGCGGGGTGGAGCTTCCTGCGCAACACGCTGCCGTTCCACAGCGCCCGGCTGGCGCCGGCGGTGCGCTGGGACGCGCGCGACCGCGGCTTCCTCGGCGCCGGACCGAGCGGCGCCCAGCTGCGGTTCCCGGTCTACGCCACCGACGCCCCGCGCGACCTGCGGGAATCGCCCGATCTGAGCGCCGAGTTCGTCAACCTCATGCTGGTGCGCCCGGTGGACTGGCCGGCCACCGTGGCGCACGTGATGGACGCGAGCGCGCCCGAGCGCGCCATCGACTTCGGCCCGGGCCCGGCCGCGCGGATGTTCACCCGGGACTGCCTGCGCCCCGGCGGCCGCCGGCTGCGCTTCGACTCCGGCCCACGGGCCTCGTTGCAGGGAGGGTGACCGATGCACTGCCTACTGTTCCCCGGGCAAGGCGTCCAGCGCCGCGGTATGGGCGCGGGACTGTTCGAGGAGTACCCCGAGCTCACCGCGGCGGCGAGCGAGGCGCTCGGCGAGCCGATCGACGAGCTCTGCCTGCGCGACGAGCGGCGGCGGCTGCGGGACACCCGCTACGCCCAGCCTGCCATCTTCTTCGTCAACGCCCTGCTCGGCCTCAGGGCGCTGGCGGCCGACCCGGACGCCTACGCCTACCTCGCCGGGCACAGCCTGGGCGAGTACAACGCGCTGGTGCTGGGCGGCTGGCTGGACCTGCGGCAGGCCCTGACGCTGGTCGTGCGGCGCGCCGAGCTGATGGCGCAGGTGACCGGCGGTGGCATGGCCGCGGTGCTCGGCGTGCCGGGCGTGCTGGTCGAACGCGCCCTGCGGGAGACCCAGCTGTCCAAGGTCTACATCGCCAACCGGAACGCCGACACGCAGACCACCATCGCCGGTGACAGCGCCGAACTCCAGGCCGCCGCCCGGGCGATGGCGGCGCTGCCCGGCGCCCGGGTGGTCCGGATCAACGTCAGCGGGCCCTTCCACACGCCGCTGATGGAGCCGGTCCAGGCCGCGCTCGCCGAACTGCTGCGCGACTGCGCCTTCAGCACCGGTCGGCTGCCGGTGGTGTCGAGCGTCACCGGCGAACCCTTCGCGGCCGCGCACGCGGTCGAGCTGCTCAGCCGGCAGGTCTCGGCCCCGGTGGAGTGGACCCGCGCCGTGCGCACCCTGCGTGCGGCGGGGGTCTCGCACTTCGACGAGGTCAACGGCCGGACCCTGACGTCCCTCACGGAAGGAATCCGTTGAGCCCCATGAGCCCTGTCAGCCCTGTCAGCCCTGACACCAGCGCCCCGAACACCGGCGGCCCGAACACCGGCGCCCCGAACACGGACCTCGCCATCGTCGGCATCGGCATCGAACTACCCGGCGCCCACGACATCGAGGCGTACTGGCGGATCATCAGCTCCGGCACCAGCCTCACCCGGCCCTTCCCCGCCGACCGGGGCCAGCTGCTGACCGAGTACGTCCGCTACCTGCGGGCGACCACCGTCGAACCGGTCGCCGACACCGGGGTCGACTACTACGACGGCTGCTACCTGGACGAGGTGGACGGCTTCGACCACGCCGTCTTCGGGATGAACCCCAAGCAGGCCGCCACCACCGACCCGCACCAGCGGCTGGCCCTGCGCACCATGTACCGCGCCATGGAGGACGCGGGCCACACCGGCGACCGGGTGCGCGGCAGCCGCACCGGCGTCTTCGTCGGCTTCGCCACCAACCCCGGCTCCACCTACCTGGACTACATCTGCCGGACCGACCCGGCGCTGGCCCAGCTCGCGCTGACCGGCAACATCCCGACCATGATGGCCAACCGGCTCTCCCACGTGCTCGACCTGCGCGGCCCCAGCCTGGTGGTCGACACCGCCTGCTCCGCCTCGCTGGTCGCCGTCCACCAGGCCAAGAACGCGCTGCGCGCGGGCGACTGCGACCTCGCCGTGGTCGGCGGGGCCCGGATCGTCTTCGCGCCCGTGCGGCACCCGCACACCAGGATCGGCATCGAGGCGGCGGACGGGATCACCCGCACCTTCGACGAGTCCGCCGACGGCACCGGCTTCGGCGAGGGCGCGGGCGCGGTGGTGCTCAAGCGGCTGGCCGACGCGATCGCCGACGGCGACCGGATCCACGCCGTGCTCAAGGGCACGGCGGTCAACCACGACGGCCGCACCGAGGGGATCACCAACCCCGACTCCGACTCCCAGGCCGAACTCCTGCTGGCCGCCTGGCGTGACGCGGGCGTCGAGGGGCGCAGCATCGGCTACCTGGAGGCGCACGGCACCGCCACCAGCGTCGGCGACCCGGTCGAGTACGAGGGCCTGCGCCGCGCCTTCGCCCGGCAGACCGCCGACCTGGGGTTCTGCGCGGTGGGCGCGGTCAAGGCCAACATCGGCCACCTCTTCGAGAGTTCCGGCGTGGTGGGGCTGATCAAGGCCGCGCTCACGCTCAAGTACCGCACCATCCCGCCACTGGCCAACTTCAAGGTCGCCAACCCGAGCATCGACTTCGCGGCCGGGCCGCTCTACGTGCCCACCGCCGCCGAACCCTGGACCGCCGAGGACGGGCCGCGGCGCAGCGGCGTCAGCGCGTTCGGCCTGGGCGGCACCAACGCCCATGCGGTGCTGGAGGAGTACACGGCCCCGCCGGCGCCGCCCGCCGCGCCCGGGCCGCGGCTCTTCGCGCTCAGCGCGGCGACCCCGGCCTCGCTGGAGCAGTTGGTCCGGCGCTACCTCGCGCTGATCGACCGCGGCGGGCTGGGCGGCGTCGAGTTCGCCGACGTCTGCCACACCGCCCGGGTGTCGCGCGCCGCGCACCGGCACCGGCTGGCGGTGATCGCCGGTGACCTGGCCCAACTGCGCGCCGGGCTCGCCCAGGGCACCGCCGGCACGCTGACCGACCTGACGACCGACCCGACCGACCCGACCGACCCGACCGCCCTCGACGATCCCCACTCCCCGCACGCCGCCGCCACCACCGCCGCCACTGCCTGGCTGGCCGGCGGCACGCTCGCGCCGCTGCCCGAGCCGGACGGCCGGCTGCCGCGGATCGTGGACCTGCCCGGCTACGTGTACGACGACGCCACCGGCTGGATCGCCTTCCCGGACGACTGGCGCGAGCGGCTCGCCATCGCGCCCGAGGAGCGGCACCCGGCCACCCACAGCGTGGAGTTCCGCCCGGCCCCCGCGCCCGGCGCCCCGCAGGCGCCGGTGCGCGTCCTCGCCCTGGTCGGCCCCGAGGGCCCGGGCGGCGACGCGCGGGCCGCCCTCACCGCGGCCGCGGGCGGGCACGAGCTGCGGGTGCTGCGGCTGGCCGAGCCGGGCTCGCCGCAGGCCGAGGAGCCCGACCGGTTCACCCTGGACCCGGCCTCGCTGGACCGGATCGCCGAGCTGGTGCTGGACCACGACTACACCCACGTGGTGCACGCGCTCGCCTTCGAGCGCGGCCCGGCCGCCTCCGTCGACGAGCTCGACCGCCGGGTGCGGACCAACCTGCGCAGCCTCTTCCTGCTCGCCAAGTCCCTGATGACGCACGGGGTGAAGACCACCCTCGCGGTGCTCAGCCGCCAGGCCGTGCCCGCCGAGCAGGGCGAGGTCTGCGCGGTGGAGAACGCCTCGCTGGTGGGCCTGGCCAAGGCGGTCACCCGCGAGTACCCGTACCTGAGCACCCTGGTGGTCGACGTCGACGACGCGGTGCCGGCCGAAGCGCTGGGCGCCCGGCTGCTCGCCCCGGAGCCGGGCGTCTTCGTGCTGCGCGGCGAGCGCGAACTGCGCGAGTTCTTCGCCGAGTTGCCCGAGGTGCCGGCCGATGGACCCGCCGAGTACCTGCGGCCCGGCGGCGTCTACCTCATCACCGGCGGCACCGGGGCGCTCGGCCTGGCGGTGGCCCGCTGGTTCGCCGAACGGCAGTCCGGGCTGACCCTGGTGCTGCTCAGCCGCTCCGGCCTGCCGCCGCGCGAGCAGTGGCCCGCCGTGGTCGCCGCCGGCCCCGAACACCCGATGGCCGAGCGGGTCCTGGCCGTCCAGGAGCTGGCGGAGCTGGGCGCCACCGTCGAGGTGCGCGCCACCGACGCGGGCGACCCGGCCGCGCTGGCCGCCGCCGCCACCGAACTGCTGGACCGGTACGGGCGGATCGACGGCATCGTGCACGCGGCCGGCCTGCCCGGCGGCAGCACCCTGATCTTCCGCGAGCCGGACGACTTCGACGCGGTCCTGCGGCCCAAGATGCACGGCGCCTTCGTGCTCGACCAGGCGACCCGGGACAACCGCCCCGACTTCGTCGTGCACTTCTCCTCGGTCGCCGCCGTCTTCCCCGCCCCCGGGCAGGGCGACTACGCGGCCGCCAACTACTACCTGGACGCGCTGGCCGCGGCCAACGCCGACCGGCGCTGCCACGTGCTGGCCGTCGACTGGGTGGCCTGGCGGGAGATCGGCATGGCGGTGACGTACGGCAGCAACGGCGACACCACCTTCAAGAGCCTGCCCACCGCGACCGCCCTGTCGATCATGGACGCCGGGCTCAGGTCCCGCACCAGCCGGATCTTCGCCGGCGAGGCCCACTACGGCGGCGAACTGATCCACCTGCTCGACTCCTTCGACGTCGCCCTCGCTCCCGAGGTCGGGGCCAAGGTGACGGCCGCGGTCGCCGCCGCCGAGGGCCGGCTGCGCCAGGCCGCCGACCGGATCAGGAGCGCGGTGGCCGCCGTCACCGTCGAGCTCACCGGCCGGCCGGAGGGCGACTACACCCCGGTGGAGCGCACCATCGCCCGCTGCATGGCCCAGGCCTTCGGCTACGCCGCGCTGGACCTGGAGGACGACTTCTTCGACCTCGGCGGCGACTCGATCATGGCCGCCTCGGTGGCGGGCACCATCTCGGCCTGCCTGGGCGTCCGGTTCGACGTGGCCGACCTGCTGGCCGACCGGACGATCTCGGAGATCGCCTACCACCTCGAATCCTCCGGCGAGCTGCCCTTCGACGCCGACACCGACATCGACGCCTACACCGACACAACCGCCTGCACGAACACCCACACGAACACCCACACGAACACCGACTCCGACGCCAACTCCGACGCCTAGCCAGGGACATCCCATGACGGACCTGACCGAGGGCCCCGTGCTCTCCCGGATCGTCGGCTTCGCCCTGCCGCTGACCCTGGCCGACCTGCTGCAGCAGGGCTACCTGCTGGTCGACAGCATCATCGTGGGCCGCTACGTCGGCATCGACGGCCTCGCGGCCGTCGGTGCCGGCCAGCCGCTCTTCTACCTGATGAACGCCATGTTCATCGGCATCGGCACCGCCTTCACCATCCGACTGGCCCACCTCACGGGCGCCCGGGAGGGCACCGAGGTCCGCGCCGTCGCCCGCTCGCTCACCCTCTTCACCGTCGCCTGGAGCCTGGGCGCGATGCTGCTGACCGTGCTGCTCGCCCGCTTCGCCTTCGACCTGATCGGCATCCACGGCCAACTGGTCCACCAGAGCCGCCAGTTCCTGGACACCCTGGCGCTCGGCTTCCCGGCGATCTTCGGCGGCGCGGCGGTCAGCGCGTTCCTGCGCGGCTTCGGCGCCTCGCGGGCGGCGATGTGGATCCAGGGCCTGGGCAGCGTGGTGAACGCCGCGCTGGCCTGGTTCTTCGTCGCCGGGCTCCACCTGGGCGTGGCGGGCGCGGCGCTGGCCACGGTCGCGGCCGCCACGCTGGCCCTGGCGGTCGGCGGGGTGCACCTGCGCCGCGCCTACCGGCTGGGCCCGCGCACGGGCGAACCCGCCGTGCGCAAGGAGCTGACCGAGGCGCTGCGGCTGGGCGCGCCACTGGCGATCCAGCACATCGGCCTGGCCCTGGGCATCATGGTGCTGGTCTGGATCATCGCGGGCTTCGGCCCGGTCTGCCTGGCCGCCTTCACCGTGGTGGGCCGGCTGGAGCTGTTCACCTCGCTGCTCTTCCTCGACCTCTCCGGCGGCCTGTGCGCGTTCGTCGCGCAGAACCTGGGCGCGGGCCGCGCCGAGCGCATCCGCGCCGGACTGCGGCAGGCCGTGCTGCTCACCGTCGGCCTCACCGTGCTGGTCTCGGCCCTGGTGCTGCTCGGCCGCACCCCGATCGCCGACCTGTTCACCGCCGATCGGCAGGCCCGGGCACTGACGGTGCGCTACCTCCTGATCACCTATCCCTTCTTCGCCTGCTACACCGTGATGGTGGTGGTCCACGGCTACCTCAACGGCGCCCGGCGCACCGCCGTCCCGCTGGTCTGCACCGTGCTCGCCTTCGGGCTGACCCAGGTCCCCGCCGCCTACCTGCTGCACCGGCCGCTCGGGATCGACGGGGTGATGTGGGCGGTGGTGCTGGGCTGGAGCGTCGGGCTGGCCTACACGCTCTTCTCGGTGCGCCACCAACTGCGCCCGGTGCCGGCCGGCGCGGCGGTGGACGCGCCCGCTCCGGACCCGGCCCACCCCACGGAACAGGCCGAGGAGGCTGCCACATGGGCGACATGACGGTCCGTCAGATCGACTTCTCCGGCGGCCGCTCCCGCACCGTGCCGCTCGCCTGGGGGCAGCGCACCGCCTGGGAGGACATCGGCCACTACCTGCCCGAGCTGAAGGCCTTCTTCGTCCTCACCCGGCGGGTACCGGTCCCCGCGGGCCTCGGCCTGGCGGCCATCACCGACGCGCTGCGGGTGCTGCTGGAGCGCCACGAGTCGCTGCGCAGCCGCTACCGCGCCCTGCCGGCGGCAACCGGCACCACGCCCGGCACCGCACCCGACATCATGCCCGGCGCCGCACCCGCCAGCGGTCCCGGCACGGCCGAGCGGCAGGTGGTCCAGCAGGTGCTGCCCGCCGGCCTGGTGCCGCTCACCTTGGTCGAGTGGGGGCCCACGGACCCGCTGCCCTTCGCGGCCGCCGTCGAGCGGGCCGAACAGGCGATGGTCGGCGCCCGCATCGAGCACGCGAGCGAGCCGCCCGTCCGGTTCCGCGTGGTGACCCGCGCGGGCGAGGCGGCACTGGTGCTCCTCGGGGTCTCGCACCTGGCCGCCGACGCGCGGGCCGTCGACCTGCTGATGGCCGAACTGGCCGGCCTGCTCGCCGCGGCGGCCGCGGGCGCACCCACCCCGCCGCCGTGGACCAGCTGGCAGCCCGCCGACCAGGTGGCCTTCGAGCAGTCACCGGCCGGCATGCTGCGCAACGCGGCGTCGCTGCGGCGGCTGCGCGGGCAACTGGCTTCCGCCACAGCGGCGTTCCCCGAGCCGCTACCGCCGCCGCGCCATCCCGGGCATCCGCGCTACCTGTGCGGCCGCCTGGAGTCGCGGGCCGTCCCGCTCGCGCTGCGGGTGCTCGCCCGCCGCCACCGCACCGGCGGCTCGGCCGTGCTGCTCGCCGCCACCGCCGCCCTCACCCGCGCGCTGACCGGCGCCGAGCGGTGCACCTTCGCCCTGGTGGCGGCCGGACGCACCGACCCGCGCGCCGCCCAGTTCGCCGTCTCCAGCCTCAGCCAGACCACCTGGGCCACCCTGGACACCGCCGTGGACAGCTTCGCCGAACTGACCGCGGCCGCCGCCACCGCCCTCGCGGAGGCCGACCGGCACTGCCCGTACGATCCGCTGGCCGCCCGGGCCCTGGTCCGCGACCTGGAGCGGCGGCGCGGCACGGCGCTCGACCTGGGCTGCCGTTTCAACGACATGTGGGCCTGGACCAGGAAGCAGCCCGTCCGCGAGCTGCCCGACCACGCCGCCGTCCAGGCAGCCACGTCCGCCGGCCGCCTGTGCTGGCCGGCCGACCAGGCCACCGACAACGACCGGATCACCCTCTCGGTGAACGTCTACGGCACCGCGGACCGGATCATCCTCGACGCGCTCGCCGACACCTTCCGCCTGCCCCGCCCGCGCCTGGCCGCACTGCTGCTCGGCTACGAGCGGCTGCTGGTGGAGCTGGTCGCCCGCGACGTGCCACCGGCCGAGACCGCCCGCCTGCTGGAAGGAGACCGCAGGTGTTCACCCGGGTTTCCCGGGCAGACGGGAGTCAACAGCGGAAACGTCTCGCGCCTGCTGTGCGGGCCGGAGTCGGAGTGAGCAGAGATGAGTGTGAGTGACCTGGAGGCCGTCGCCCTCGCGGTGCTGCCCGATCTGCCGGCGCACGGGCAGATCCGCCGGCTCGCCCTGAGCGGCACCGCAGGGACGGTCGGACGCGCCCGCGACCACACCCGCCGCGCCCTGCACGACTGGGGTTGGCTGCCGACCCAGGACCCGGACCAGCGGGCCCGCGCCGACGACGTCCTGCTCCTCGTCTCCGAACTCGTCACCAACGCCTGCCGCCACACCGACGGGCCCGAGCACCTCACCCTGCGTGCCACCCCCACCCGGCTGCGCATCGAGGTCACCGACACCGACCCCACCCACCCCGCGCCCCGCCGCCCCCACCTCGCCACCAGTCTCGGCGGCCACGGCCTGCACACCGTCGCCCTCCTCGCCAGCCGCTGGGGCAGCGCCCCCCACCCCGACCGACCCGGCAAGACCGTCTGGGCCGAGATCGACCTCCCCACCCCCTGAACCCCCCACCAGCTGAACCACCGCACATCACGCGCGCAGCACGCCGGACATGCCGAGCGCCCGTCCACCCGACCAGGAACCGGGTGGACGGGCGCTCGGCGCGTCGGCTCACTCCTCGGCGAGCAGCGCGGTGCGCAGCGAGCCGAGCGTGCGGTTGAGCAGCCGGGAGACGTGCATCTGGGAGATGCCCAGCTGCTTGCCGATCTGCGCCTGGGTGAGGTCGGCACCGAAGCGCAGCGAGAGGATCGTCCGGTCGCGCTCGGGCAGCGCGGCGATCAGCGGCTTCAGCGCGTGCAGGCCCAGGATCAGCTCGTAGCGGGACTCCTCGGTGGTGAGCCGGTCGGCCATCGGCTGCGGGCTGCCGCCGCGCGGGTCGTCCTGGACGGGCGGAGCGTCCAGCGAACGGGTGCTCTGCGCCTGGGCGGCGGTCAGGCCCTCGGCCACCTCGGCCTCGGTCAGCTCCAGGTGCTCGGCCAGCTCGGCGGTGGTGGGGACCCGGTCCAGCGCCTGCTCCAGCGCGTCGGAGGCCTTGGCCAGTTCGAGGCGCAGCTCCTGCAGGCGGCGCGGCACGTGGACCATCCAGCCGGTGTCGCGGAAGAAGCGCTTGATCTCGCCGCTGATGGTGGGGATGGCGAAGGTGGAGAACTCCACCTCGTAAGCGGGATCGAACCGGTCGATGGCCTTGATCAGCCCGACCACGCCGACCTGGACGATGTCCTCCTGCGGCTCGCTGCGGTGCCGGAAGCGCGAGGCGGCGAACTTCACCAGCGCCATGTTCAGCTCGATCAGCGTGGCCCGGACGTAGGAGTACTCGTCGGTGCCCTCCTCGGCCGCGCGCAGGCGGGCGAAGAGCACCTTCGACAGCGCGCGGGCGTCGGTCGGGCAGACCCGCGCCAGATCGTCCTCGACCGCGATCCCGATCCGTGAGGCGGCGTCCCGCAGGTCGCGGGCACCCTCGATCGCCCCCTGCGCGGCGGCCGGGCCCTGGACCTCGTGATCGACGCGGACGTCGGACTGGGCGACAGTCGCTGTGGCCGGCATGCTCTCTCCTCTGGCTACGGGCCCGCTCGGGGCCGCTGACGTGACGCGGGACCGCCTCCCCGCTTCACGCCACACCATGTCCGACTCCACGAAATAGCCAGGGGCTTTTCACATAGCCATCACATCCGACCGAGGTTCTTCATCGATTCCCTCAGCTCCATCAGCTCCGTCAGCTCCGTCAGCTCCGTCAGCTCCGTCAGCTCCGTCAGCTCCGTCAGCTCCATCAGTCGCCCACCGCCGACCCCCGATAGGTGAGGTCGATCCGGGGCAGCGCCTCGGGCGCGTGCTCGCGCAGGTAGGCGATCAGCCGCTCGCGGATCCAGCAGCGCAGCTCGAAGGCGTCCGCGGCGTTGCGGGCGGTCATCAGCGCGCGCACCACGATGGTGCTGGGGGTGGTGTCGACCAGTTGCAGGGCGCTGCCGACCCCGTCCCACCACTGGCACTCCTTCAGCAGCCGGTCGAACTCGGCGCGCAGCTCGTCCAGCGGTGCCCGGTGGTCCAGGTGGAGCAGGGCGGTGCCGGTGATCGCGGGGTCGCTCCGGGACCAGTTCTCGAACGGCTTGCCGACGAAGTAGGAGACCGGCATGACGATCCGCCGCTGGTCCCAGGTCGCGATCACCACAGAGGTCAGGGTGACCTCCTCGACCACACCCCAGTCCCCCGCGACCACCACGTTGTCGCCCAGGCGGACCATGTCGCCGAAGGCCAGCTGGATGCCGGCGAACAGGTTGGCCAGGGTGCTCTGCGCGGCGACCCCGACCACCAGGGTCACCAGGCCCGCCGAGGCGAGCAGGCTGGCGCCCACCGAGCGGACCGCCGGGAAGGTCATCAGCGCGCTCGCCAGCGCCACCACGGCGATGGCGGCCGCGCTCAGCCGGCGCAGCATGCCGGTCTGGGTGCGCACCCGGCGTATCCGGGCCGGGTCGCGGCGGTCGGTCGCGTACCGGGCCAGCGAGGTGTCGATCAGCAGCGCCAGCAGCCGGGCGAGCAGCCAGGCACCGGCGGCCATGGCGGCGAGCAGCAGCGCGTGGCGGATCGGACCGCGGGCGGCGCCCGGCAGGCCCGCGCCCGGCTCGGCGGCCAGCAGCAGCATGCTGGCCAGGGTGGCCAGGGTGGGCACCCGGCAGCCGCGCAGCAGCCGGCGCAGTTGCTGGCCGGGCCGCCGGCCGGGCAGGTGGCGGGCCAGCAGCAGCACGGCGCGGTCGAGCGCGGCGGTCGCCAGGGCGACCCCGCCGGCCAGCGCGAGCGGCCTGAGCAGGCTCCAGAGAGACATCCGACTCCTCATCGGTCGTGGCGCACGGCGGGCGGTCGCGGTTCGCCTGTCCGCACCCGGTGCCGGCAAACCGCTGCCGGCCCCAGCGGGCTCCCCCGCCCCGGGCCGGCCGGTCCGAATCGGCGGCGGCGGATCGGCATGGACCGCCCGGCACCGGGCAGACGGGCCAGCCGAGGGGCGGGGCCGACCCGGTCCGGGGCCGACCGCGCCCAGACCACCGAAGCGCCACCGGGAGGCCGGGCCATGCCAGAGACAGTCGAGTACCTCACCTCCGGACGACTCGCCGGCCCGCTGCCGCGCACCCTGCGGCTCGCGCTGCGCTACCGCGCCGACGACCCCTACGCCGTGAACCTCTGCTTCCCCGGCCCCGCCCTGCTGGGCGAGGGCCTGGTCGTCGAGGACGGCGGCCCGGCGGCGGACGGGCTGCACTGGACGGTCGGCCGGGAGCTGCTGGAGGAGGGCACCCGGCGGGCGGCCGGCCTGGGCGACCTGCGGATCCGGCCCGGCGCGGACGACACGGTCCGCCTGGAGTTCCACGCGGCGGACGGCTACGCCGCCTTCCACCTGGACCACGCCGACCTGCGCGGCTTCCTGGACGCGAGCTACCGCCTGGTGCCGCCGGGCACCGAGGACGAGCGGTGCGCCTGGCCGGCGACGGCCGAGGAGTTCGCCAACCGCCTCTTCTGAGCGCTCCCGCGCCGGATCCGCCCGGCCTGCCACGGCCCCGCGCGAGGGGATCGCACCAGAGCAGCGGCGAGCGGAGGGCGATCCCGGTGGCCGCGGCCCCGCGCGACGGGATCGCACCCCGGCCGAGCGGGGGAAATCACCGGCCCCGGCGCATGACCGCACCCGGAGCGGGGATGCGCAGGGGAGGAAGGTGGTCGAAATGGGTGCTCCGCTGATCGCACGAGGGTGTCCGGCATGCCCCGGGCCCGGCCGCTGAACGGCACCCGCACCGCCGTGCTCGACCGCGCCGCGCTGGCCGCCGGGGCCGCGGTGACAGCCGGACGGGCGCTGCTCGCCGCGCTGCCCGGCGCCGGGCAGGCACTGCGGGCGGCCGCCGCCGAGCTGTGGCAACGGGGGCGCGAGGTCGAACTGCTGCAGCGGTCGATGGCCTTCGCGGCCCTCTTCTTCGTGACCCTGGTGCCGCTGCTGGTGGTGATCGCCGCCGCCTCACCGGCCGGCGGCGACGGCATCACCGGCTGGATCACCGACGGCCTGGGCCTGAGCAGCCGCGGCACCGAGGCGGTCAGCGCGCTCTTCGCCTCCCAGCACGAGGTGCTCAGCACCACCACGGGCTTCAGCCTGGCCGCACTCGCCTTCTTCGGACTGTCGCTGATCGCCTCGATGCAGACCGCCTACGAGCGGATCTGGCAGCTGCCGCGCGGCCCCTGGCACACCGCGTGGCGGCAGGCGGTGGGCCTGGCGGGGGTGATCGGCTACGTGGTGATCGCCGCCTGGAGCGGCGAGCCGTTCAGCGGCAGCGCCGCGCAGCCCACCCTGCGGATCGCGGCCACGGTGCTCGGCGGCGCGCTGCTCTTCTGGTGGCTGCAGCGCCTGCTGCTCTCCGCCCGGGTGCCGTGGCGCACCCTGCTGCCCGGGGCGCTGGCCACCATGGCGGCGCTGGCGGGCCTGCGGTTCTTCTCCCGGCTGGTCTTCGCGCCGCTGCTGGTCTCCAACGCCGTCTCCTACGGCACGGTGGGCACGGTGCTGGTGGTCCAGTCCTGGCTGATCGGGGTCGGGTTCACCGTCTACGGCGGCGCGCTGGCCGGCCGCGCGCTGCACGCCCGATCCGCCCCTCCCGAGCGGCCGGAGCGGCCCGAGCGCACCGACGTGGCGGGCTGAGCCCGGCCGGCCCGACTCAGCGCGCGGGGTGCGGGGCGCGCAGCCCGTCCAGGTGGAGGTCCAGGTGGCGCCGCCAGGCGTCCGCCGGGACGGCGTCACCCGCGTCCACGATGCCGCGCAGCGCCCAGGCGGTCGCCTGGATGTCGGCCAGGACGGCGTCCGGGCGGATCGCGCCGTGCCGCTGGGCCTGGGCCAGGAGCTCGGTCAGCAGCGCCCGCAGCCGCTCGGTGTACTCGGGCTGCGGGCGGCCGAAGACCTTGTCGGCGTAGCCGCGGTGGTCGGCGAAGGACTGCCCGAGCACCCGCAGGAAGCGCTCCAGGCCCCGCCCGTCGGTGCGGCGCAGCTCCGTCTCGGCCGCCTCGATCAGCTCGTCCAGGATCAGCCGGACCAGCTCGTCGAGCAGGGTCTCCTTGTTCGGGAAGTGCCGGTAGAGGGTGCCCACCCCGACGCCCGCGCGGGAGGCGATCAGCTCCATGCTGGCGCCGGATCCGTGCTCGGACATCACCGCCCGGGCGGCGTCGACCACCAGCCGGTGGTTGCGCACGGCATCGCGCCGCACGGTCCGTGTCCCGCTGCCCCGCACGTTGATCGTCCCTCCTGGCGCGTCCGGCATGCTGCGCAGTCTAGGGTCTGACCTCCCAGGTCACCGCCTTCGCCGCCTCCGCCGCACCGGCCGCACCGGCCCGCGGGCGCGCTGGGGCGGGTGCGGCGGGGCAGGTGCGGCGGGGCAGGTGCTACTCCGGCTTGTCGCCGACCAGGGTGCCGGCGGCCAGCAGGCCGGATTCGGCGTGGGCGGGCTCGTCGGCGGGCAGCGAGTCCGCCACCCCGCGGGAGCGGCCGGCCACCGGGATCAGCAGCGCCGCGGCGGCGGCCACCAGCAGCGCGGCGGCCAGCATGGCGAAGCCGTTGGTGTAGCCGGCCTCGCGCGGCAGCCCGCTGGGGGCCGCGTGCGAGGTGACGACGCTGGCCATCAGCGCCGCGCCGACCGAGCCGCCGATGGTGCGAATGTTGGCGTTCATGCCGCTGGCCACGCCGGTCTGCGCGGGCGGCACGGCGCTCACGATCAGGCTGGACATCGCCGCGAAGGCGAGCCCGAAGCCGACGCCCATCACGCCGGTGCCGACGTAGATCTCCCAGGCGTGCTGGTGGGCGTAGGCGAAGATCGCCATCGCCGCCGTGCCGACCAGGCAGCCGAGCAGCACCACGGTCTTGGCGCCGATCCGGCGGGCCAGCCCGCCGGCCGCGGTGCCGACGAAGAACATGGTGATGGTCGCGGGCAGCAGCATCAGCCCGGAGCGGGTGATGTCGGCGCCGAAGCCGTAGCCGGCCGCCGAGGGGGTCTGCACGAACTCCGGCAGGAAGGCGAAGACGGCGTACATGCCGACGCCGATCAGCAGCGCCACCAGGTTGTTGGTCCACACCGCGGTCAGCCGCATCATGCCCATGTCGATCAGCGGCGCGGCCGCCCGGCGCTCGCTCTGCACCCACAGCACGGCCAGCAGCACGGCGGCCACCAGCAGCCCGATCACCTTGCCCGAGCCCCAGCCCCACTCGGGCGCCTCGCTCAGCGCCACCAGCAGCGCGACCAGCCAGGCGGAGAGCAGCAGCGCGGGCAACCAGCTGATCCGCCCGGGGGTGCGCACCGGCGAGGCCGGGATCAGGAAGAAGGCGGCGATCGCGGCCGCCACGGTCATGATCATCGGCAGCCAGAAGAGCCAGTGCCAGTCCAGCGCGTCCACGATCGGCCCGGCCAGCACGATGCCCAGGCCCGCGCCGACCGCGCTGAGCGAGGCGATGGTCCCGACCGCGCCGGAGACCTTCTCCTTCGGGTACTCGTCGCGGACGATGCCGAAGGCGAGCGGCAGCACACCGCCGCCGATGCCCTGGACCGCCCGGGCCACGATCATCAGCGTCACGTTGCCGGCCAGCGCGGCGAGCAGCGAGCCGACCGCGAGCGCTATCAGGGTGACGACGAAGACCCGCTCCTTGCCGATCATGTCGCCGATCCGCCCCATGATCGGCGTGAAGATCGAGGCGGAGAGCAGGTAGGCGGTGAGCACCCAGGTCACGGTGGACTGGGAGGTGTGCAGGTTGGCCTGGATCGTCGGCAGCACCGGGGTGACCAGCGACTGGAGCAGGGCGTACGCGGCCACGCCGGCGGCGAGGACGGCGAAGGTGACTTGGTGGTGTGTGCGCGGCGCGGCGGACGCCATCGGACCCTCCGGGATCGGCAGTGAAACGGAATGATCATTCCGATACCGACAGCCTAGCTGTTCAGGAATCAACATTCCGTTTTCTTTGCCGACCCGTGACCGGACTCGAGAATCGCCGGTGCCGCGACGATCACTCGTGGCAAGGTGAGTGGTGTCCACCGGCGGGGCGCCCAGCCGCTCCCGCCGACCCGCGGGACCAGGCGTCTGGAGACCCATGCACACCCCGCTGGCCGTGCTCTTCGCGCTGCTCACCACGGTCTTCAACGCGCTGGCGACGGTGCTGCAACGCAAGGCCGCCGGGCGGGTGCCGCTGCGCGGGATGGGCCGGGGGCTGTTCCCCGCGCTGCTGCGCCAGCGGGTCTGGCTGGGCGGCATGGTCGCGGTGGCCGCCGCCGCCTGCTGCCAGGCACTGGCGCTGGCCAACGGCCCGCTCTCGATCGTGCAGCCGATCTTCGTCCTGGAGTTGCTGATCGCCCTGCTGCTGGCCGGCCTGATCCTGCGCCGCCCGCTGCCGCCGCGGACCTGGCAGGCGGCCGGCTGGGTCACCGCGGGCCTGGGCGTGGCGCTCTGGGCGGCGGCGCCCAGCGGCGACGGCCCCTCGGCGGGCTTCACCCGCTGGCTGCTGGCCACGGTCAGCTGCCTGGGACTGGTGGCACTGCTGACCGCGGTGGCGGCCCGCCGGGGCGCCGGCCCCGTCCGGGCGGCCTGCCTGGCCCTGGGCGCCGCGCTCTGCTACGCGCTCACCGCGGCGATGCTCAAGGCCTCGGCGCTGGCCTGGCAGCGCGGCGGCCTGACCGCCTTCCTGACGGTCTGGCAGACCTACGGCTTCGCGCTGATCGGCGTGCTGGCCCTGTTCCTGCTGGAGAACGCGCTCCAGTCGGGCCAACTGGTCTTCTCCCAGCCCGCGCTGACCCTCGGCGACGCCTGCGCCAGCGTCGCGCTGGGCATGACGCTGTTCGGCGAGCGGATCCGCACCGGTGGCTGGGTCGCGGTCGAGTTGCTGGGCGTGGCGGCGGTCGCGGTCGGCGTGGTGCTGCTCAGCCAGGTGGCCGGCGCGCAGGAGCGGGCCGCGGCGGCCGCCCCGGAGCCCGCGGCCGACAGCCGGCGGTGAGGGGCCGCGGTGAGGGGCGGCGACCGACCGGGGCGGGGTGCGGTCGGCCACCCCGCCCCGGCGCCCGCTACTCGCCCTGCTCGGCGGCGTCCACCGGGTCGAGGACCACCACGGGCAGCACCCGCGAGGTCCCGCTCTGGTACTCGGCGAACTTGGGGAACGCCTCCACCATCAGCTCCCAGAGCTCCGCGCGCTCGGCCCCCTCGGCGGTGCGGGCCCGCACGGTGAACTGCCGGGCGCCGACCTGCACCCGGATCCGCGGCCGGGCGAGCAGGTTGAGGTACCAGTTGGGGTGGCTGTCGCTGCCGCCGCGCGAGGCGACCAGCACGTAGGCCTCGCCGACCTTGCGGTAGACGGCCGCGAACTTGCGCTCCTCACCACTGCTGCGGCCGATGGTGGTGAGGATGAGGGTGTAGACCCCGTCGAGCCACTCGTGGCCGATCTCGCCGTCCGACTCCTCGTAGGCGCGGATGTGCGTCTCCTGGAAGAGCATGCCGATCCCTCTCTTTCGGTAGTGTCACCGCTACCCAAGGTGACAGGTTCAGGCTAACGGCTCACCCGGGTGGAGCAACGGCCGTTCCGGGTCGGCGCTTCGTTCGACCCGGTAGGGTCACCCGGACGGGGCGGCGCACACGGGCGTCGCGCGCGAGCGGCGCACCTGAACGGTGCACGTGAACAGTGCACATGACGGCGTACGGGGCGGGAGTTGACGGCATGACCGATCAGCGGGAGGCGGGCTTCTTCGGCTCCGTCGAGGAGGTGTCGGCCCGGCTGGCCGAGGCGGGCTACCTGGCCTCCACTGCGGTGGCGACCACGGTCTTCCTGGCCGACCGGCTGGGCAAGCCGCTGCTGGTGGAGGGCCCGGCCGGGGTCGGCAAGACCGAGCTGGCCAAGGCGGTGGCCGCCGTGGCCGGCGCCCGGCTGGTGCGGCTGCAGTGCTACGAGGGGGTGGACGAGTCCCGCGCGCTCTACGAGTGGAACCACGCCAAGCAGCTGCTGCGGATCACCGCCGGGCGGGCGGAGAGCTGGGAGGCGACCAGGACCGACATCTTCAGCGAGGAGTTCCTGCTCCCCCGCCCGCTGCTGACCGCGATCCGCGGCAGCGAGCCGACCGTGCTGCTGATCGACGAGACCGACAAGGCCGACGTCGAGGTGGAGGGGCTGCTCCTGGAGGTGCTCAGCGACTTCCAGGTGACGATCCCGGAGCTGGGCACGATCACCGCCGAGCGCCGCCCCTTCGTGCTGCTCACCTCCAACGCGACCCGCGAGCTCTCCGAGGCGCTGCGCCGGCGCTGCCTCTTCCTGCACCTCGACTTCCCCGACCCGGAGCTGGAGGTGCGGATCGTCCGCTCCCGGGTGCCGGAGCTCGACCAGGCGCTGGCCGAGTCGGTGGTCAAGGTGATCGGCGCGCTGCGGGCGATGGAGCTGCGCAAGGCACCCTCGGTGGCGGAGGCGATCGACTGGGCCCGCACCCTGCTCGCGCTCGGCGCCGACACACTGACCGACGCGGTGGTCCGGGACAGCCTCGGCGTGATCCTCAAGCACCAGGAGGACCTGCGCCGGGCCGCCGAGAAGCTGACCCTGGCGTGAGCGAGCGGCAGCGGCAGGCACTGGCCGAGCGGCTGACCGCCTTCGTGCACGCGCTGCGCGCGAACGCCCTGCGGGTCGGCCCGGCCGAGACGGTGGACGCCGCCCAGGTGCTCGCCGTGCTCGGGCTGGCCGACCGGGAGCGGCTGCGCGAGGGCCTGGCCGCGGCCCTGCTGCGCGCGCACGGCCAGCGTTCCGTCTTCGACGCGACCTTCGACCTCTACTTCCCCGGCCGGGTCGGCGAGCCCGAGGCGGCGCGGCAGGCCGGCGATCCAGCGGCCACCGCTCAGGCGACCGGCGCTCAGGCGACCGGCGGTCCGACGGTCGAGCAGCTGCGCGAGGAGCTGGCCGCGGCGCTCGCGGCCGGCGACAGCGCCGCCATGGCGCAGCTGGCCGCGCGAGCCGTGGGCGCGCTCGGCGCGTTCGGCCAGGCGCCCGGGGCACCCGGCGCCGGCGGCTGGTCGGCGCACCAGACGCTGGACCGGCTGCGCCCGCAGATCCTGCTGGCCCGGGTGCTCGCCGCGCTGCGCGAGAGCCGGGGGCAGCGGCGCCCGGCCGAGGTCCTGGAACGGATCGAGCCGGACGAGATCCGCCGCCGGATCGAGGCCTTCCGCGCCCTGGTCGCCACCGAGGCCCGCCGCCGCAGCGCCGAGCTGCGCGGCACCGAGGAGATCGCCCGGCGGGCAGTGGCACCCAGCGTCGACCAGATCGACTTCCTGTTCGCGGGCCGCGAGCAACTCGCCGAACTGCGCCGTTCGGTGCGCCCACTCGCCCGCAAGCTGGCCACCCGGCTGGCGGCCCGCCGGCGCCGGGCGGCCCGCGGGCAGATCGACCTCCGCCGCACGGTGCGGCGCTCGCTGGGCACCGGCGGGGTGCCGCTGCGGCCCGCCTACCGGCGCCGCCGTCCGCAGCGGCCCGAACTGGTGCTGCTCTGCGACGTGTCCAGCTCGGTCGCCGGGTTCTCGGACTTCACCATGCTGCTGGTCCAGGCGCTGCGCGAGGAGTTCAGCCGGGTGCGGGTGTTCGCCTTCGTCAACCGGACCGACGAGGTGACCCACCTGCTCGGCAGCGGCGGCGACCCCGGTGACCTGGCCCGCCGGATCCCCGCCGAGGCCACGGTGCTCGGCCACCACCCGTACAGCGACTACGGCTCCTCGCTCGGCGAGTTCGTCGAGCGCTACCGGGAGGCGGTGGGTCCGCGCAGTTCGGTGCTGATCCTGGGCGACGCCCGCAACAACAACCGCGACCCCAACCTGCCTGCCCTGGCCCAACTGGCCCGGCAGGCCCGCCGGGTGCACTGGCTCAACCCCGAGCAGCCCGGCTCCTGGTCGACCGGCGACTCGGCGGCCCTCGCCTACGCGGGCGTGGTCCCGATGCACCCGTGCCGCAACGCACGCCAGTTGGGCGAGCTGATCACCCGTCTGCTGCCGCTCTGAGCGGCCGCTCCCCGCGGCGAACTAGCGGTCCGCGCCCTGCGGCACCCTGCGCAGGGCGCGGACCGCTGACCCCGGTCGGATCTTGACGCAACGTCAGGCCGATTGCCAGCCCCGCAGAGCTCTGAGATTCCTCTGAAAGACCACGGAGTTCCGCGCGCCCAATTCCCGTCCCGACTTCCCGTCCCGACTTCCCGTCCCGACTTCTCACCTCGGCCCAACTTCTCAGTTCTCTCTGAATATCGGCGCCACCCCGGTCCGGAAGCGCACGCCCGTTGACCCCCATTCGTCAACTCTGCTTTGCTTCAGCCAGCGAACGGCGCACCACCTGATCTTCCAACGGACCCGGGGACGAACATCCCCGCGGACAGCCCACGCCGTACCTCCAGACGTCCCCCAGCCGGGCTTCGCCCTGCGCGGAAACGGCGTGCGCCGCGCCCACCGTGCGCACTCCGGTGCGTCTCGCTGCCCTGCCCCCAGAGCCGATCGCCCGCGCCAACCGGTGCCGGGCGATCAGCAGCAGAGAGGATCCCCCCACAGAATGGGTACCCCCCGCTTCCGCAGCGCGGCGCGAGTCGGTCTGACCGGCCTCGCGTCACTGTCCCTGGCCACCGGAGCCCTGCTCGCCGCCGCCGCACCCCAGGCAGTGGCCCAGCCGGCCCCGCACCAGACGCAGAGCAGCACCGTCACCGACCCCTACAGCCCCGCGTACCAGCACGCGTACCGGCACGGGGCGCTGCCGACCATCCAGCAGAACGACAAGATGAAGGCGTGGTCGGCGACGCAGTCCTCGCCCAGCGTGGCGACCGGGCCCGAGACCCTCTCCTACGGCGGTGGCGTCGACGGCATCGGCGTCAACGACGGCAAGTCGCAGGTCTACCTGGTGTTCTACGGCAACCAGTGGGGCACGCAGAGCACCGACAGCAACGGGAACGCCAAGTTCTCGGGTGACGCGGACGGCGCGGCGGGTGCCGCGCAGCAGATGTTCAAGGGCATCGGCACCGGGAACGAGCTGTGGTCGGCCGACCTGACCCAGTGGTGTGACGGTCCCAACGTGGCCACCGGCGCCACCAGTTGCCCCTCGAACGCCAGCTTCGTGCCCTACCAGGCCGGCGGCGTGCTCTCGGGCGTCTGGTACGACAACGCGGCCGCCTCGCCCAGTGCCGCGACCGGTCACCAGCTGGGCCAGGAGGCCGTCAACGCGGCCGCCCACTTCGGCAACACCACGGCCGCGGCCAACCGGCACGCGTACTACGTGATCCTGTCGCCGCACGGCACCAACCCGGACAGCTACCAGGGCCAGTACTGCGCCTGGCACGACTACAACGGTGACAGCACGCTCACCGGCGGCGCGGTCACCTCGCCCTACGGCGACGTCGCGTTCAGCAACCAGCCGTACAACATGGACTCGGGCGCGGGCTGCGGCGTCGGCTTCGTCAACTCCCCCGGCACCCTCGACGGTTTCACCATGACGCTCGGCCACGAGTGGCACGAGATGATGTCGGACCAGAACCCGGCCGGCGGCTGGACCAACCAGACCGGTGACGCCACCTACAACGGCCAGGAGAACTCCGACGAGTGCGCCTGGCTGAGCCCCGGCACCGCCGGCGGCGCGGCCAACATCACCATGGGCACCGGCACCTTCGCCGAGCAGGCCAGCTGGTCCAACGACACCAACGCGTGCGCCATCTCGCACCCGATCGTCGGCGGCGGCTCGACCGGCAACACGGTGACGGTCACCAACCCGGGCACCCAGAGCACCACCGTGAACACCCCGGTCTCCCTGCAGGTCAGCGGCAGTGACTCGGGCTCCGGCCAGACCCTGACCTACTCGGCCACCGGTCTGCCCACCGGCCTGTCGATCAGCTCCTCGGGCCTGATCAGCGGCACGCCGAGCGCGGCCGGCAGCTACAGCGTCACCGTCAAGGCCACCGACGGCACCGGCGCCAGCGGCTCCGCCTCCTTCACCTGGACCGTCAGCAGCGGCACCGGCGGCGGCTGCACCGCCGCCCAGCTGCTCGGCAACCCCGGCTTCGAGACCGGCTCCGCCTCGCCGTGGACCGCCACCGCCGGCGTCATCGACAACTCCTCCAGCGAGCCTGCCCACTCCGGCAGTTGGAAGGCCTGGCTGGACGGCTACGGCAGCACCCACACCGACACGCTGAGCCAGAGCGTCACCATCCCGGCCGGCTGCCACGCCTCGCTCTCGTTCTACCTGCACATCGACACCGCCGACACCAGCTCGACCGCCCACGACACCCTCAAGGTGACGGCCGGCTCCAGCACGGTGGCGTCCTTCTCCAACACCAACAAGAACACCGGCTACACCCTCTACACCTACGACCTGTCCTCGTTCGCCGGGCAGAGCGTCACCCTGAAGTTCACCGGCACCGAGAACTCCTCGCTGCAGACCAGCTTCGTGATCGACGACACCGCCATCACCACCTCCTGACACCGGTGTCCAGCGCTTGACCAGTAACCGTGGGGGCGGGCCGTCGGCCCGCCCCCACGGGCGCGCCCCGTCAATTCATGACGGATCGTCAGGTCCTTCTCCGAGCAGCGGGATTCATACAGAACCCGTCGGGGAGACACCGGCGAAACCTGATGACGAATCCGCAATGAGCGCCGTTCACCCCCCCCTTGAGTTCGGGAGAACCCACCATGCGCATCCGCCCCTCCTCGCTCACCGCGCGGGCCCTGGCCGCCGTCGGCCTCGCCGCCCTCGGTACCGCCTCCCTGGCCGGGGCCGGGCCGGCCTCCGCCGCCACCGGCAACGCCCACCACGGCGTCAAGCCGATCCACCAGGGCGTCCACCCGCTGGCATCGAGCAACACCCTGAAGGTCGGCTCCAGCGCCACCCAGGGCGTGGTCTCGCCCACACCGAAGGTCTACCTGGTGTTCTGGGGCTCGCAGTGGTCCTCCGACCCGGCCGGTGTCGCCCCCGACCTGCAGAACCTCTTCAAGGGCCTGTACGGCAGCCAGGACACCTGGGGCACCATCCTGTCGCAGTACTGCGAAGGCGTCGCGAAGGGCACCAGCAACTGCGGCACCAAGGGCACCCACGTCGTCCACCCGACCAGCACCCCGCTGGCCGGCACCTGGTTCGACAACACGGCCGCGACGCCCGCGAACGCCACCGCCGCCCAGCTGGCCGCCGAGGCCGTCAAGGCCGCCGGCCACTTCGGCAACACGACCCAGAGCCCGAACCTGAACGCCCAGTACGTCATCGTCTCCCCCACCGGCGCCCACCCCGACGGGTTCCCCAGCAGCGGCTTCTGCGCCTGGCACGACTACACCACCTCGTCGTACGGCAACCTCGCCTACACCAACCTGCCCTACGTCCCGGACACCGGTGTGGACGGCTGCACCACCCTGACCGACGGCCGAGCGCTGTCCGGCATCGAATCCACCGAGACCCACGAGTACGCCGAGACGGTCACCGACACCTGGCCCAGCATCGGCTGGAACGGCGGCGGCGGCGAGATCGGCGACGAGTGCGAGAACCTCGACGCCTTCGTCCCGCTCAGCACCGGCAGCTTCGACCTGCAGGGCCTGTGGTCCAACAGCGCTGCCAAGTGCGTGACGCACGGCTGACCTCGCCCGTCGGGCAGCTGCGGTAACCTCGCCGACCTGGGCCGGTGCGGGCGGGACGACGCGCCGTCGGTGTCGCCCGCACCGCCCGCACCCCTCCCCCGTCGCCCCAGGAATCGCAGGGACCCCCATGGACAGCGCAACCGACGTCGACCGGCCACGGCGGCGGATCCTGGTCGTCGACGACGAACCCGACCTGGTCGAGGTGCTCTGCGCCGCGGTGGGCTACGAGGGCTGGGAGGCCCGCGCGGCGACGACGGGACCGGCCGCCGTCGCCGCGGCCGCCGCCTGGCACCCGGACGCGGTGGTCCTGGACATCATGCTGCCCGAGTTCGACGGTGTGGAGGTGCTCCGGCGCATCCAGGCCGAGCGGCCCGAGGTGCGGGTGCTCTTCCTCACCGCGAGGGACACGGTCCAGGAGCGGATCGCCGGGCTGGCCGCCGGAGGCGACGACTACGTCACCAAGCCGTTCAGCCTGGGCGAGGTGATGGCCAGGCTGCACAGCCTGCTGCGCCGGACGGGACCCGCCACCGACGGCCCGGCCGGGCCGCCCGAAGGAGCCCTGGCGGTGGGCGGCCTGGTCCTGGACGACCAGGCCCGCGAGGTGACCCGGGACGGTCGGCCGATCGAGCTGAGCCCCACCGAGTACGCGCTGCTGCGCTACCTGATGCAGCATCCGCGCCAGGTGCTGAGCAAGGCGGAGATCCTGAACGCCGTCTGGTCCTACGACTTCGGCGGCCAGGCCCACGTGGTGGAGCTCTACATCAGCTACCTGCGCAAGAAGTTGGACCACGGCCACCCGCCGCTGATCCACACCGTGCGGGGCGCCGGCTACGTCCTGCGAGTGCCGCGGTGAGCGTCCGGATCCGGTGCCGTCCGGCGGCCTGGACGCTGCGCACCCGGCTGATCGCCGGCATGCTCACCCTGCTGGTGCTCACCTGCGCCGGGGTCGGCCTGACCACCACCGGCATGCTGCGCCACTTCCTGACCGTCCGGCTCGACCAGCAGCTCTCCGACACCGGCGCCCGCTTCGCCGCCAGCCTGGAGCGCCGCGACGCCGGGGGCGCCCACGGCACCGACGGACAGTCCGGCGCGACGGGCGACAGCGGCGACACCAGGGCCCAGACCCCCGGCACCTTCGGCGCCCGACTCAAGGGCGGGGTCGTCACCGACGCCGGCCTGGTCGACGGCGACGCCACCGACGCCGCGGTGGAGGCCGGCGACCTGCCTCCCGACGCCAAGGACCTGGTCCGCCTGACGACCCGTGACCGCCAGGCGCTGGCCGCGCTGCCGGTCGGCGGACCGCCCGCCGACGTCAACCTCTCCTCACTGCACCGCTACCGGCTGCACGCGGTCACCGGCCAGGACGGCGACGTGCTGGTCACCGGCCTGCCGCTGCGCCCGGTGGAGGAGACCGTGCACCGGTTGGCCACGGTGGAACTGCTGGTGTTCGGCGTGGCACTCGTCCTGGCCGGCGTCGGCGGAGCGCTCTGGATCCGCTGGTCGCTGCGCCCGCTGGGCCGGGTGGTCGCCACCGCCGAGGCGGTCAGCACCCTCCCGCTGTCCAACGGCGCGGTGGCCCTGACGGCCCGCGCACCGGACGACGACCCGCGCACCGAGGTCGGCCTGGTCGGCAGCGCCCTCAACCGGATGCTCGGCCACCTGGAGGACGCCCTGGCCCAGCGCCAGGCCGTGGAGGAGCGGCTGCGGGCCTTCACCGCGGACGCCGGCCATGAACTGCGCACCCCGCTCGCCAACGTGCGCGGGCACACCGAACTCGCCCTGCGCCACCCCGACCCGCTCCCCTCGGCCGTCCGGCACTCACTGACCCGCATCGACGCCGAGTCCCAGCGGATGGGCCGACTGGTCGAGGACCTGCTCCTGCTGGCCAGGCTGGACAGCGGCCGCCCGCCGACCTTCGCCGAGGTCGACCTGACCCGGATCACCCTGGACTGCGCCACCGACGCCCGTGCCGCGGGACCCGAGCACCGCTGGCGCCTGGCGCTGCCCGAGCAGCCCGTCCTGGTCCACGGCGACGCCGACCGACTGCGCCAGGTGGTGGGCAACCTGCTGACCAACGCCCGCACCCACACCCCGCGGGGCACCGAGGTGACACTGCGCCTGACAACCTCGCACGAGGGAGCGCCCCCGGGCCGGCCGGTGCGGCTCACGGTCACCGACACCGGTCCCGGCATCGGTCTCCAGCCACCCGAGCGGGCCTTCGAACGCTTCGTCCGCGGCGACGAGGCCCGCTCCCGCAGCTCCGGCACCACCGGTCTGGGCCTGGCCATCGCCCACACCGTGGTCGAGGCCCACGGCGGCACCCTCACCGTCGCCAGCCGCCCGGGGCACACCGCCTTCACCGTCCTGCTGCCCCCGGGGGAAGAGCCGCCTTCCGCACGGGGCCGATGACCACGCGGGGCCGAGGAGCGCCCGACGCGGACTACTTCCCCCAGCGGCGCGCGCAGAGCACCAGGCGGTAGCCGTCGGGGTCGGTGACGGTGACACCGAACTCGTCCCAGTACGGGTTGTGCGCGGGCACCCGGGTGCCGCCGGCGGCGAGCAGCCGGTCGACGAGGTCCTGCTCGACCGGGGCGCCGAGGTAGAGCACGAAGAGGTCGTCGACGGTGGGCGTGGGCTCCAGCGGGTGCTCGGGGTCGCGGGTCAGCTCGAAGTGCCAGGCCCCGTCGGCCGGCCCGAGCATCACAAGGTCGTGCTCGCCGGAGACCCGCTCGGTGGTCCGCCAGAGCACGTCGAGCCCGAGTCCGGCCACGTAGAACCGCTCGGCGGCGGCCAGGTCGCGGGAGGGGCGGGCAATCCGGATGGGCGTCGTGGAATCGATCATGACCGGAGCATAGCGATGCACGGAAAGCCGGTCGAACACATTCGCTACCGAATATGTCTGTCATCGATGTAATCTGATAGCGACAGATCCGCTCCGCGACAGAAACGGCCCATCCATGTCCGTACGCGAGCGCCAGGCTCCGCCGCACCCGGCCCCGGGCCCTCGGCTGCGCACGCTGCTCACCACCGAACGGGCCAGGCCCGACGCCGTGCGCGCGCACCCGTGGGCCTGGCGGCTCGCGGTGGGCACGGTCTGCTTCGGGGCCTTCATGGGCCAGCTGGACGCCAGCATCGTCACACTCACCTACCAGCCGCTGCGCGCCGAGTTCCACAGCACGCCGGCCGCGGTGGAGTGGGTCTCGCTCAGCTACTTGCTGGCCCTGGTGGCCTTCCTGGTCCCGGTCGGGCGGATCTCCGACGCGCGCGGCCGCAAGCTCATGTACCTCTACGGCTTCGCGGTCTTCACCGCCGCCTCCGCCGCCTGCGGCCTGGCGCCCGGGCTGGGCGTCCTGGTGGCCTTCCGGGTGGTGCAGGCGATCGGCGCGGCCATGATGCAGGCCAACAGCGTGGCCCTGGTCACCACCATTGCCCCGCCGGGCCGGATGCGGGCCGCGCTCGGCATCCAGGCGGCCGGCCAGGCGGTCGGCCTCGCCCTGGGCCCCACCATCGGCGGCGCGCTGGTCAGCACCCTCGGCTGGCGCTGGGTCTTCGGGGTCAACGTCCCGATCGGCATCCTCGCGCTGGTGGCGGGCCACTACCTGCTGCCGCGCACCCGGCAGTGCGCGAGCGGCTCCCGGATCGACGCGCGCGGCGTGCTGCTGCTCGGCAGCTCGACCACCGCCGCGCTGCTGGCCCTCTCGGTCGCCTCGGGCCTGGGCCCGCCGGCCTGGACCGCCGTGCTGCCGGGCCTGGCGGCGCTCGCCGCGGGCCGGGCGTTCCTGCGCCGCCAGCGGCGCTGCGCCCATCCACTGGTCGACCTCGCGCTGCTGCGCGCCGGCCGGCTCGGCCCCGGGCTGCTGGGCGGGCTCTGCGGCTACCTGGTGCTCTTCGGTCCGCTGGTGCTGGTCCCCGCCGAGCTGGCCCGCCGCGGCGGCGGCGCGCTGGCCACCGGCCTGGTGCTCACCGCGCTCCCCTGCGGCTTCGCCCTCGCCGCGACCACCGCCGACCGCCTGCTGCCCAGTGCCTGGAGCGACCGGCTGCGCAGCCGGATCGGTGCCGCGGGCTGCGTGCCGGCCCTGGCCCTGCTGGCCCTGCTGCCCCCGGTGACCGCCCTGCTGCCGATCCCGCTGGCGCTGCTCGGCCTCTCGCTGGGCGTCTTCGTACCGGCCAACAACGCGCTGGTGATGCGGGCGATCCCGGCCACCTCGGCGGGCACCGGCGGCGGCATGGTCAACATGACCCGCGGTCTGGGCACCGCGATCGGGGTCGCCGCCGTCACCCTCGCGCTGCACCTGGCCGGCGCCGGGGCCGGGGCCCGTGTGGCGGCGCTCACCATGCTGGCCTTCGCGCTGCTCGCGCTGGGCACCACGCTGCCCCGGCGGGCCGGGGCAGCGTGGTGGTCCCGGCTCGGCCGGGGGTGACGGGGACCGGCCTGGCGGGGCAGCGTCGCGTCCGGCCCGCCGGAGAGTGGCTCAGGCCCGGCCCGCGGCCTTCTGGGTGCGCCGCGCCAGCGAGTCGATGACCACCGCGGCCAGCAGCACCGCGCCGGTGATCATGAACTGGATCGCGTTGCTCAGCCCCTCGATGTTCATGCCCGACTGGATCGAGCCGATCACCAGCGCACCCAGCAGCGCCGACCAGGTCGTACCGCGCCCGCCGAACAGGCTGGTGCCGCCGATCACCGCGGCGGCGATCGCGTTCATCAGCAGGTTGCCGCCGCCGGAGGTCTGGCTCGCGGACTGGATCTGCGCGGCCAGGAAGAGGCCGCCGACCGCCGCCATGGTCGAGCAGACGGTGAAGACCGAGATCCGGATCCAGGGCACGTTGATGCCCGCCCGCCGGGCGCCCTCGATGTTGCCGCCGAGCGCGAAGACCTTGCGCCCGTAACCGGTGCGGCGCAGCACGAAGTCCAGCACCACGATGAAGATCAGGAAGACCAGCAGCGCCAGCGGCAGGCCCTTGTACTGGTTCAGCGTGTAGGCGGCCAGGTAGGCGATCACCGCGAGTGCCGCGGTGCGCAGCGCGATCTCGGCGATCGGCCGCGAGGGCACCTGGGCCCGCCGGCGCCGGGCGGCGTCCAGCAGCGAGGCGCCCAGGAAGAGCAGCACGCCGATCGTGGCCGCCCCGTAGGCGGCGATCTGCTGGCTGAAGATCGTGCTGTAGAGCCGGGAGACGATGTCCGTGCCGGAGAGGTTGACCGTCCCGCTGGAGCCGAGCACCTGCAGCATCAGGCCGTTCCAGCCCAGGTTGCCGGCCAGGGTGACGACGAAGGCCGGCACCCCCACCCTGGCGAAGAAGAAGCCCTGGATGAAGCCGACGACCGCGCCGCCGACCAGCGCGCAGAGCAGTGCCACCCACTGGTTGACCCCGTGGGTGACCTCCAGCACCGCGTAGATCGCCGCGCAGAGCCCGCTGACCGAGCCGACCGACAGGTCGATCTCGCCCAGCAGCAGCACGAAGACCACGCCGATCGCGATCATCCCGGTGCCGACGATCTGCTGCGAGAGGTTGGAGAGGTTCTGTGCCGAGAGGAAACTGCTGTTCAGGCTGCCGAAGACGGCCCAGATCACGATCAGCGCCAGCACCACCGGCAGCGAGCCGAGCTCACCGCTGCTCACCCGGCGGCGGAACTCGCCGAGGTAGCCCTTGACGCCTTCCTGGCGCACGATCAGCCGCGGGTCCACCGCCGGGGTCGCCTCGGCGGCCACCGGAACGGGCGCGTTGACGCCGCCCTGCGGCATCGCGTCCTCGGGCAGCCGGTGGCGCGCCTGCTCGTGCCGCCCTTCGGTGAAGGGTTCCTCCTCGTGCGGGGTGTTGGGGTCGTCGCTCACTGGGGGCCCTCCGTCCCGCGGGCCTGGCGGCGGGTCACGGCGTTGTCCGTGGCGCCGGTGATGGCCGAGATGATCTGTTCCTGGGAGGTCGACCGGCGGTCGAAGACCCCGTTGTTGCGGCCCAGCCGGAGCACCGCGACCCGGTCCGCGACGGCCATCACGTCGGCCATGTTGTGGCTGATAAGGATCACCCCGAGGCCCTGCTCGCGCAGCCGCTCGACCAGGTCGAGCACCTGCGCGGTCTGCTCGACGCCGAGCGCGGCGGTCGGCTCGTCCAGGATGACCACCTTGGGCGAGCCGATCAGCGAGCGGGCGATCGCCACCACCTGGCGCTGGCCACCGGAGAGCGAGGCGATCGGGATCCGCACGCTGGGGATCCGGATCGAGAGGGTGTCCAGCAGCGTCCGCGAGCGCTGCTCCATCGCGACCTCGTCCAGCACCCCGAACCGCTTCAGTTCGCGCCCGAGGAAGAGGTTGCCGACCACGTCAAGGTTGTCGCAGAGCGCGAGGTCCTGGTAGACGGTGGCGATGCCCAACTGCTGGGCGTCCTGCGGCCGGTGGACGGTGACCGGGCGGCCCTGCCACTCGATCACCCCCTCGTCGGGCTGGTTGACCCCGGCGATCGACTTGACCAGTGTCGACTTGCCCGCGCCGTTGTCACCCACCAGGGCGAGCACCTCGCCCGAGTACACCTCCAGCTCGATGTCGGTCAGCGCCTGGACCGCGCCGAACCGCTTGGAGACCCCGCGCAGGGCCAGCACCGGTTGACCTTCGTCTGCCATGGCGGCCGCTCCCTTCTGACAGATCGTCCGACAGATCGTCCGACAGATCGTTCGACAGATCGTCCGACCGTCGGATCACGCTGCTGCGGGGACGGTCACTGCAGGCCGGCGGCCGAGCAGTCGGCGGCGTAGTCGGGGGTGCAGATCTGCGGCACGGTGTAGAGGCCGTCGGCCACCACGGTGGTCTTGATGTTGTCCTTGGTGAGCACGATCGGGGTGATCAGCATGGAAGGCACCTTGGTGTTGCTGCCACTGGTCGCCGTGGTCGGCACCACGTCGGACGGCAGCGACTTGCCCTCGGCCAGGTCGACCGCCATGGAGCCGGCCGCGTCCGCCTCCGGCTTGTAGGGCTTGTAGATCGACATGGTCTGGGTGCCCGCCAGGATCCGCTGCACGGCGTCGAGCTGGGCGTCCTGGCCGGTCAGCGGCACGCTCAGGTTGGCGGCCTTGAGCGCGGTGGCGATGCCCGCGGCCATCCCGTCGTTCGCCGAGTAGACGCCCACCACGTTCGAGCCGCCGATCGCGGTGATCGCGGCGGCGGCCTCCTGGTTGGCGTTGTTCGGGTCCCAGTTCGGGGTGTCGTACTCCTTGCCGATCTTCAGCTTGCCGTCGATCGCGCTGTGCGCGCCGGCCTTGAACTCGCCGGCGTTCGGGTCGGTGGGCGAGCCGTTGATCATGATGATCTGGCCGCTGCCCGACTTGTCGCCCACCGCCGCCACCAGCGCCTGGCCCTGCAGCTGGCCGACCTTGTCGTTGTCGAAGGAGACGTAGGAATCCACCGGACCCTGCGCCAGCCGGTCGTAGGCGACCACCTTCACGTGGGCGTCGTGGGCCTTCTGGACCGAGGACTGGATCGCCTTGGCGTCCACGGCGTCCAAAATCAGCACCTGGTCGCCCTTGGTGAGAGCGGTGTCCACCTGGGTCTGCTGGGTGGTCGCGTCCTGGTTGGCGTTGTAGTAGTCGACCGTCGCGTTCGGGGCCAGCGCCTTGATCTGGGCCTCGATCAGCGGCTTGTCGAACTGCTCGTACCGGGTGGTCTTGGTCTCCGGGAGCAGCAGGCCGATCTTCAGCGCCGAGGTCGAGCTGCTGGCGCCCGAACTGGTGCTGGAGCTCTTGGCGCTGCCGCAGCCGGCGGCCGTGGCCGCCAAGCCGAGAACGGTGGCGGCCACGGCCGTCCGGCGCAGAACAGTCTTCATGAGGATGCCTTCCCTGGTCCCGTCACCCCCGGCTTCCGAGTCTGCGAAGCCAGGGACGGCGATCACCAGCCGGGCTGCGCCGAACGGGGAGCGCCGTCCCCCGGTTGATGGCGGATCAGGAGCTGGTGGTGCGTCAGGAGGCCCTCAGGAGCGCGGGCCGAGCGCGGCGGCCGCCTTGTCCCAGTTGGCGTGCAGGTTGCTCAGGTAGGAGCCGGCCTGCGGGCCCACCGAGGTGCCGCGGGCGAAGGCGAGCATGTTGCCGGCCCCGGCGTTGTATCCCAGTGCCAGCAGCTCGTCCTCGGTGAGGGAGGTGCTGGGGTGCGCGGGCAGCTGGGCGGCCAGGTCGTGCAGGAACCAGGCGGCCGCCTCGATCGCGAGGTCGGGGTCGTCGGGCAGCTCGTCCCAGTCGCGCCCGGCGAAGTCCCGGCCCGCCTTGGTGTCGTCGAAGGCGGCCTTGTGCATGTTGGCGATGCCGAAGGCGGCGTCCGGCTTGAGCTGCTGCCAGGCGCGCTCGGCGGCGGGGTCGTGCGGCTTGTAGGACTCGTTGTAGAGGATCGCCATCAGCAGCTGGGGGTCGATCCCGGCCTGGGTGGCACGGGTGCGGACCTGGGCGGCGAAGTGGGCGGGGTCGTAGTCGCCGGCGGTGGCGCCGGCGGTGGCAGTGGCGGTGGCGCCGGCGGTGGCGGACGGGCTCCCGGTGGGGGTGGCGCCCGGGGCGCCGGGGGTGGCGGCCGCCGGGCTCGCGCCGCCGACGGGGCGGGCCGCCCCCGCGGTGCCCTGGCCGCCGCCGTGCACGCTGTGCACCGCGATCCCGAAGGCCAGCACCGCGACCACGCCGACCACCGCTCGCCCGTACCTGCGCAACTCCCCCACCCTGCCCTCCGTCGACCCGACCAGCTCTGCCATCCTGCCTGATCCGCCCGGGTGGTGCGGATCACCCCCCGGGGCCGCCGGGCGGTGACCGTCAGCTCGCGGCAGGCCGGCGCATGCGCAGGTTCGGCAGGCGCTCACGCCAGAGCTCCCGCTCACCGGTGGGGTGGAAGCCGTGGCGGCGGTAGAAGCGCAGGGCCTGCTCGTTGTACGCGGTGGCCCAGAGCACGATGGCGTCGGGCTCCGCCCAGGCCAGCAGCTCCACCATCAACTGCCGCCCGAGGCCGCGGCCCTGGTCCGCCGCGCGCAGGTACATCGGCCCGAGGGTCACCTCCCGCTCGGCCGGCGGCCGGGCGCGGCTGCCGCAGATCACACCGGCGATCGCCGCCCGCGGGCCCCGGCGCACCACGCGGCAGAAGGCGTGCTCCGGCTCATCGGCCGCCCGCTCGATGAACTCACGCCAGCGGGCCGCCCCCTCGGGCGTGGCCGGCTCGCCCCGCTGGGCGCGGATCCACTGCTCGTCGATGCCGGCCGCCGGGTTCGGATAGGTCTCCAGCCAGGCCGCCAGCTGCATCTGCCCGATCGCGAGGGCGTCGTCGCGGTCCGGTGGTTCGATCACATGGCGCATCGGTGGATCATCGGCTGCGACGGGCGGGGCGGGCAACCCCGCCCCGCGGATCGGCCGGGTCCGCGCGCCGTGCCCGCCCGGCGGCGTCGCGCGCCCATACGGTGGGTCTCCGGGGCCGCCACCCCCGGGCCGCCCCGACCCCACCGTGACTCGGACAGACCTGGAGGACGCATGAGCAGCACCCCGCTCACCGAGCTGACCGGCGAGTACGTCTTGGACCCCGCCCACACCAGGATCGGCTTCGTGGCCCGGCACGCGATGGTGACCAAGGTCCGCGGCTTCTTCAAGGAGTTCGAGGGCGGCGCGCACCTGGACGGGAGCGACCCGGCCAGGTCGAGCACGACCGTCACGATCAAGGCCGCGAGCATCGACACCGGCAACGAGCAGCGTGACGGCCACCTGCGCAACAACGACTTCCTGGACGCGCCGGCCTTCCCCGACATCGTCTTCAGCTCCACCGGCATCGAGGCGCTGGGCGGCGACAAGTACCGGCTGAACGGCACCTTGACGATCAAGGACACGACCCACCCGATCAGCCTGGACGTCGAGTACGACGGCAGCGCCCGCGATCCCTACGGCAACCTGCGGGTGGGCTTCGAGGGCTCCACCACGATCAGCCGCAAGGACTACGGCATCACCTGGAACGCCGCGCTGGAGGGCGGCGGCGTGCTGGTCGGCGACAAGGTGGTGCTGGAGTTCGACGTCTCGGCGGTCCGCCAGGACTGAGCCGCACCGACGGGTCGCCTCCGGCGTCCGCGGACGCCTGAGGACGCCTGCGGACGCGTGAGGACGCCTGCGGACGTCGGGGCGGCCTGGGGTCGGTCCCCGGGCCGGGGGTGCCGGGCATGGCCCGGTTACCATCTCCCGGTGGCCCTGACCCAGCGCGCTCAGCGCGCCCTGCAGACCCTGCCCGCGCCGGTGCGCTGGCTGGCGGCACCCCTGGTGCTGCTCGCCTGCACCGGCGCGGTGCTGATGTCCGGCGGCAGCTACCAACCGCCGATCACGGCCCCCCACCCCGACCCGATGGCGCTCGGCCCCTGCGCCGCGCTGATGAAGGCGCTGCCGTCGGCCATGCTCGGCCACCCGCGGGCCGACCCGCCGAACTCCCCCTACGTCGCCGTCTGGCGGACCACCCCGCGCACCGTCCTGCGGTGCGGGGTGGCGCGGCCGGCGTCGCTGCGCATCGTGGCGAACCAGATGTCGACCGGGCCCAATGTCGACGGCGTCCAGTGGTACCTGGAGCAGGACGGCCACGGCGGCTACCGGTACACGCTCACCCAGCACGCGCTCTACGTCGAGGTGGCCGCGCCGGCCGGGGCCACGGTCAACGCGACCGACGCGCTCGGCATCGTCTCACCGGCCGTCCTGGCCACCATCCCCGACCTGAACGGCCAACTCGGCCAGGGCTCGGACAGCGACCAGCCCGGGCAGTAGCCAGGACGGGCAGTAGCCAGGACGGGCAGTAGCCAGGACGGGCGGCGGGGAGGAGTGCGGCTGCGGCCCGGCGGGTGTCACAGCGGGTCCCCGAGGGGTCCGTGCCGCTCCTCCAGGTGCTCGGCCCAGTGGGCGGCGAAGTCCGGCCGGGTGCCGTCGGTGTCGGTGAAGCCGTACTCCCGGTAGAGGCCCCAGGTGGCCAGGGCCCGTCCGGTCCTGGCCATGATCCGGGGGTCGGCGGCCAGCGCGACGACGGCCCGGCCCAGGTACGCGGGCGTCTCGGAATGGGCGAAGTCCGGATCCTCGGCCACGCCGTCGCGCCAGTTGTCCTCGGTGACGCCCAGGTGCTCCAGCACGGCCTCCGAGCGCAGGAAGCCGGGTGTGAGCGCCACGGCCGCGACGCCGTAGGGCCGGAGTTCGGCAGCCTGCGCGACGGCGAGCCGGATGACCGCCGACTTCGCCAGGTCGTAGAAGAACGAGCCCCGGTAGCGGGCGGTGTTGCCGTCGGTCACCTCCACGACCAGCCCGCTCCGGCGGGCGACCATCAGCGGCAGCGCGAACCGGCTGGTGATCACATGGGTCTCCACCGCCTGGCGCAGCAGCCGGAGACCGGTCTCCAGGTCCTGCTCCCACAAGGGGTGCTCCCAGTCGGTCAGCGGGTCCGCGCCCCAGACGGAGTTGACCAGGACGTCGAGCCGTCCGCCCTGTTCGGCGGCGATCCGCTCGACCAGGGCCCGCACCTCCTCGGGACGGCTGTGGTCGGTGCGGACGGGGATGCCCAGGCCGCCCGCGGCGGTCACCTGCCCGGCCGTCTCCTCGATGGTCTCCGGACGGCCCAGCTCGGAGCGCCCGCCGGCACTGCTGCGACCGGTGACGTACACCGTCGCACCGGCGGCGCCGAGTTCGACGGCGATGCCCCGGCCGCCGCCCCGGGTGCCGCCGGCGACCAGGGCCACCTTTCCTGCCAGCGGGCGGGTGTCAGCCGTCATGGTTCCTCCTGCTCGTCGCCTTGGCGTTGGTCATGGCCTTGGCGTTGCTCGTGGCCTTGGCGTTGCTCGTGGCCTTGGTGTTGGCGTTGGCGCTCTCACCGGTCGGGGCGCTCGCAGGGGCGGGATGTGCGGCGACAGTACGGTGACGAGTTCGTGGCGCAGCCGCTGTTCGAGGGTGCCCCGGCGTTCGAGGGCCCAGGTCAGGCCCACACCGGCGGTGATCGCCCGCACGGTGCGGGCCAACGCCGCCGCATCCGTTCCGGCGCGGAGCTCCTGCGCACCCGCGGCCAGCGTGAGCCCCGCGGGACCCACCCGGCCCATGACCCGCACCGCCGCACGCAGGATCACCGCGTCCTCGATCCCTCGGGGGCGTCCCACCGCACCGTCCTCGTTAGTAAATGAACGTTCATTTACTAACTCATGCGACCTGCCCCGAGGCAAGCCCCGGCGCTGCCCGGGTGGTGCCGGGAGTGCCGGGGCTGCTGTGGGTGCGGTGGGTGCCGTGGGTGCCGTGGGTGCCCGACCCCGGTCAGGCGGCGGCGTCGGGGCGGGCGCGGAGCCACTGCTCGTAGGCCTGCGTGCCCCGCAGCTCCGGGTGGTCGACGCTGAGCGCCCCGGCGCGCAGCGCCCGACCGAGGCTGCCGGGCAGCGGTAGCCGGAGCAGCGGGACGCGGCGGCCGGTGGCGGTGCGCCAGGCGCGGGCCAGCTCGTGGAGGTCGGTCGGTCGCGGGCCGACCAGATCGATCCGCCGCAGCGCGGGCGGGGCCTCGACCAGGTCGGCCGCGTAGGTCGCCGCCTCGGCGCAGGCGATCGGGCGCAACCGGACGCGCGGCAACGGGAGCAGCCGCAGCCGGGCGGTGGACTCAAGGGTGTCGGTGACCAGTTCGTGGAACTGGGTGGCCCGCAGGATGGTCCAGGGCACCGGCCCCTGCTCGACCACCTGCTCCTGTGCGACCTTCACCCGGAAGTAGGCGAGCGGCACCCGCTCGCAGCCGACGATCGACACGCAGACGTGGTGCCCCACGCCGGCGCGCCGCTCGGCCTCCAGCAGCAGCCGGTTGCCTGCCACCAGGGTCCGTTCGGCCTTCCTGGTCCGGTCGTTGCTGGCGTCCACCACCGCCTCGCAGCCCGTCAGTGCCTCGATCAGACCCACTCCGGTGCGCAGGTCGACCGGGTACTCGGCCGAGCCCCGACTGAGCACCCGCACCTGGTGCCCGCGGGCCCGCAGCTCCTCGGTCAGGGGCCGGCCGAGGGTTCCTGTTCCGCCTATGATCGCGATTCTCATGCCCGTAGGACTGAGCAGCGGCGCGGACTGTGACATCCCCTCCGGCGGCGGACCGGCGAACGGCCGGATGGCGAGATGGCGGGGCGGGAGTGGCGAACGGCAGGGCGGGAGCGGCGAACGGCAGGGCGGCGAACAGCGGGGCGGCGAACGGCTTCAGGTGGAGTCGCGGACCACCAGTTCGGTGCCGAGGACCAGTTGCCGCCGGGGCCGGCCCGGGTCGGCTATCTCGTCCAGCAGCAGGCGCACCATCGTGCGGCCCAGCTCAGCGATCGGCTGGCGCACGCTGGTCAGCGCCGGCTCGGTGTGCCGGGCCACGATCGAGTCGTCGAAGCCGACCAGCGCGACATCCTCGGGTACCCGGCGGCCGGCCGCGCGCAGCGCCCGCAGGGCGCCGGCGGCCAGCACGTCGGAGGCGCAGAAGACCGCGTCCAGGTCGGGCACCCGCGCCAGCAGCTCACGCATCGCCGCCCGGCCGCCCTCCTCGGTGAAGTCGGCCAGGGCCACCAGCTCCTCCCGGTGCGCCCACCCGGCCTCGGTCAGCGCGTCGCGGTAGCCGGCCAGTCGCGCCTCGGCCACCTCCATGTCCAGCGGTCCGGTGATGGTGGCGATCCGCTGCCGGCCGCGGGCCAGCAGGTGCCGCACCGCCGCCCGCGCGCCGCCCGCGTTGTCGGCGGCGACGTAGCCGAGCGTCTCATGGTCACCGCGCCGCCCAGCCAGCACCGCGGGGATCCGCAGCTCCTCCAACGCGGTCGGCAGCGGGTCCTCGCGGTGCACCGCGACCAGCAGCACGCCGTCCACCCGCTGGGCCCGCAGGTAGGTCGAGAGCCGCTCGCGCTCGCGCTCGTTGCGGACCAGCACGAGCAGCAACTGCAGCTCCGTCTCGGCCAGTTCGGCGCAGACACCACTGATGATGTCAGCGAAGTACGGCTCCGAGAAGAGCCGGGTCTCGGCCTCGGGAACCACCAGCGCGATGGAGTCCGTCCGCGAGGTGACCAGGGTGCGGGCGGCCCGGTTGGGCACGTAGCCGAGCTCGGCCACCGCCTGCTCGACGGCCGCCCTGGTCTGCTCGCTGACCCGGGGCGAGCCGTTGATCACCCGGGAGACGGTGCCCCGGCCAACACCCGCCAACACGGCCACCTCCTCCAGGGTCGGCCGGCGCACGCCGCGCCCCTCAGCCGCGACGGTGGGTGGCCCGGTGGGATGTTGGGCGGTGGGGCTCATCGATCACCTCGTGCGACGGTCGCGGGCCTGGGCAGGACTAGCAGGACTGGCAGGGCCAGGGCCGGACGGGCCAGGCCGGGGGACATTGTGGCAGGCCAACCTGACAGCTGGCCGAGCGTCACCCCGGCAGCGCTGCGGCGGCCACGCGCCGGAGCCGGATCGACCCGCCGGGCCGTTCCACCGGGCCGTTCCACCGAGCCGACCTGCCGGGCGGTTCCACCGAGCCGACCTGCCGGGCCGATCCGCAGAGCCGGCCCGAGTGGCCCGTGACCGTCAGGGCCGTGCGCCGTCCGGTAGTTCGGCCAGTGCCTCGGTGAGCCACTGGATCCAGAACGTCTCCAGCCCGATCCCGGCCCGCAGCACCAGGTGCTGCAAGCGGTCCGCCCCGGCCATCCGCTCAGGCGGGAAATCCTTGCGCTCGATCGCCTGGTACTGCGCCAACTGCTCCTGGTGCAGGATGAGATGACGCTCCATCTCGGCCCGCAGGCCGGGAGCTCCGACCACTGCGGCCGCCCGCACCCGCAGCAGCAGCGGCTCCCGGGCGGCCTTCGGGTCCTGGCTCTCGCCCACCCAGTCGACCAGCGCCGCCCGGCCGGGCGCCAGCACCTCGTACTCCTTGCGCTGGCCTCGACTCGGCGGCTGCGGGACGGCCCGGATCAGCCCCGCCTGCTCCAGCTTGCCCAGCTCGCGGTAGATCTGCTGGTGCGTGGCGGACCAGAAGAAGCCGATCGACTTGTCGAAACGCCGCGTCAACTCCAGCCCGGAGGAGGGCTTCTCCAGCAGGGCGGTGAGGATGGCGTGCGGCAGCGACATGGCGGGACCGGTCTCCTGGAGGGCGCGCGGGTACTGCTTGGCATCCTAGGCGAGCCGGGCCCGACGTCCGGGTGGCCGACCGAACCGGCGGACCGGGCCGCTCGGCCACCCGGACGTCGGAGTTGGACGGCGGACTCAGACGCCGGACTCAGACGCCGGAACCAGACAACCGTTCCAGACAACCGTTCCAGGCAGTCGTCTCAGACCTTTGTCTCAGACCGTCGATTCAGACAGCTGAATGAGACAACGGTCTGAGACAGTGCCCTGAGACGACGGTCTGAGACCGCTGACTCAGAGCGCGGCGGCCAGGCGGGTGCCCTGGTCGATGGCGCGCTTGGCGTCCAACTCGGCCGCCACGTCCGCGCCACCGATGAGGTGCGGCTCGATGCCGTGCTCGCGCAGGCTCTCGACCAGCTCCCGGCGCGGCTCCTGGCCGGCGCAGAGCACCACGGTGTCCACCGGGAGCAGCTGCGGCTCGCCGTCCACCGTCACGTGGAGCCCGGCGTCGTCGATCAGCTGGTAGCCGACGCCCGCGACCATGGTGACGCCACGGTGCTTGAGCTCGGTGCGGTGGATCCAGCCGGTGGTCTTGCCGAGGCCCGCGCCGACCTTGGTGCTCTTGCGCTGGAGCAGGTGCACCGAGCGCTTGGTCTCCGGACGGACCGGTCGGCGCAGGCCGCCGGGGCCGGTGTGCTCGCTGTCCACGCCCCACTGCTCGAAGAACGTGTCGGCGTCCTGGGAGGCCGACGTGCCAGGGTCGGTGAGGAATTCCGCGACGTCGAAGCCGATGCCGCCGGCACCGACGATCGCCACCCGGTCGCCGACCGGCGCCCCGTCGCGCAGCACGTCCAGGTAGCTGAGGACGCTCGGGTGGTCGGCGCCCTCGATCCCGGGGTCGCGCGGGGTCACGCCGGTGGCCAGCACGACCTCGTCGAAGCCCTCCGCCGCCAGGCCCTCGGCGGTGACCCAGCTGCCCAGCCGCAGGTCCACCTGGTGCCGCGCCAACTGGTGGCGGTAGTAGCGCAGGGTCTCGTTGAACTCCTCCTTGCCCGGGATCCGGCGGGCGACGTTGAGCTGGCCGCCGACCTCCTCGGCGGCGTCGAAGAGCGTGACGGCGTGGCCGCGTTCGGCCGCCGTGACGGCGAAGGCGAGGCCGGCGGGACCGGCGCCGACCACGCCGATCCGCTTGCGCAGCCGGGTCGGGGCGAGCACCAGCTCGGTCTCGTGGCAGGCACGCGGGTTCACCAGGCAGGAGGTGATCTTCATGCTGAAGGTGTGGTCCAGGCACGCCTGGTTACAGCCGATGCAGGTGTTGACCGCCTCGGGGGTGCCGGCCGCCGCCTTGGTGACGAAGTCGGGGTCGGCGAGCAGCGGGCGGGCCATCGAGATCAGGTCCGCGTAGCCGTCGGCGAGCAGTTGCTCGGCCAGCTCGGGCGTGTTGATCCGGTTCGTGGTGACCAGCGGGATCCCCACCGAGCCCATCACCTTCTTGGTGAAGCGGGCGAAGGCACCGCGCGGGACCGAGGTGGCGATGGTGGGGATCCGGGCCTCGTGCCAGCCGATGCCGGTGTTGATGATGGTGGCGCCGGCCGCCTCGACGGCCTGGGCCAACTCGATCACCTCGGGCAGGGTGGAACCGCCGGGGATCAGATCGAGCATCGAGAGGCGGTAGATCAGGATGAAGTCCGCACCCACCCGCTCGCGCACCCGGCGCACGATCTCCACCGGGAACCGCATCCGGTTCTGGTAGCTGCCGCCCCAGGCGTCCTCGCGCTGGTTGGTCGGCGCCGCGATGAACTCGTTGATCAGGTAGCCCTCGGAGCCCATGATCTCGACGCCGTCGTAGCCGGCCTGCCGGGCGAGTTCGGCGGCCCGGGCGAAGTCCTCGATGGTCTGCTCGATCTGCGCCTCGGTGAGGGCGTGCGGCACGAACGGGCTGATCGGCGCCTGGATCGCGCTCGGCGCCACCAGGTCCTCGTGGTAGGCGTAGCGGCCGAAGTGCAGGATCTGCATGGCGATCTTGCCACCGGCGGCGTGCACGGCCTCGGTGATGACCCGGTGCTCGGCCGCCTCCTCGGCGGTGGTGAGCTTGGCGCCGCCGCCCCACGGCCGGCCGGCCTCGTTCGGCGCGATGCCGCCGGTGACGATCAGGCCGACGCCGCCGCGGGCCCGGGTGGCGTAGAACTCGGCCATCCGCGCGAAGCCGTCGGGCGCCTCCTCCAGGCCCACGTGCATCGAGCCCATCAGGACCCGGTTGGGCAGGGTGGTGAAGCCCAGGTCGAGCGGGCGCAGCAGGTGGGGGTAGGCAGTCATCCGGACTCTCCTCGCGCGGGTGTTGTTACCCAACGGTAGGGGTGAGGCCGGACTCTATGCAACTAGTTTCAAAAGAACGAGGACGCAGAGCGCCCGACACAGGAGCCCGCGAGCGCGGGACGGCGAGACGGCGGGACAGCGGGACAGCGGGACGGCGGGACGGCGGTACTGCGTGGAGTCGCAGTCAGGAGTGCGTCCGGTCGTAGCCCCGCTGGGCCACCTCGATCTCCGGCATCCGCGCCTCGACCAGGGAGATCAGCTCGTACAGCCGCTCGGCGACCTCGTGCCCCAGCTCGGTGAGGCGGTAGTCGACCCGGGGCGGGTTGGTCAGCTGTGCCTCGCGGTGCACCAACCCGTCGCGCTCCAGCGCCTGCAGGGTCTGCGACAGCATCTTCTCGCTCACCCCGTCGACGCGTCGGCGCAGCTCGTTGAAGCGGAAGCTGCCGTCCCGCAGGGCCGCGAGGGTCAGGCTGCCCCAGGCGTGGGTGATGTCCTTCAGCACGTGCCGGGAGGGACAGGCGCGCCCGAACACGCTGAAGCACAGCCCCTCCGCCTCACGGCCGACCGCGGCCTCGACGGTGCTCTCAGTCGTCATGGCAGCCAAGTGTACGCGCGGGTAGCGCTAACCATGGGGTTGCACTGTCAAAACGAAAGTGCTTTCCTTTCACCAGCGCTTACCAATCGGCACCTGCTGATCCGCAGCCGTAAGAATCCGCACCGACTTACTCGGTCGAACGCCCCAGGAGCACCCTGTGACCAGCCCCGTCATCTCCATCGCCGTCCACTCCGGCTTCGGCCACACCGCCGTCATCGCCGAAGCCGTGCGCACCGGCGCCCTGGAGGCCGGCGCCACCGTCCACCTGATCAAGGTCGACGAGATCACCGAGGCCCAGTGGGAGCTGCTGGACGCGTCGGACGCGATCGTCTTCGGCTCGCCGACCTACATGGGCGGCGCTTCGGGCGCCTTCCACACCTTCGCCGAGGCCAGCGCGAAGCGCTGGTTCGCCTCGGCCTGGAAGGACAAGCTGGCGGCCGGCTTCAGCAACTCCGGTTCGAAGAGCGGCGACAAGCTCGCCACCCTGCAGTTCCTCAGCAACTTCGCCGCCCAGCACGGCATGACCTGGATCAGCCTGGGCCTGCACCCGGGTTGGAACCTCAGCACCGCTTCCGAGAACGACCTCAACCGCCTGGGCTTCTTCCTCGGCGCGGGCGCCCAGTCCAACAACGACCAGGGCACCGAGGGTGTGCACAAGGCGGACATCGCCACCGCGGAGCACCTGGGCCGCCGGGTGGCCGAGCAGACATCGGTCTTCCTGGCGGGCAAGGCGAGCCTGGCCGCCTGAAACCGGACGCCATCGACGCACTGACGCGCCGACGGTCAACTCCCCGGCGGGAGCGGACCGCCGGCGCGTTGGCGCGTTGGCGCGTCTGGGTGCCCGTGCCCGTTCAGGGCGCGTGCGCCAGGCGGCGGCGCCCGAGAAGCCGCGCTCCAGCAGGGCGAAGGCCTCGTGCAGCGCGCGCCGCGGCGGGCCGACCCGCCAACCGGACGCGTAGCAGCACGAAGTGGGAACTCATCGCGCCCTTGGAGCCCTTGCACCGGCTGACGGACCGCCCGGCGTACCGTCCGGCGGTCAGCACGTGCTCGCGCAGCCGCACCTGATCAGTCAGCTCTCGACAGGACCTGGTGGACGGTTCGCCGGACACGGTCGAGGACCCGGCCGCTACTCTGTCGGAATCCGGTAGGCCGATGGGGGATGGGTGATCCGTGCGGAACTTCAGATCAGGCACCGGACGGCTCGTCGGTGTGCTGGGAGTGACCGCTCTGGCCATCGCGACGCTCGCCGGCTGTGGTTCCAACGGGCCCACAGGATCAGCCGACCAGGTCAAGGCGAAGATCACCGCAGACGTCACTCAGGTGACACAAGAGCTTCGGTCGCGCCCCCCGTATTCCGACGGCGAGATCACCGCGAGCACCACTGGCCCGGCGGCTCCGTCCTGCACCAACAAAAAGAGAAGCAGCGCGTATTCGCTGTCCTGGACGTTCACATCGGACGCCTACGCCGTATCCGACATCTACAACGACTTCGCCCATCGCGGCTCGGGATTCCTGGACAGTCTGGGCTACCACTGGGCCGCGGAGAGCGGCGCCATGTCGCCCACGTTCGAAGGCAACGCCAACAACAGGAAGTTCGGCCTTCACGCCGTGCTCAGGATGACCGCCGACGGCTCCGGCGTGGGGGCCAAGGTCCACGTCGAGGTCTCCGCCACCGCCGACTGCCGGTAGCGGACGCCTCCGCGGGCAACCAGCCGGACGCTCGAGATCAAGCTGAGCTGAGGCAGAACACCTGACCTGATCAGTCACGATCGCCTCTTGTCGCGCGAGTTGTCGGCTCAGCGTCACCAACTCAGCACGGGTTGCTCAGCATGGCTGATCAGCACGGGCGCCCGAGGTCCTTGGTGAAGCCGCGAGTTCGGCTGTACTGCTGGAAGCCGAGGGACTCGTAGACGAGCTTGGGGACCGGGTATCCGGCATCGCCACGCGGACAGACCGTGGCCAGCCTGCCGCCCGCGGCCGCGAAGGCGTGCAGCACCGCGATGCCGGTGGCCCGCGACAGGCCGAGCCGGCGGAAGTCGGGTGCGGTGCCGACGGGTTCGAACAGGCCGATGCCGCTGGGCCCGTCGTACCAGCCCTGGCAGTAGGCGGCCGCCTTGCCCTGCGGGGAGAACGCCGTCAGGTCGAACTCGGCTCGGTAGGGCCAGAGTTCCCGCATCGCCAGGTGCCGCTCCGCGGTGCTCCGCTGAGCCGGGGCGCCGCCTCCGCCTCGGCGGGATCGGCGGGATCGGCGGGATCAGCGGGATCGGCGGTCCGAGTGGCGGTGGCGGCCCGCTATGCCCAGGCCAGGACCTCGTCGGCGAGGTCCGGATGGGCTGGGTCCACCTGCATGGTCAGCTCGTCCGGCGACTCCAGCCACCCCCAGGCAGCGGTGACCTCGCCGACGGTCCAGAGCGCGGTCAGGCGGGTGTCGGGCGCGGACTCGGCGCAGGCGGCAGCCCACGCGAGGTCACCGGAGTGCCGCCCGCCGGCCTCCGGGAAAACGCGACTCGCGAGGCTCTGCATCGCACGCAGCGCCACCGGCCCCTGGTATTCGTATCGCCGCACAGTCGGTGACTGTGCCCGGTCCGGGAGCGGACGACAACCGAAATTCGCCGCACCGGCCCGCGAGGCCCGGTCGGGCTGGCAAGCTGTCCCGGTCGGGACGCCGCCGGGCGGCCCGTGAGCGAGGGGGAGGTCCGCAGTGGGTGGTGGAGGTAAGCCGTGGGAGCACGGCCCTGCCGCAGCGGCTCCGCCCGCGCCTCCCGTCGACCCGGAGCTGGCCACCGTGCTGGCGGCCATGGGCACGGCGGCACGGGAGCCCGTCACCCCGGAGGGTCTCGCGGCCAGGCAGCAGCGGGATGCCACGGCCCGGCCCAGGCCGACCCTCCACGAACTGCGCGCCGACGGCCGGTTCGAGGTGGCGGAGTTGCGTGCGCCGGGCGGTCGGGGCGGGCCGGAGGTCACCCTCGTCAGCGCACGGCCCGCCGGGACGGCCGGACCGCTGCCGCTCCTGTACTACCTGCACGGCGGCGGGCTGATCATGGGCAACGCCTGGTCCGTGCTGCCACGGGTGCTCAGCGACTGGGCCCTCCCGCTGGGGCTCGCCGTCATCTCCGTCGAGTACCGGCTGGCGCCGCGGGCGCGGTACCTCGACCCCGTGGAGGACTGCTACGCCGGGCTCGCCTGGGCCGCCGGCCACGCGGCCGAACTGGGTCTCGACGCGGATCGGATCATCCTCGGCGGGAAGAGCGCGGGTGCCGGACTCGCCGCGGGGCTCGCCCTGTTGACCCGCGACCGAGGCGGGCCGGTGCCGATCGGCCAGTTGCTGCTGAGCCCGATGCTCGACGACCGCAACGACACCTTCTCCAGCCACCAGATGGCCGGCCACGACACCTGGGACCGGGCCTCCAACACCACCGCTTGGCAGGCGCTGCTGGGCGACCGGTACGGCACCGCCGACCTGTCGCCCTACGCGGCCGCCGCCCGCGCCACGGACCTGTCCCGGCTCCCCCCGGCCTACATCGAGGTCGGGTCGGCCGAGACCTTCCGGGACGAGGCCGTCGGCTACGCCGATGCGATCTGGCGGGCCGGCGGCGAGGCCGAACTGCACGTCTGGCCAGGCGCGTTCCACGGCTTCGACACCCTCGCACCGCAGGCCACCCTGAGCCAGGAGGCCGGCGAGGCCCGCTCCCGCTGGCTGCGGCGGATCACCGGACGGACCGGACGCTGAGTCTGCGGCGACAGCGACAGCGACTCGACGGGACACCGCCACCCCGCCACCCCACCACCGCTGTTCAGCCCGTCGGCAGGCCGATCCCGTCACGTTCCAGCACGGCGCGGAGCCGCGCGAAGGTCTGCGCGACGGCCGGCAGCGGGGACGTCCCGCTCGTCTCCGCGAAGAGTTCGGCGAGCCGCTCCGAGAACGTCCCGGCCGCCGCCTCGACCAGCGCCAGGCCGTCATCGGTCAGGGCGAGCAGTGAGGACCGGCGGTCCGCCGGATTCGGCTGCCGGACGACCCAGCCCAGTTTCTCCAGGCGGTCGACGCCCTTGCTGGTCGCCCCGATCCCGATGGCGAACTCGGCGGCGAGGTCCGCCACCCGGGACCCGGGTTGGTCGCGGAGGTGGCTCAGGAACTCGAACTGCGAGGTGACGATCCCGTGCCGCTCGCGGAGGCGTTCGTTGAGCGCGTTGTAGAGCCGCGTCTCGCAGCGGACGAGGTCGGCGAAGAGGCCCGGCAGGTCGAGCATGCCGTCACTCGCGTCACTCGCCGCGCCATCGCTTGATTTAGATGCCATGGCATATAGTGTACTGGCATTCACTTCGAGAGGGGCAACGATGAGCAGGGAACAACGCGCCGAGGTCGATGCCATGCTCCGGCAGCCCAGGCCCGAGGGCCCTCGCACGGTCGAGGCGATCCGCGCCGGTTTCCGGGCACTGATGGCGCAGATGATCGTCCCGGACGGGATCCGCACCGAGGAGACGGCGCTCGGCGGCCGGCCCGCGCTGCTCGTCGAACCGGTCGACGGCCCGCAGCCCGGCACGATCCTCTACTTCCACGGCGGCGCCTACGTCTTCGGCTCGCCCGCGACCGCACTGTCGCTGACCGGGAACCTGGTGGCCAGGACCGGCTTCAGGGCGCTCTCCCCGGACTACCGGCTCGCCCCCGAGCACCCGTTCCCGGCCGCGATCGAGGACACGCTGCGCGCCTACCGCGCGCTGCTCGACAGCGGCGAGGATCCGTCGGCCATCGTCTTCGCCGGGGACTCCGCAGGTGGCGGCCTCTCCGTCACGACCTGTCTCGCCGCCCGCGAGGCCGGCCTGCCGCTCCCCGCCGCGATCGTCTGCTTCTCCCCCGGACTCGACGCCACTCGCACCGGCGAGAGCATGGACGCCAAGGCCGGCATCGATCCGATCTTCACCCGCGAATCCCTGGCCCACACCGGCGCGATGTACCTCGGCGGACACGACCCGCACCACCCCATGCTCAGCCCCGCCGTCCTGGCGGACCTCGCCGGCTTCCCCCCGCTGCTCCTCCAGGCGGGCGCCAACGAAGTCCTCCTGGACGACTCCACCCGCCTGGCCGCCCGCGCGAGAGCAGCCGGTGTGAACGTGATCCTCGACGTCACCGCCGACGTGCCGCACGTGTTCCAGTCCTTCGCCGGAGTGCTCGACGAGGCCGACGAGGCCCTGGACCGCGCGGCCCTCTTCCTCACCCAGCACCTCCGCGCCCGGACGGGCGACCACGCCGGCAGGTAACCCGCCTGCTCGTCCGGCGGAAGGAGCGGGCCAGTGATCCAACTGCCAAGGGGGTCATGGTGGGACTGGGACGTCGTCGCCTGGAACCCCGGCCAACTGCGGCTCGGCGCCGGGCACGACCTCACGTACGCCCACGGCCTGGAGTTGGTCTTCAGCGACCCGGTCCTCGTCAGATGCCCATCGGCCTTCCAGGACCCGGTCTTCCGTGAGCCGACACCGAGCGAACTCCAGCTCGTTGAGCGGCAGTTGGGTGAGATGCCCGCCGTGCTGATCGCCTTCGAGGCCGACGCGGGCGGGACGACCCTCGCAAGCGGCCTGGTCGCGGCCGGACGGCTCGACATCGTGCAGGGCACCGTCTTCCGCTACTGGCGCGAGGAGTTGGCCGCCGGCGAGCGGCTGGCCTCCTGGGTGAGACCGCCGGCCACGTGATCGCCCTCAGACGTTTCACTGTGGCGGTAGCCTGGATTGCTTCGCTGCCGAATCGGGCCACCCAGTTCTCCCACTCCGAAAGCACACGTCGCCACCTGCGGAGTTGTCCTCATGCCTGCCGAGAAGACGTTCACCCGCATCACCGACCACTACCGACGGCTGATACTGTCCGGCACCCTCCCCGCGGGCTCGAAGCTGCCCAGCAACAAGGAGCTGGCCGGCACTTGGGGCGTGGCGGTCGAGACGGTGCGGAAGGCGCTCTCCCAGCTCCAGGTCGAGAAGTTGATCCGCACCAGCCCGCGAGGCACCTTCGTGGTGGACGAGACTCCGGCCACCGCGAGTCCGGCCGATCGGCTCGCGGCCGTGCGGAACACCATGCGGACGTCCATGGACGGGGAGACCAGCATCGTGACGGCGGCTCAGCTGGTGGTGCCGCCGGTCTACGTCGCCGATCTGTTCGACCTCGACCACGGTGACCAGATCGTCAGGCGCGAGTATGTCGCTGGACGGAGCAGCGTGCGGACCCTGTTCGCGGTGGACTGGTTCCCCGCACCGTTCGCGGTGCTCGTCCCGGACCTGCTCAGCACCTCGGCCAGCAAGAACGACGGTCTGACGGCGCGGGTGCTCGAAGCCGCGAAGCGGACCATCAGCACCGCCCGCGACGACATGCACGGCCGCGCCGCCGACGCGCGCGAGGCGGCTGCCCTCGGGCTCGCCATCGGCGCGCCCATTCTTGCCGGGGCCACCCGTTGGGGCGACGCGACCGGGGTCATCCAGTACTCCGAGTGGTGCCTGCCGACACGGCTCACCATCGGTTACGAGTACGGGATCTGAGGGCGCCCCCTTCACAACCCCTCCCGGGCTCAGGGGATGCGCCACTCCTGGGAGTCGTTGCCCGGGGTGCAGGTGTTCAGGGTGAGCTGCTTGCCCGCGCCGTTGTCGGTCAGGCAGTCGATGCTGTCGGCGTCCTTGATGTAGACGCCGGAGGGTGCGGAGACCACCGTCCAGTCGTAGGCCCCCACGGAGTGGGCGAGGAGTTGGGCGCCCGAACCGCCGTAGTACACCATGCCGAGCGGACTGTCGTTCAGGTTGCAGGCGTTGAAGGTGCTCCACTGGCTGGTCGCGTGCACCCAGCCGTACGAGGTGTTGCCGCCCATGATCACCGCGCCGCTGCCCGAGGGGTCGCCGTCGGACAGACCGACCTTGAGGCCGTCTCCGACGTTGGTGACGGCGCCCCAGCCCGCGCCGCCGCAGCCCGCGGGCGGGCCGGCGACCGGTGGCGGCGGTGCGGAGCTGGGCTGGGGGTTCGGGGCGGGCGTGGTCGGTTGGGTGACGGGGGCCGGGGCGCCGCCGCCCGTCGTGGGGGCGGAGCCGCTGCCCGAGGTTCCGGTGCCGCCTGCGGCACTGCCGCCGCCGCTGCTGCCACCGCCGGTGCCCGTACCGCCTGCGGCACTGCCGCCGCTGGTGCTGCCGCCGCCGGTGGCACTCCCGCCGCCCTTCCCGCCGCCCTGCGGGGTACCGCCGGACGCCGTGCCGCCGGTGCGGGTGGTGGTGCTGCCGCCCGAGCTGCCACCGCTCCCGCCACCGCTCCCGCCACCGCCGCTGCGCTCCGGCGGAGCCGCCGCGCTGGGCGACGGGGGGCCCGATGAGGCCGCGCTGCTCGCCGAGGCGGACGCCGAGGCCGAGGCGCTCGGCGTCGCGGAGGCCGACGGGGACCCCGAGGCCGTTGCCGAGGCCGAACCCGAGGCCGACGCCGAGCCGACGGCGCCGGTCAGCGGGCTGCCGACGACCGTCACGGTCGGGTGCGGCTCGGGGACGGCCGCGTCCGAACTGAACGGGGTCTGGTCGATGAGCAGGGCCGAGCCCACGGCCACCGTCACGGCGCACGGGATCAGTACGGGCAGCACGAACCGGCGCCTGGTCCAGGGCCGGCGCGGTGCCACGTCGGGACGCGTCTGCGCCGCGTCAGCGGCGACGGCAGCCTCAGCGGCGACAGCAGCCTCAGCGGCGACAGCAGCCTCAGCCGCAACAGCAACGGCAGCCACTGCCTCAGGGACCTCGGCGGCCCTTGCCGCCCCCGCGAGCGCCAGCGGCAGGGTCCGGGAGACCGCCTCCGCGATCGGCACACCCTCGGCCGCGCCGCGCGCCGCGGCGGCCATCACGGCGGCGTCGGCGAACCGGTCCTCGGGCTGCTTGGCGAGCGCGGTGGCCACCAGGTCGCGCACCGGCTCGGTGAAGCTGTCGGGCAGCGCGGGCGCTGGCTCGCGGACGTGCTTCAGCACGATCTCCAGCGCCGTCTCGCCGGTGAACGGCGGCTCGCCGATGAGCATCTCGTAGCAGAGCACGCCGAGCGAGTAGAGGTCGGCGGCCGGGTTGGCGGCGGCCCCTTCGGCGCGCTCGGGGGCGACGTAGAGGGCGGTGCCGAGCACGGCGTGCGAGGAGGTGATCCGGGTGCCGGCCATGGCGCTGGCGATGCCGAAGTCGGTCACCGCGACCCGGCCGTCCTCCCGGAGCATCAGGTTCGACGGCTTGATGTCGCGGTGCACGATGCCCCGCTGGTGGGCGGCGTGCAGCGCGTCCAGCGCCTGGGCCAGGATGCCCAGCGCGCGGTCGGCGGCCAGCGGCGCGCTCTCGGTGAGGACCTGGTCCAGCGGCCGGCCGGTGATCAGCTCCATCACGATGTAGGCGACGGGGCTGCCGGAGTCGCCGTCGCTCTCGCCGTAGTCGTGCACCTCGACGATGCCGGGGTGGTTGATCGAGGCGAGCAGCCGGGCCTCGCGGCGGAAGCGCTCCATGAAGGTGGCGTCGTCCAGCAGCGCCGGGAGCAGGATCTTGACCGCCACCTGGCGCCCCAGCACGCCGTCATCGGCGCGCCAGACCTCGCCCATCGCCCCGCCGCCGAGCCGCTCGACGAGCGTGTAGCGCCCGCCGAGTTCGGTTCCCCGACCCCACATGCCCCGTCCCCCCGTCAGGCCTGGCATGACAGTTCGTCAGCCGACAGCGACAGTGTGCCAGAGCTCTCGCAATGGTCCAAGATGGACTGTGCAAACAGGTTCGACGCGACGGGCTCGGCGCACGGGGTTCAGCGCGAACGGGGACAGCCTCAGAACATCACCGGCCCAGAACACCACCAGCTCAGAACACCACCAGCTCAGAACACCACCGGCTCAGAACACCACCGGCTCAGAACACCACCAGCGAGCGCCCGCCCTGCCCCGCGCGCATCCGCTCGAACGCTGCCGGGATCCCGTCCAGCGTGATCCGGTCGGTGATCAGCGCCTCCAGGTCCAGCCGCCCGGCCCGCACGTGCTCGGCCAGCAGCGGGACGTCCTGGGCCGGGTCGCTGTTGCCGTAGACGCAGGCGCTGAGCGTGCGGGCGAAGTGGAACAGCTCCAACGAGGAGAAGGAGACCAGGTCGTCCTTGCCACCGATGCCGACCACCGTGGTCCGCCCGCCGCGCCGGGTGGTGGACCAGGCGGCCCGGATCGTGCTCCCCCGCCCGACGCACTCGAAGGCCTGGTCCGCGCCGTGACCCTCCGTCAACTTCCGTACCGAGCGAGCGAGCTGATCGTCCGCCAGGAGGAAGTCGGTGGCACCGTGGCGGCGTGCCAGCTCCTCCTTCCGCGGGCTGACGTCCACCGCGATGATCGGGCCCGCGCCGGCGATCCGGGCCGCCTGGAGCACCGCCAGGCCCACGCCACCCAGGCCCAGCACCACCACCGACTCACCCGCCTTGACCCGGGCCGCGTTGTGCACCGCACCGTAGCCGGTCAGCACCGCGCAGCCGAGCAGCGCGGCCGAGGTGAGCGGGACACCGGCCGGCACCGGCAGCAGCGCGCGCTCGGCGACCACGGTCTCCTCGGCGAAGGCGGCCACCCCGAGGCCGGGGTGCACGGGAGTGCCGTCCGCGAGCGTGCCGTAGGCCGTCCCGTAGGCGTCGGCCGCGCGCTCGCAGAGCCACGGCTCGCCGAGCCCGCAGAGGTGGCAGGATCCGCAGGCCGGTGCCCAGTTGAGCACCACCTGGTCGCCGACCCGGACGCTGCTGACTCCCTCCCCGACGGCGGCCACGGTGCCCGCGCCCTCGTGGCCCAGCACCACCGGGGTCGGGGCGCGCAGCACGCCGGTGGCCAGCGACAGGTCGGAGTGGCAGACGCCGGCGGCGGCCAGCTTGACCCGGACCTGGCCGGGGCCGGGCTCGGGCAGCTCGATCTCGGTCAGCTCCAGCGGAGCGCCAACGGCGGTGAGCAGGGCGGCGCGAACCATCGTGTTCCTCTCGGTCGGTCCAGTGCGTGCGGTCGGTACGGAGGGTGGCGGAGGACTCAGAACTGCAGCGACTTGGTCTGCAGGAACTCCGCCAGCCCGTGCCGTCCCAACTCCCGGCCGATCCCGGAGGACTTGTAGCCGCCGAACGGCGCCAGCGGGTTGAACGGCCCGCCGTTGATGTGCACCTGGCCGGTGTCCATCCGGCGGGCGAACGCGACGGCGCTCTCCCGGTCCGCGGCCCAGACGCCGCCCGCCAGGCCGTACTCGGTGCCGTTGGCGATCTCCAGGGCGTGCTCCTCGTCGCGGTAGGCGAGGATCGAGAGCACCGGGCCGAAGATCTCCTCCTGCGCGACCGCCATCGCGGGCGTGACGTCGGCCAGCACGGTGGGGCGCACGTAGTAGCCGGTGGGCAGGTCGTCCGGGGCCTCGGCGCCGCCGGCCACCAGCCGGGCGCCCTGGGCCAGCCCGCTCTCGATGTAGCCGCGCACCCGCTCGCGTTGCCTGGCGCTGACCAGCGGACCCATCCGGGTCTGCGGCTCGGCCGGGTCGCCCGGCTGGTACTTGGCGGCGGCCTTCGCGGCCAGCGCGACAGCCTCCTCGTACTGGTCCTGGTGGACCAGCAGCCGGGTCCAGGCGGTGCAGGTCTGGCCGGAGTTGCTGAAGACGTTGGCCGCGTTGACGTTGACCGCGCGGGCCAGGTCCGCGCCGGGCAGCACCACGTTGGCGGACTTGCCGCCCAGCTCCAGGGCCACCTTCTTGACCCCGCGCCCGGCCACCGCGCCGATCTCCCGGCCCACCGCGGTGGAGCCGGTGAAGGAGACCAGGTCGACCTCCGGGTGGGCGGCCAGCGCCGCGCCGACCACCGCGCCCAGACCGGTGACCAGGTTGAAGACCCCGGCCGGGAAGCCGGCGGCGGCCACGATCTCGGCGAACAGCCGGGCCACCAGCGGGGTGTCCTCGGCGGGCTTGAGCACGACCGTGCAGCCGGCCGCCAGCGCCGGGACCACCTTGGCGACGATCTGGTGCAGCGGGTAGTTCCACGGCGTGATCGCGCCGACCACCCCGGCCGGCTCGGCGAGGACGGTGGAGTTGCCCACCTGCTCCTCGAACTCGTAGCCGGCCAGCAGCTCCAGGTAGGAGGAGGCGACCGCGAGCGGCAGCCCGGCCTGCACGCTGAGCGCGAAACCGATCGGACTGCCCTGCTCGGCGCTGACCGTCTCGGCGATCTCCTGCTGCCGGGCGGCCAGGCCCTCCCGCAGCCGGGTCAGCGGGGCCAGCCGCTCCTCGCGGGTGGTGGCGCCCCAGGCGCGGGCGGCGGCGCGGGCGGCGGCCACGGCGGCGTCGATGTCGGCGCGGGTGCCGGCCGGAACGGTGGCGATCACCCGCTCGGTGGCGGGGTTGACCACCGCCAGCGGCTCGCCGCCCAGGCTCGGCCGCCAAGCGCCGTCGATGTACTGGTCCGCATGCTGCTGCACGGGTGGGTCCTCTCCTGGCCATGGCGCCGGGGCGTTTAACTACCAGTGCTAGTCAACGCCCCGGCGCGATCCCGCGCAAGCATGCCAGGCGGCTACTGCGGGGTGACGTACGCCCCCGAGATGCCGCCGTCCACCAGGAAGGTGTTCGCCGTCATGAACGAGGAGTCGTCGCTGGCCAGGAAGGCCACGGCGGCGGCGATCTCGCTCGGCTCGGCGAACCGGCCCAGCGGGATGTGCACCAGGCGGCGGGCCGCGCGCTCCGGGTCCTTGGCGAAGAGCTCCTGGAGCAGCGGGGTGTTCACCGGCCCGGGGCAGAGCGCGTTCACCCGGATCCCCTCGCGGGCGAACTGCACGCCCAACTCGCGCGACATCGACAGCACGCCGCCCTTTGAGGCGCTGTAGGAGATCTGCGAGGTGGCCGCGCCCATCACCGCGACGAAGGAGGCGGTGTTGATGATCGAGCCCTTGCCCTGGCGCTGCATGTGCGGGATCGCGTACTTGCAGCAGAGGTAGACACTGGTCAGGTTGACGTCCTGGACCCGCTTCCAGGCCTCCAGGCCGGTGGTGAGGATCGAGTCGTCGTCGGGCGGCGAGATGCCGGCGTTGTTGAAGGCGATGTCCAGGCGGCCGTACTCGGCGACCGCCGCCTCGTACATCGCCTTGACGGCCTCCTCGTCGGTCACGTCGGCGCGCACGAAGAGCCCGCCGACCTCCGCGGCGGCGGCCTTGCCGCTGTTCTCGTCCAGGTCGACGCAGACGACCTTGGCTCCCTCGCTCGCCAGGCGGCGGGCGCTGGCCAGACCGATTCCACTACCCGCACCGGTGATCACGGCCACCCGGCCGTCGAGACGGTTGGTCATCTGACTACTCCTCCGTGGAGATGAAGACGTTCTTGGTTTCGGTGAAGGCACTGAGGGCGTCGGGGCCCAGCTCGCGGCCGAGACCCGACTGCTTGAAGCCGCCGAACGGCGTGGTGTAGCGGACCGAGGAGTGCGAGTTGACCGAGAGGTTGCCGGCCTCCACGCCCTGGGCCACCCGCAGCGCGCGGCCCAGGTCCCTGGTCCAGATCGAGCCGGCCAGGCCGTACTCGGTGGCGTTGGCGATCCGCAGCGCGTCCGCCTCGTCGGTGAACGGGACGACGGCGACCACCGGACCGAAGACCTCCTCGGTGAAGACCCGCGCGCCCTGGTCCACCGGGGTCAGCACGGTGGGCGGGAACCAGAAGCCCCTGCCCTCGGGCACCTTGCCCTGCAGGTGGATCGAGACGTCGTCGGTCAGGTAGGCGCTGACCCGGGCATGGTGCGCGGCCGAGATCAGCGGTCCCATCTCGGTGGCCTCGTCGCGCGGGTCGCCCACCTTGACCCCGAGCACGGCCGGCTCCAGCAGCGCCAGGAACTCGTCCAGCGCGCTCTCCTGGACCAGGATCCGGGACCGCGCGCAGCAGTCCTGGCCCGCGTTGTCGAAGACGGCGTACGGCGCGGTGGCGGCCGCCCTGGCCAGGTCGGCGTCGGCGAAGACGATGTTGGCGCTCTTGCCGCCGAGCTCCAGGGTGACCGGCTTGACCTGCTCGGCGCAGCCGGCCGCGATCTCCTTGCCGACCCGGGTGGAGCCGGTGAAGACCACCTTGCGCACGTCGGGATGGGTGACGAAGCGGCGCCCGACCACCGGGCCGTGGCCGGGCAGCACCTGGAAGACACCCTCGGGGATGCCCGCGGCGAGCGCGAGCTCGGCCAGCCGCAGCGCGGTCAGCGGGGTGAGCTCGGCGGGCTTGAGCACCACCGTGTTGCCGGCCGCCAGCGCCGGGGCCAGGCCCCAGGCGGCGATCGGCAGCGGGAAGTTCCACGGCACGATGACGCCGACCACGCCCAGCGGTTCCTGGAAGGTGACGTCGATCCCGCCGGCCACCGGGATCTGCCGGCCGAAGAGCCGCTCGGGCGCGGCGGCGTAGTACTCGATGACGTCGCGGGCGTTGCCCGCCTCCCAGCGGGCGTTGCCGATGGTGTGGCCCGCGTTGGCCACCTCCAGCTGGGCCAGGTGCTCGCGGTCGGCGTCCACGGCGGCGGCGAAGGCGCGCAGCAGCCGGGCCCGGTCGGCCGGGCTGACCCGGCGCCAGCTCTCGAAGGCGGCCCTGGCCCGGGCGATGGCGGCGTCGGTCCTGGCCAGGTCGGCCATCTCGACTCGCTCGATCACCTCCTCGGTGGCGGGGTTGACCACCTCGTAGAGGTCGGCGGTGTCGGTCACGGGGTCTTCTCCTCAACGGCGTCGACGAAGGATCTGAAGAGTCTCGGGTCACCGGGGTCGGCCTCCGGGTGCCACTGGACGCCCAGCGCGAAGCGCGCGCCGGGCAGTTCGAGGGCCTCCACGGTGCCGTCGGCGGCGAAGGCCACCGGGCGCAGGCCGGTGCCGATCCGGTCCACCGCCTGGTGGTGGTAGCAGAGCACCTCGGGGCGCTCGCCCAGGATGCCGGCCAGCCGGCTCTCCGGCTCCACCCGCACCGGGCGGCGGTGGAAGGTGGCCGGGGCGCTCTGGTGGCTCTCGTCGCCGATCCGGTCGGGCAGGTGCTGGACCAGGTCGCCGCCGAGCGCCGCGTTGAGCACCTGCAGGCCGCGGCAGACCCCGAGCAGCGGCAGGTCCACGGCCAGCGCCGCCCGCACCAGCTCGAACTCCCAGGCGTCGCGCACCGGATGGGGTGCGCCGGTGCGGTGGTGCGGCTCGGCCCGGTAGCGTGCCGGGTCGACATCCGGGCCACCGGCCAGCACCAACCCGTCCAGCCGGGCCAGCAGGGCCCGCGCCACCGGGCCGGCCGGCTGCGGCGGCAGCAGCACCGGCACCGCGCCCGCTCCGATGACCGCGTCCACGTACAACTGCGGTACGAGTGCCGCCGGTTGGTTCCAGACACCCCAACTGGCCTGCTCCAGGTAGCTGGTGATCCCCACCAGCGGCAGCCCGGTCACAGCCGCTCGAACCCGCGCCGGCGCTCCCAGTCGGTCACCGCGGCGTCGAAGGCGGCCAGTTCGACCCGGCCGGCGTGGCTGTAGTGGCGCACCACGTCCTTGCCGAACGCGAGGGCGGCGACCTCGCTGGCCTCGAAGGCGCTCACCGCGTCGCGCAGCGTGGCCGGCACCCGGGGTGCGTCGGAGGCGTACGCGTTTCCGGTGAACTCGGGCTCCAGCTCCAGCTGTTGCTCCAGCCCGTGCAGCCCGGCCGCGATCAGCGCGGCGACCGCGAGGTACGGGTTGACGTCGCCGCCGGGCACCCGGTTCTCGAAGCGCAGCGAGGAGCCGTGGCCGACCACCCGCAGCGCGCAGGTGCGGTTGTCTCGGCCCCAGGCGATCGCGGTGGGCGCGAAGCTGCCCGGCACGTAGCGCTTGTAGGAGTTGACGGTCGGGGCCAGCAGGAGCGCGAAGTCGGCCAGGCAGGCGAGCTGTCCGGCCAGGAAGTGCTCCATCAGCTCGGAGAAGCCGTGCGGCCCCTCCCCCGCCAGCACCGGCGTACCGTCCGCGTCGCGCAGGCTCAGGTGGACGTGGCAGGAGTTGCCCTCGCGCTCGTTGTACTTGGCCATGAAGGTCAGGCTGACCTCCTCCTGCGCGGCGATCTCCTTGGCGCCGGTCTTGTAGACCGAGTGGTCGTCGCAGGCCTTCAGCGCGGTGGCGTACTTGAAGGCGATCTCGTGCTGGCCGAGGTTGCACTCGCCCTTGGCCGACTCGACGGTGAGCCCGGCGCCGGTCATCTCCCGGCGCAACCTGCGCAGCAGCGGCTCGATCCGCGCGGTGCCCAGGATCGAGTAGTCCACGTTGTACTGGTTGACCGGGGTGAGCTGCCGGTAGTCCTTGTCCCAGGCCTGCTCGTAGCTGTCCCGGAAGACGATGAACTCCAACTCGGTTCCCACGTAGGCCTGCCAGCCATAGGCTGCCAGGCGGTCCAGCTGCCGTTGCAGGATCTGCCGGGGCGAGACCGCCACCGGCGTGCCGTCCTGGTGCGCCAGGTCGCACTGCACCATCGCGGTGCCCGGGTGCCAGGGCACCGACCGCAGCGTGTCGAGGTCGGGCACCATGGCCAGGTCGCCGTAGCCGCTCTCCCAGGAGGAGACCTCGTAACCGTCGACGGTGTTCATCTCGATGTCCACCGCGAGCAGGTAGCCGCAGCCCTCGGCGGCGTGCCCCAGCACGTCGTTGAGGAAGTACTCGGCGTCCAGCCGCTTGCCCTGCAGCCGGCCCTGCATGTCGGTGATCGCCAGCACGACGGTGTCGATACTGCCGTCGGCGACGCGGGCGCGGAGCTGCTCCAGAGTCAGCCGTGCGCTGCTCATCCGTTCTCCTCCGAGGGGGTCGGGTCGGTCATGTCCTGGATCCGCGGGCCGGTGAACCAGCGTCGCGCCGAGCTGAACCACCAGAGGGCCGCGAAGCCGAGCACCACCGCGATGGCGACACTGGTGTAGTTGAAGTTCTTGGCGGTGATCGGGTCGAGCGTGGGGAGCATGAAGAGCACCGTGATCAGCGCGGTCCAGCCGACCGCCACGATGCCGATCGGCCGACTCCAGCGTCCCAGGTGCCAGGGCCCGCGTCGGAACTCCTCGCCCTGACGCAGCCTCAGGTACACCGGGATGACGTAGGCCAGGTAGAGGCCGATCACCGAGACCGAGGTGACGGCGGCGAAGGCGGTGGTGTTCCACAGGGCGGGCAGTCCGAGCAGGAAGGCGCCGCAGGTGGCCAGCCAGATCGCGTTGTTGGGGGTCTGGGTGCGCGGCGCGATCCGGTGCCAGAGCCGCGAGCCGGGCAGCGCGCCGTCCCGCGAGAAGGCGTAGATCATCCGGGAGTTGGCGGTGACCGAGGCCATCCCGCAGAAGAACTGGGCGCCGATCACGATGATCAGCAGGAACTCGGCGCCGTTGCGGCCGATCGCGTCCAGGAAGATCTGCGCGGGCGGCTCGCCGGTGGCGCTGTTCACCTCACCGCTGTAGTCCTGGATCGCGAAGGTCAGGCCGATCAGCAGGATCCAGCCTGCCACCAGCGAGACCAGGATCGAGTTGACGATGCCGCGCGGCCCGGACCGGGCGGCGTCCCTGGTCTCCTCGGTCATGTGGGCCGAGGCGTCGTAGCCGGTCAGGGTGTACTGGGCGAGCAGCAGCCCGAGCAGCGACACGTAGAACGAGCTGTGGAAGCCGGTCTGGTTGACGAAGTGTCCGAAGACGAAGGAGACCGAGGTGTGGTGCTGCGGCACGATCGCCAGCACGCCGACGATGATCGCCACCCCCAGCAGGTGCCACCAGACGCTGACCGTGTTGAAGAGCGCGACCAGTTGGACGCCGAAGCTGTTCAGCAGCCCGTGCAGGACCAGGATCACCGCGAAGATGATGATCGTGTGGGGTGCGGTGGCGCTGAAGCCGAACCACAGGTCGAACAGTGCGTTGGTGAAGGTGGCCGCGCCGTAGTCGACGCTCGCGGTGACCGCGACCTGGCCCATGAAGTTGCACCAGGTCGTTAAGCCATAGCGGGGCATGTTGTCAGCGCAGGCGAGTAGCGTGACGCCATGGCTACCCGCATCCTCCCCCGTCGCGACACCCCCTACCGAGCCGCGCTCTACGGGCGCGCCAGCAGCGACCCCAAGAAGCGGGGCCGCTCGATCCGCGACCAGTTCGCCGTCGGCGAGGTCGAATGCGACGACCACAGCTGGGCGATCGTCGACTATTACGAGGATCGGGACCGATCCGCAAGTCGGGCCGCCAAGCAGGAGCGCGAAGACTTCAACCGGCTCGTCAGCGACATCAAGGCCGGCCTGGTCGACATCGTCGTCTACGCGGAGCGCTCCCGTGCGTCCCGGCGTCTCGATGTATCCCTCGAGCTGCGCACGTTGTGCGAGGACACGAACGTGCTGCTGTGCTACGACGGGCGCATCTACAACATGCATGTCCCCGCGGACCGTAAGGAGTTCACGCGGGACGCCGTGCAGTCCGAGGAGGAGGCCGAGAGCATCATCGGCCGCAGCCAGAGGACCGCTCGACTCAACGCGCAACGGGGGGCTCCTCACTCCTACGCCCCGTTCGGCTACACGCGGCGGTACGACCCGGAGGATGGTCATCTTCTGGGTCAGTTCCCGCATCCTACTCAGGCCGTGGACGTCGTCGAGATGTTTGAGCGCGTCGCATCAGGTGAGTCGATTAGCTCGGTGGTTTCCACGTTGCAGAAGCACCGACCGCGGGCGTCTCTGACGAGCCTGCGGGTCATCTTGAAGAACCGTTCGTACCTGGGCGTCCGCATGTACAAGGGCCAGGAAATGCCGAACTGCCAGTGGGAGCCCATCACTGACGACCCTGACTGGCCGGAGCTCTTCGAGCAGGTGCAGCACATCCTGAAGGACTCCAGCCGGAAGACGATGCGCGAGAACCGGCTCGTGCACCTGCTGTCTGGCCTTGCGTGGTGTGCCCCCTGCCTCAAGGCGGGCAAGCGCCTCCCGGAGTCTGTGCTGCGTGTGTCGCGCCGTCAGGGCGCCGCCCGCTACCGGTGCCCTACCGCGAGTGGCCACGTCATGATCCTGAAGGAGGTTCTGGATGCGTACGTGGAGGCCTCAGTCATCGAGTGGCTGTCGTCACCGGCCGCCACGGCTGCACTGGGACCCAAGCAGGACGTCTCGCAGATCAGGAAGCTGCAGAACCGGATTGTCAGCATGAAGGAGCAGCTCGAAACGGCGAGGTCGATGGCCGGGGAGCTGGATGACGATGGCCGTCCGCGGCTGTCGATCGCATCGCTCGCGACGACTGAGAGGCTCCTTTTGCCGCAGGTCGAGCGGGATGAGATCGAGTTGAGCCGGCTCCTCACTCCCCAGGACGCTCTCCTGGGCCGGCTCGCAGGCGTTCCTGTCAAGGAGCTCCACAGGACCTGGGGTCAGCTGAAGCTCTCGGAGCAGCGGCGGGTCCTCAGGTCGGTGGTCAACATCGAGCTGCGGCCTGCGTCGAGCCATGGGGAGCGGCGGTTTCGTTCCGAGCGGGTTGGCCTGACGTTTCGTGGCGCACCTGGGTTCGTCTCGCCATCTGATCGCTCTGGGGTAGGCCGGGATTGAGGTGCTAGGGGTTGGGCTGCCGCGCCGGGTTCGCCAGGGGGGCGCCGGTAGGGCGTCGGTCGGCCAGGTAGATCAGAGATCCGGCCGGGATGTTGACGCCCTCTTTGTGTATGCCGTTCCGCTCGTTGAGGGCCCCGATCTCGTATGCCTTGCAGAGCTCCTGGGCCCGGGTGTTTTCGAATTCATCTCGCATGTCTGCTATCGCCTCGGTGAGGCGCTCCTCGTTGCGAGCCTCTTCCTCGGCCGCGGCGACGCGGAGGCGGTTGCGTGCGGCGATGTTTGCCATGTGGGAGGCCTGGCTTTGTGCAGTGCGCTCGGCGAGGCCCCGGCGCTCCTCGGTGGTATCGGTGAGGTGTTCCTCGAGGTGTGCGAGCCAGCGGCGTATGAAGATGAGCACGGTGATCGTGCATCCCACGATTGCGGTTGAGATTTCGGCGCCGCTGGGGTTGACGGTGTAGATCAGGATCGTGAATGCCCCCGCTGCCGCTGCCATTAGGGCTGTGCGGCCCCACGATCGCCTGTACATTTTTGACCCCCTGAGGTCAGCCGTCCTGTGCCGCGCTCTCGATGGTGTCGGAGGTGTCGGCGCTTGGCTCAGCGAGGCGCTGGAAGAGGGCGTGCACCATCTCGCGGCCGAAGGGGTCGAGCCTCCAGGCATCTGCCACATCATCAGGAGTGATAGGAGGCGATGCTACTGGCTCCGGGAGCGTTTGTGACCGCTCTTCGGCTGGGAGGATTCCGGATTCGCGGAACAGCTCAAGGGGGTCCTTCCCGAGGGCGCGTGCGAGGCCGGTGAAGTACTCGGCTCGTGGCATGCGCTCGCCGAGGATGAGTCGGCTGACTGTGGACTGGGACATGCCTGCGGCGGCGGCGAGGCGCTTGATGGCGCCGCTGTTGATGCGGTCGACCTCGTAGCCGGCGTCCAGGGCCGCTTGGCGGATGTAGTCGGCGAATTGCTTGAGTGACGTGTTCACGGTGGGACCGTCCATGTGGTGATGCTAGCTAGCTCGCATGACGCCTGTCACCGGTCATGCTCATAAGCAACTCTACAGGTCAGGCCATCCGTGGCGACATAAGGGAACGTCGGCCATCACCAACTTGCGTCTGGCATATGCCAACCCATCGAGCATGAAGAACCGCTCCGCGTCTTGCCATCGAGCATGATGCAGGTCTAACGTCATGCCTGTGAGCATGATGCTTCACGGCATGACGAACGGAGGTGACTCATGAGCAAGACCTTCCACGACAACTTCAAGCGCATCACCGCAGGCCAGAACATCGCGGAGATCACCAAAGCGACGGGCCTCGACCAGGGGTCGGTCTCCCGCTACCTGAACGGGAGCCGAGTTCCGCGCCTGCCTCGGCTGCGTCGGATTGCCCGCGCCTACAACGTCAGCGTCGACGAGCTCGACGAACCGCTCGAGGGTGCGGCATGACCCCCGAGGACCACCTGCGCATCCTCGGCCCAGAAATATTGGCCGAGATCCGCCTACTCGTTGCAGCCGCGCCGCCACCCAGCGCTGAGGTCATCGCGGAGCTGCAGCCGATCCTCGGCCCCGCATACGAGCGCATGCGGGCACTCGAAGCGCTCGGCGCCGCAGAAGCCGCTTGACCGATGAAGCGGGCCGCCCGTGGTGCGACCCACGGAACGGCCCTGACCTACCCCACCAACCATCACGAAAAGGAGCAGGCCGTGGACAAGCCTACCGATCTCCGTCCGACGATCACCGTCGGCACCCTGAACGACCTGAACGACCTGTATCTGACCAACCTGCGCACGCACCGCGGTCTGGCCGTCGGCAGCCGCGACGAAGTCCGCGACGGCCAGCGGTTCGGCCTGGGCGGCCTGCGGTGGCGCCTGGTCACCACCAGCGCCGTGTACGAGACCTTCACCGGCGAGGACGAGGTGCTGCCCGATCTGCCGGTGGCCCGCGATGGCTGGCCGTTCGCGATCTCTGACGGCGAGTCGGCGGTGGCGGCATGAACGCGAGGCCAGCGGAGCCGTCCGCGAAGGAGTGGCAGCACGAGTTGGCCCTGTTCAAGGCCCTCTGTGACCGCTGCGGGCGGAACCCGCTGACCTGGTCCGTGCAGACCCGTCGCCTATACCGGAAGCAGGTTCAGCGGTGCCGCAAGCACGACAGGCTCGGCGGTGCGGCGTGAATCTCCTCCATCTTCCCCATCGCCGGCAGAGCGTTTTCGCTCCGGCCGAGCCGGATCCGTTCGCCTGCCACTGCGTGGTCCACCACCCGGTAACGGTGGCTGAACGTGAGCTGGTTGGTGATCTGTGGCTCCTCGCGCTGATCGACGGCGACGAGGACCGGGCCGGCTATCTGCGAACCCAGCTGGCGACGATCTGCCCGGCCGCACAGGTGTGCGGGTGCGGGCGTCCGGTGCACGAGCACAACGAGATGAGGGCCGCCTGATGGGTCATGACGAGAGTCTGCACGCCCGTAATGACGTGGCGCTGCTGAGGGTGGTGCTGCGGGATCGGCTGGTCGCGGACCAGATGTGGCGTGCACTGGCTGAGGTGTGGCGGGAGCGGCCGGACCTGGTGACGGCTCAGCTCGACATGCTCGCGGACGTCCTACCGGCCCCGGCGGGTGCGTGGGACGAGGCGGTCGCCTCGATCGAGGGCGAGTTGCAGCTGCCAGAGGCGGAGGCGGAGTTGAGTCCCTCGGACGCCTACCGGCTGGCCTGTGAGCTGAAGACTGCGGCGGACAGCACGCTCCGGTCTCGGGTCGCGCCACTGTCGGCCTTCCCGCACCAGCAGGACAGGTGGGTCGCGTGACCATCACCAGCGAGGCCGGGGCTTCAGCTCCGGCCGGCCGACGCCGCACCACCAAGCCCGCACCGGTCGGCGAGGAGCGCATCCCGAAGCCCTCGCAGGGCTGGTACCGCGACCCCGTCACCGGCACCAGACTCCGCCGCGTCACCACCATCCTTGAACAAGGCTGCGCCAAGGGCGACGCCCTCACCATGTGGGCCGGCAACATCACTGCCGACACAGCCATGGACAACCTTCCCCGCCTCGTCGCAGCAAGCCTGCGCCCCGACGAGCGGGCCCAGATCACCGCCTGGCTGAAGCGCGCCCACATCCGCAAGAAGGACGAACGCGCCGACATCGGATCCGCCGTGCACCGCCTCATCGAGGCGCACGTCCTCGGCCAGCCCATGCCCGAGGAACTCGTCGAAAGCCCCGAACTCAACCCCTACCTGAGGCACTTCACCCGATTCGTCGACGAGTGGCAGGTCACCTTCGAGGCGTCCGAGATGGTCGTCGGCAGCCTGCAGCAGGGCTACGCCGGCACCCTCGACTACCTGCTGCGCTCGCCTGTCCTCGCGGCCCACTTCGAGGTCGCCGCCGACACCGTCTTTATGGGCGACACGAAGACCGGTGGTGAGTTGGATGTCCGCGGCGTGTACCCGGAAGCCGGCTTGCAGATGGCCGCGTACCGGAACGCCGCTGTGTGCTGGTTGCGTGACGGTTCGAAGGTCGAGATGCCCCCAACGCACTCTATGGGCGTGGTGCTGCATCTGCGACCGGAGGGCTACCGGCTGGTTCCGGTGCGCTGCGATCACGAGGTGTTCAAGGCGTTCCTCGTCATCCAGCGGGCCGCCGAGTGGACATCGGGCCTGTCGAAGAAGGTCGTCGGCTCAGCTCTCGCCCTCCCCGCCCTCACAGAGAAGAAGGCTGCCTGATGCCCATCTTGGACTTGCAGCGCCGAATGCGGCAGCTCGGTGAGATCCGCATCGGCCACGTCGTCGACACCGGCAAGGTCAGCAAGACGACCGGGAAGAAGATCCTGCGCCCGGCCAAGCTCGACAAGTTTCGCTTCACCTCACCGTCCCGGCAGATCCTCGAGCAGGTCGCCGCCCTGTACGGCGGAACTGTGCAGCCGTGGACGCCGGCGAACGGTGGGCCGTCCGAGTTCGAGGTGTACTCCACCGCTGACCGACTGCCCGTAGTGATCCCTCCGCAGAACGCGGTCTCACAGTGGTACGAGCTGTTCAAGGGCTCGAAGTGCGTCCGCCGTTGCGACGGCGCCACCGAGCACAAGAGCGACAAGCCGTGCCTCTGCGACCCGGTGAACCGCGAGTGCGCGATCACGACCCGGGTCAACGTGATGCTGCGTGACCTGCCGGCACTCGGTCAGTGGCTGCTCGTCTCCAAGGGCTACTACGCAGCGGTCGAGCTACCGCCAGCCGCTGAACTCCTCGCGCAGGTCGGCGGGTACGTGCCGGGCTGGCTCGGCATGGAGGAGAAGCTCGTTCAGCGGGACGAGAGGCCGGCCCGGTTCATGGTGCCGACGCTCGATGTGGAGATCACTCCGACGGAGTTGATGTCCGGTCAGCTCCGTGGCGGCGCTGGGCAGGTTGCTGCCGCTCCGGGGCGGGCAGCGATCGAGGCCCCGACCGTACAGGCGGGGCCACCGAAGGACTTCCACGCCCTTGCCATGGCCGCAAAGACGGTCGAGGAGGTCCGGCTGCTCTACAAGGAGGCCTCAGCCGCAGGTGCTCCAGTCGCGTACCTGGCCACGCTGGAGCAGATCGGAGCGGGCAAGGTTCGTAACGACGGCGGCTTGACCGAGCGTCTGTCGAACCCCGGGGACTACGGCGGTACTAGCGCCGAGGACGAGGCGGCTCAGGTGTCTGCGCTGTTCCACGACTCGCAGGACGACGTGATCGAGCCAGAGATCGTGAATGACGAGGACCCGACCGAGGTGTGGTTCCAGATCGTCGCCGCGGCTGGCGCTCGGGGCTGGTCCACCAGCCAGACCGAGGAAAGGTTCGCCGAGTTCTCCGGCGGCACGATGCCCGGGTCGGCCGAGACCACTCAGCTGCGGGAGTTCCTCACCTCCCTGAAGGCGGGGACGCGATGAGTTGGCAGCTGGGTCCGCGAGCAGCCTTCGACCTAGAAACAACCGGCGTGGACGTCGAGCAGGACCGGATCGTCACCGCTGCTGTGATCTACATCGACGGCACCACGGTCAAGCCGCGCACGTGGCTGCTCAACCCTGGTATCGAGATTCCGATCGACGCCACGAAGATTCATGGCATCAGCACGGCCCAGGCCGAGGCCGAGGGCATGGATGCCGCCAAGGGGGTCGAGGAGATCGCCACTGCGGTCGCCGAACTCGTTACGGCCGGGGTACCGCTCGTCGGGCACAACGTGTCATACGACCTGACGCTCCTCGACCGGGAGTGCCGGCGCCACGGGCTGGGCGGTCTGGAGGACATCTGCGGCCAGCCAATCCGGCCGGTCATCGACACCCGGGTTCTCGACCAGCAGGTTCTGACGCGACGTAAGCGTGTCTCGGCTGAGCAGGGCGCCCGGGTCCTGAAGACGGTGGCTCAGGTCTTCGGGTTGTCGTGGGACGACGAGGCCGCACATGGCTGCGAGTTCGACGCGATGGTGTCGGCCCGAGTCGCGTGGTGGATCGGTGAGATCGCGCACCGTGGCCCGTCCGGATATCCGGCGTGGGTGCTGTCTAACCGGTACGCCCGGTTCGGCACCGTCGCAGGCCTGTCTCTGGATGAATTGCACGACCGGCAGGTGGTGTGGGCCAGGGAGCAGGCGGCATCGCTTCAGGAGTGGTTCCGTACGGCTCCAGCTGAGCGGGGCGGGGATCCGAACGCTGTGGTGGACGGCAGTTGGCCTCTGCGTCCTTTCCGTCAGGCGGTGGCGGCCAGCGGGGCCGCCCTTCCGCCGCCGTAACACCCGGGTTGTCGGGCGAGCAGGTGCAGGTGTTGTCCCTGCTCGCCCGGGGCCTGGATTTCCCGCAGATCGCCAAGCAGGGCATCCCCGTCGACACGGGCCGCCGTCACCTCCGCGACGCGATGACCGCCCTCGGCGCCACCAACGCCACCCACACCATCGCACTCGCCATCGGCCACCAGCTTCTGCCGGCCGACACCGCCATATCCCAGGAGTAGCACCATGGATCTCCCAGGCAGCAAACGCCGTATCGCGGAACTCGAAGCCCGCAACGCCTACCTGCACCAGAAGATCGACGATCTCACCGCCAAGCAGGCCGGCCTGCCTGTCGCGCCCGACTGGGAGGCGATAGCCAAGCAACTCGCCACGGACCGCACCAAGGCCGAGCGCGCCGATCGGTGGCAGATCGCCAGGCTCGAAGCCGACCGCGACGTCTGGATCGAACTCAGCGCGGCGGCGAACCGTCGGATCAAGCGCCTGGCCCGGGGCGCTGCCCGCTACCGCAAGGCGCTCGCCGAACAGGGATCCCTCATTGCTGACCAGGCCACACGCCTGGACCGGTGGGAGGGCGGCGACCGGGCCCTGATGCCACTGCCGAGAACCGGGGCCGACGCGGTCTCTCAGCTCAACGAGACTCGGAAGCAGCTCGCGCAGCGAGTCGACCAGATCACCAAACTGGAAGCCCTGCTGGCGACGTTGCAGCAGGCCAACATGGATGCCGACCGGGAGACCCGCAGACCCGCCACGCATCTCCAGGCCGCGTCGTGAGGGCCGCGTTGGGCATGGGCGGGTACCTGGCCGCGACGCTCGGCACCGCCGCGCTACTCCTCGGCAAGTGGATCCGGAAGCCGGCCGCAGCCGGCCCGACCGGGCCGCTCGGCTTGGTCCAGGCCTTCGCGCACTGCCCCACCTGCGCCTCCGTGCAGCCGCACATCGTCCACGACACCACATGCCGCCGCTGCACCACCTGCGGCCACTCCACCTACGCCGGAGACCTCTGATGCGCCTCGCCGACTGGTGGCACGGTCGCGGACAGCACCGCGCCGCCGACCGCATCCCCGTCCTCACTCACGAGCGCAACCTGTGGCTCCTCGTCGCTCTCCGCCAGGCCGCCGACAACGTCAAGGTCGGCCGGGAACGCGACACCGTCACCGCGGTCGCCAACCACCTCGCCGCCGACCTTCATGAGCTGCAGGGCCAGCACGAGAACCTCCTCGGAGAACACGCCGAACTCGTCGCCCGGCACGCCGAGGCCACGGCTGTCAGCGTCCCTGCCCCAGCCGACGGGCAGCCCGCGATCCGCGAGCCCGACAACGAGACCACCCGTGAGATGACCATCTCCGCGATCTGGGGCATGGACGGCTCCCGCACCTGGATCCCCACGAAGGCCGCATGACTCGCCTGCTGCACCTGCTCCAGCATCACGAACCCGTCGACGCAGCCCTTTTGCTCGCCATCGTCGGCGCCACCCTCACCGCCCTCTCCCTCGCATGGAGACGACCATGACCCTGCTCCCCGTCGAAGCTCTCCCACCCCACATCGTCGACTCCCCCTCAGTCATCGGACTCGACACCGCCATCGGATCCGCCAGCTCCACCGGAACCGGCATCGCCTCCTCCCTCGGCTGGTGCGAAAGCGTCGGCTACCCCGACCGGAAGAAGCGTGGCCGCGAGTTCAGCAATCTCCCCCACGTCGAGCGGATGCGCGAACTCGTCAACCTCCGTGACCGCATCACCAACGAGATCGGCTGCCCCGACCTCGTCGTCCTTGAACTCCCCGCCCCCTCCCGCACCGGCGGCGGCAGCCACGAACGCGCCTGGCTGTGGTGGGAGATGTACCGCTGGCTCAACAGCAGCTACATCCCCGTCGCGCTACTCACCCCCAATCAGCGGGCCCTGTACGCCACCGGCAAGGGCAACGCGCCCAAGACCGCGGTGGTCGACGCAGTCGCCCGCCGCTGGACCGCCTGGTCCACCGGCGGAGACGACAACCTCGCCGACGCCGTCGTCCTCATGGCTGCCGGCCGCGACTACCTCGGCCACCCGATCGCCGACATGCCGAAGGCCAACCGTGCCGCCCTCGACAAGGCCGTCTGGCCGCACATGGGGGTGACCCAGTGAGCAGGGCCCGGTTCCTCTTCGACACCAGCGTCCCGAACTGGCACTACGACGCCGACTGCCGCGACCACGACCCGGAACTGTGGTTCGCCGATGGCACCGGCAAGGCCACCGCCTACAAGGACCTGCTCTACGCCAAGAGCATCTGCGATGCCTGCCCTGTCAGGCAGCTCTGCCTGGACGACGTGATGCGCCAAGAGGGCGGCATCGCGGCCGAAGGCCGCCACGGCATCCGCGCCGGCCTCACGCCCGACGAGCGGTACCAGCAGCACCGCCGCAACAACCGCAAGAAAGCCGCGGCGTGACCGCCCCGCGCCGCACCGGGTTCTCCGACCCCGTCGACCGGCCCGACAACTACCCCACCAGCGGTGCCACCAACACCCCCGCGGAGAAGTTCAACGCCCTTGTCACCGTTAGGCGCTGCGCCCGCGACGACGAAGAGCGGCACCTGTTCCTGCTCATGCTCGGCCTCGACCAGGCGTGAGCGAGCCCCGGCTCCTCGACTGGCGTGACCGCTCCCACTGGGCCGCCAAACCACTGCCCTGCCAGTACTGCGGCGGCCCCACCCACCTACGCGACAACCAACGACACCCCTCCCACAAGGTCTGCGCCGAGCAGGCCTCCAACGACAGGACCCCCGAATGAGCGCCCCCATCACCCTCACCGGCCGCCTCGGACAGGATCCCGAGCTGCGTTTCAGTCCCAGCGGCACAGCGATTGTGAAGCTCAGCATCGTCACCTCCCGGCGCACCAAGGACGACCAGGGCAACTGGTCGGACACCGACGTCACCTGGTGGGACTGCACCGGGTTCCGGCAGCTCGCCGAAAACGTCGCCTCCTCACTCGCCAAAGGCATGACGGTGATCGCCGCCGGCCGGGTCGTCCAGGACAACTGGCAGGACAAGGACGGCCAGAAGCGTTCCAAGCTCGCCATCAAGCTCGACGCCATCGGCCCCGACCTCAACCGGGCCACCGCCCGCGTCGAGAAGGCCAACTCCCAGCAGCAGGGCGGAGGGCAGCAGCGCCAGGCTCCGCAGCAGGACCCGTGGAACCAGGGCGGGCAGCCGCAGGGCCAGCAGGGCGGCTGGGGCGGCGGCGGATCGCAGGGCGGCAGCGGCTGGGGTGCGTCGCAGAACAACGATCAGGCGCCGTTCTGATGACCGCCATAGCCGTCCCCGCCAAGGCCGGAGACGTCTACGTCGACATCCTCTTGGATGAGGAGGACGTCGCCCGGCTCGCTGGCCGCAAGCTCTCCATCGGCTCCCACGGCTACGCCCAGATGTGGGACGGCCAGGTCATGCTCCTCCACCGCTGGCTCATGAACGTCCCAGCTGGCACCGGCTATCGCGTGATCGTCGACCACATCAACCACGACATCCTCGACTGCCGCCGCGAGAACCTGCGGATCGTCACGCCCACCGAGTCCAATCTCAACCGGCGTGTTGCGGCCCGGGATCTACCTCTCGGCGTCTACCGCGACCGGGGCGGCAAGCGCTACGTCGCCAAGATCAAGCGCCACCGCAAGTCCCGGAACCTCGGCACCTTCGACACCCCGGACCAGGCTGCGGAAGCCGTCGAGGCCGCCCGCAGGGAACTTGACCGGGGCGCGTTCGCTGCTCCCCCGCCAGCCGCGGCCTGACCCGAACCGCCCGGCCGGACTACTCCGCCGGCCGGGCTCACCCCGGCGCCCTCACGCCCCTATCGCACCCACCCGAAAGAAGCCTCGCATGGCACGTATCCGCTCGATCAAGCCCGAGTTGCGCACCTCGATCACGGTGTCGTCGTGGCCGTTCGAAGTCCGCTACTTCTTCGTGCTGCTCTGGGGCTACCTCGACGATTACGGCCGCGGTGTCGACGACGAACTCCTCATCGCCTCCGACTGCTTCCCCCGCGATCGGGGCGTCACGCCGGATGTCGTCGACAAGTGGCTGGAGACAATGGCCGAGTCGGGCCCCGTCTGCCGCTACGAGGTCGATGGCCGAAGGTACTTGCACTGCCCGAACTGGCCGGAGCACCAGAAGCCGCAGCACCCGGGTAAGCCGAGGGTGCCCCCGTGCCCGGACGACGAGCCGGATGACTTCCTGATGTGGCGTGGGGCGAATCCGCCCCGCCAGCGGGACCGCTCACGAAAGTCTCGCGAGGGACTCATGAGTGTCTCTCCGGCCCCTTTTGGAGCCTCATTTCCACCCTCCGGAGGGGTTGATTTCAAGGGCGAGACCCCCTTGAAGGGCTCCGTCGTGTCCCTGCTCGACCGCGGCTCTTCCATCAAGCCCTCGAACAACATCACCGCTGATCAGACCCCTTGCGAAAACCCTCACGAGAATGTCGTGAACCTCTCCGGAGCACCTCACGAAACCCTCACCCCTGAGCAGGGAGCAGGGAGCAGGGAGCAAGGGAGCAGGGAGAAAGACAACTCGGCGGCCAAGCCGCACGAGGCCGACACCCGCCGCGCCGACGTCGAACAGGCCTGCCAGCTCCTCGCCGACCTCGTCCACGAAAACGGCAGCACCCGACCCACCGTCACCCAGCGCTGGCGCGACGCCGCCCGCCTGATGCTCGACAAGGACGGCCGGACCCTCGACGAGGTCCTCGGTGCGATCCGCTGGTGCCAGGCCGACGAGTTCTGGCGATCCAACGTCATGGCTATGCCCAAGCTCCGCTCCCAGTACGACCGGCTGCGGCTCGAAGCCCAGCGCAAGCGCAACGCCGGCGCCCAACTCGCCGCCACCGGCACCGACGGCCGCCAACTCTCCACCGCCGACCGCCGCGTCCACGACGCGGCCCAGCTCGCAGCCCGCCTCGCCGCAGAGGAAAACCAATGACCCCCAGCGAAGCCGCCACCCTCCTCGGCCACATCGCCGCCTTCGACCGCCGCACCATCGGCGAAGTCGACGCCCGCGCCTGGGCCGCAGCCCTCCACGACACCCCCCTCGACCGCGACACCCTCAACGCCGTCGCCCGCTACTTCGCCACCCCACCCGAGAAGCCCGACGCCCGACGCTGGCTCGAACCCCACCACGTCCGCACCCTGCGTGCCGAAATCCGCGCCGAACGGATCCCCGACGGGGCGTTCACCTACCCGGCGCTCGACCGGGACGAGACCGGCGCCGAGTTCGTGCAACGCCGACGCGCCCAGATCCGGGCCATCGCCGACGGCCGGATCGAAGCCGAACCGATCCGCGAGATCACCGGCGGCCCGCACCCCAGCGTCACCGACACGGTCGCCCGCATCGGACAGATCCCCGAGCACCTGCGCGCCGAGCTCGCCGCGGCCGGCATCGGCGCCAAGCGCGGCCAGTGGCCCGAGTTGGCGATTCCCTGCCCGCTGCACGCCTGCCGCGCAGAGGCCTGGAACCCCTGCCGGACCACGAGGGGCAAGCGCATGCAGCAGGGCACGCACCCGAGCCGGCGGGACGCCTGGAAGAAGACCCAGGACCTGTACGTCGTGACCGACGCCGATCCGCAGGAAGCGTCATGACCTCCCAGGTCAGCCCGGTACCCGATGCGGTGGCGGCGCTGATCCAGGGCGTCCTCGACGATCACCCGGCGGCGGAGCGGGCCGCGTACGGGCGGCTGATCGTGAGGGCTCTGCGGGAGGACGGCTGGCTGGTGGTGGCGCCGACGGGCCGTGGCACAACGCGGGCCGTTGACGGGCCGTCCAATAGCGCTCCGGGTGCGCGGTGCAAGGGAAACGCTCACAAGGCCGCGTAGCACCCCGAAGCTGCCCAGCTCCGTCCACGGCCCGAGAGACCGTTCTAGCAAAACTACGACAGCGAAATGAGGCACCTATGGGTGACACCGACTCCCCCACCCCGGCCCGGAGCGCCATCTCGTGCTCGTGCGGGGCCCGCTGGACCGGCCTGCGTCGCGCCCATTGCGCAGCAGCCGGCTGCCACGTGACGTTCAACTCGGACTCGGCCGCAGCGATGCACCGCAAGGGCTCGTTCGCCGACGGCACCCGCCGGTGCATACCCCCGGCAGATGCGGGGCTCGTCTCGGTCGAGCACCCGTGGGGGCTGTGCTGGCAGAAACCCGGCTCCGACGAGCGGTTCGTGCGCAGCGGGGCGGTGGAGTTGTGAACGCCGCGGGGAAGCCGGAGCTGCCGACAAGGGAGCAGTTGCTGAACCTGGTGGACCGCACGGAACGGCGCGCCCTGACACCGCCCGAGGCCCACCAACTGCGCATCGGCGTGGTGCATCTGGCGTCGCAGTTGGGTGGCGCGGGCGGTCGGATTCGGAAGCTGACCGCGGATCTGGATGAGGCGCGGCGTCAGCGGGACGAGGCGGTGCGGGAGTTGGCGTTGTCGGGTCCGCAGGTGGTGCCTTGCGGGTTTTGTGGCGCTGCGGCTGGTGAGCGGTGCCGGTCGGTGCGGGGTGTTGAGCCGCCGCGGCAGCCGCATACGGCCAGGTTGGATGCGGCGCAGCGGTGGCTGTTCCGGCAGGGGCTCGGGGAGGCGTCGTGACGGCCCGGGTGTTGGTGACGGGTAGCCGGTCCTGGCCTGACGCCGCAGCGGTGGAGGCGGCGCTGCTGGAAGCCTGGCACGACGCTCTGCAGGCCGGGCACGACGGGATTGTCGTGGTGCACGGCGGCTGTCCGACGGGCGCGGATCGTTTGGCGTGGGAGTGGGCTGCTGCGCGCGACGTGATGGTCGAGGTGCACGTGGCGGGCTGGGCGCAGCACGGTCGGGCGGCGGGTCCGTTGCGGAACCAGGCGATGGTTGCTGCTGGTGCGGTGGTGTGTCTCGCGTTCCCGTTGGGCCGGTCGGTCGGCACGCGGGATTGCATGCGGCGTGCGGCTGCGGCTGGGATTCCGGTGCGGGATCTGGGGGCTCGGCGGTGAGCGCGTACCGACTGGACGTGGCGGAGCTCTACCGGCGGGTCGACGGGCGCCGTCGGGAGCGTGGCTTGTCGTGGCGCCGGCTGGCCGCCGAGTTGGGCTTGTCGGCGTCGACGCTCGTGCGGATGGGAGGCGGTGGTGCTCCGGATGCTGACGCGCTGGTGACGCTGCTGGTGTGGCTGGACCTGGACGCGGGGATCACGGGGCTGGTTCTGCCGACCGGTGGGCAGTCGTGAGCGGGCAGCAGAAGACGCCCCACGGCGGTGGCCGTGTGGCTGGGCGGGGGCGGGGCGGGTCAGTCCTGGGGGTTGTCTTCACCTTCGACGGGCGTGGACCAGCGACGTGCGCGGCGATCAGCAATGTTGGCGGCATGTCGCTGGCGCAGCACGCGAACGAACCACGCATTCTCCCAGTAGGCGTATGCCCGCTCGTCCTTCACGCGCCCGCTGTCCACCTCGCCCATAAGGCGGTTGCACTTTCGACAGAGCAGCCCTCGGACGGCGAAGTAGCTGTACTCACCGGCATGGTCGATGACCAACCCCCCGTGGCGCTCTTCTGTTGGCGCTGCTCGGCAGATCTCGCACTTTCCGCCCGCGTGTTCCCAGATAGCCTCGAAGTCTTCGCAGGTCAGACGGTAGGCGCTGTGCTGGCAGTTCCTGTGGTGGATGGCGGGCATGCGTTCCTCCGGTCAGCCGGAGGGCTTGCCTCCGGCGGTGCGCTTCTGGGGCTTGATGGATCGGACGGTGGGCTTTCGCTTGCGGGGGACGTCGTACTCGCGGGCGATGCTGCGGACGGTCTCGGCGGACCACGGGAGGTGCTCGGCGATGACGTCGTTGGTGATGTCGTAGGTCTTGAGGTCTTCGGCGACTGCGGCGCGGAGTGCGTGACGTGCTGCCTCTGCTGCTTGCTGGGCTTCGTCGAAGGCTTCGAGTGCGGCTGTGAACTGGGGGCTTGGGGTGTAGTCGGTCATGTGCGCATGGTCGCACAAGGTGCTTGGCCATGGCCATGGGGCAGGCTGCTTGGTTTGTCGAGTACAGCTTATCAAAGAATCTTGGTCAAGTCTGGTTGTCCATATTGCTTTGTCCAAGCTACTTGGCTAATGTTCTGGGTGTCGGCAGGATCGCCGGCCACACACCCGGAGGCCCCGATGCTCGCCACCACCCGCGAAGCCCGCCAGATCGTCAAGGCCCGCCGCCGCGCCAACCAGAAGCGCACGATCGCCACCTACGTCCGCAAGGCCACCACCGACACAACCGCCGTGAAGGGTGTCACCGCGGCGCTCCGCAAGGCCGCCCGCGACCTGCGCACCACTGGCCAGCTCGGCAAGGTCCAGACCCGCACGGAGAAGGTCGCCGCCGGCGTGATCGGCAAGACCTACCGCTACACCGCCGCGCAGATCGCCCGGATCGCCGCCGCCTACCGGCCGCGCAAGGCCGAGTACCGCATCGTCGCTGCCAAGCTCGCCCTCGCCGCCTGACCGCCAGCCAGCCCCCAGTCCGCGCACCACCACCCGCAAGGAGACCCTCATGACCACTCGGACCGTCACCGCCGTCCCGTACGAGGAGAAGCAGACCGTGACCTACGACCTGCCGAACGGCGCCCCCGACATCCACTCCGGCAGCGACACGCTCGTCCCGACCCGCATCACCATCAACTACTCGCAGCACCCGTCGTTCGCAATCCCCCGCGTGGTCGAGGTCACCGTCAAGGGCCTGTTCCGCAACTCCGACGGAACGGCCGGGCCGCAGGGCCACCGGGCCGAGGTGTGGCGGTACGTGCCCAAGGCGGATCGTGCGGCGTGGGTTGCCGTCCTGGTCCGCGAGAACCTGCCGCAGTGGTGGACCGCGTGAGCCGCGCAACGGACGAGCCGTCCGCTTGCGGTCACTGCGGCATCCCCGACCGCGTGCACTACCAGCGGTGGAAGCCGCCGGTCGGCTGGCACCAGTGGACGCCGCCGTCGCAGGAGCAGATCAAGGCCCGCATGACGGCCCGTCGTGCCGCCCGCGCCAACCCGACCACCAAGGAGAACTCATGAGCGCCCGTGATGACCTTTGGCGATGGTCTCGCCGCGTAGACGAGGACCCGTACGGCGACCTGTATGGCGACAAGACCGAAAGCCTGCTCAACGCCTTCCGTGACGAACTCCTGCCCGCCTGGGAGGCCGTGTACGAGCCCGGCAACGTGTCGGACTACCTGATCGGCTACACCAACGCCGAGGCGCCGGCGAAGGCTGCTGCGGAGGCCTGGTTCCGGTCGCAGTACCTGAGCGAGATCGGCCGGCTGGAGTGGGACGAGCAGCGCCCCGGCGGCCAGCACGACGCCTGGTTCGACCTGACCCACGTGGAGCCCGACGGCACCGAAACCGGACCGGGCATCACCGTCCGGCGCCGCAAGACCAGCTGACCCGCCTGGTGGCCGCTGTTGCGGCGGCCACCCCACCCGCTGCCCCGTGAGGAGCCCGTCATGTCCACCGCACCCGCCGAGTTCGTCCGGGCTCTTCCGGACTCGCTGATCGCCGCGTTCTACGCCCGCACCGAAGCCATTCCTGGCGGACACCTCGCCTGGACCGGCGCCCGCGACGGTCACGGCGTCGGTGTCCTCACACACCACGGGGCCCGGTATACCGCTGCGCGGATCGGGTTCCGGCTCGCCAACGGAACGGATCCGGTCGGGCCGGTCAAGGCCGGCTGCGGGATGCCGGGTTGTGTCGAGCCGAGGCACCTGGACGACCGGCCGCGGCGCCTCCGTGATCGTGCCGCCCTGCGGTTGGTGCTGGCCCCTTCGAGGCCGCTGTGCGCCTTCTGCGAGGAGCCGGTCACGGAGGGGCGAGTCGACACCGCGTACTGCGGCAAGAGCTGCAGGCAGAAGGCCTACTACTGGCGCCGCGCTGCAAGCTGACGGCCCGCCGGCCGCCGCGCAGACCGGTCACGCCACCCACCCGCCCACAGAACCCCACACAACCCCACACACCGCCACGCACCCCCAGGAGCCCGCCGCCATGACCTACCGCCGCCTCAAGGGCCAAACGAAGCCCCTCGGCATCGCCTGGGACGACACCACCCGCCTCTGGTTCTGGGACTGCCGCATCTGCCCCGGGATCCCGGTCGTCGGCCACGCCGGCAGCCAGTCGGGCGCGCTCACAAAAGCGCTGCTCCACGCCAAGAGCAGCAGCCGCCACCAGGCGCCCATCTGCCGCTGTGACGAGCCCGGCGCGGACCCGTACGAGTGCGAGGCCGATGACTGCACCTACGAGTTCCCGGAGCTGAACCCGTTCGCCGGGGCGCCCCGCCGCGAGTTCGACGCGAAGGTGATCCGGATCTGCCCGCACTGCGCCTGGTTGACCAGCTCGTGGCATGTGGACGACGGGTCGGCCGAGGCCGAGTTGCACGGCCACATCACCCGCGTCCACCCCGCCGCTGCCCCGACTGCCTGAGGAGCCCACCATGCCCACCCCGCCCGGCACTGAGCGGATGCCCAACAGCGGCGTCTACACCCCGCGCATGTTCATCTGCGGCGTCGACCCCACCGACTCCGTCGTGGCCTTCGACGCCCGCCCCGGTGCCGACATCGCCGCCGCCCTGCTGGAGGAGGTCACCGACTGGTGGCAGTCCCTCCGGACCCTCCCGGAGGGCATCGTGCCGGGCGGCGTGCAGCAGGCGATGAACAGCCTGCACGACGCCGCGTGCGGCTGGAGCGACTGGCTCGCCCACTCCGAGAAGCGCACCCCCACCACCCCGTCTGCCTGAGGAGCCCGCGATGCCCGACACCCCGACCACCGCCGACGCCACCGCCGAGCGCGGCCCGTGCATCAGCTGCGGACACCCGCGGCACCGTCACCACCCGTTCCACGGCATCGCGCCCCGGATCTGCATCGACTGCTACGACGACCCGAACCGCGACGAGTACAGCCACACCTACCAGGGGACCACCAGCGCGCAGGCCGACACCCCGACCCCGCTCACCGACCAGCAGCTCGCCGCCATCCGCACCCGGCACGAGCAGACCACGCACCCGGCGTGGCGCAGCGACACCGACCTCGGCCGCGTGCTCGCGGAGGTGGACCGGCTCCGCGCCGAGCAGGCGCAGCACCGCGACCAGGTCCTCGCTGAAGCCGCCGAGCTGCTCCAGGCGAACCGCGCGGCCGTGTACGAGGACGCCGGCCGCCACGCCGCCGACGGCATGGACCGCGCCCGCGACCTGCTGCTCGCCGCCCGCACCAGCAAGGAGGGCTGACCCGTGGCCACCACCGAAACCGCCGACGAGCCATGGGCAGCCCAGCGGGACGCCAGTTGGTACAACCGGCCGAACACCCGCACCGACAAGGTCGTCCACGTCGCTGGCAAGCCGAGTCTGTACGGCCAGATGTCCCGCTGCGGCCGATCGGTCCTGAACGAAGACCTCATGTGGTCCCTGGAGGGCGTCCCGGAGCACGTGCGCTGCCAGGGCAGCGGTTGCCGCCAGGCGTGGCCGGTCGCCACCCGCACCGCTTCTGACGGCCGTCACCACCCCTGACCCCCGGAAGGACCACCGTGGACCCGCTGACCGTCCGCTGGGACCGCACCGTCATCCACCCCGATCCGAGCATCCCCGGTGACGAGACGATCGTCTGCTGCCTTGCTGCGGACGGCCGGCCCGTCGCCCTGTTCCTGGACGACGAACTGCGCGAGGCACTCGGCATGCAGCTCGTCGACCCCAACCCGGACAACTGACGCCTACTGACGCCCGTCATATCCACCCGGGGCCGCTGACCGGCGGCCCCACCACGAAGGAGCACACCACCGTGACCGACATGACCATGGCCCAGGCCGACATCTACCTCGACCGCGTCGATGACGCCCTGACCGCCGCCGGCATCCGGCCGGACGACTTCGACGGTTCCGACAGTGACGAGTACGCCGAGGACGGCATCACCGCCGTCCCGTCCGCCGTCCTCACCTGGGACACCTCCGATTTGCTGATGATCGGCGAGGCGCACGGCCGGTTCGAAGACGGTGTCCTCGTCGCCTGGGATGCCTCGCGGGGCTGGGTGATCGCCGAGCTGAACGCCGACCACTCGAACGGGCCGCTGGAGCCGCTGCCGATCCCCATCACCGCTGAGCCGCACCGGGTCGCGTTCACGATCGCCGCTGCGGTCCTCGCAGAGCCGCTCACGACCAACGGCGAACTCGACGGGCCCGCCTGGTCCTGGGCGCTGGCCGCGCGGCAGACCGCCGAGTGACCGCCGAGCCGCCACCCACACCCGACGACACCGACACCATCCCCTGCTGAGGAGCAACCCACGATGACCGACCAGCCGTACACCACCGCCGACCTCCACGCCGAGGCTGCCCTCCAGTACGACGCCCACGCCGAGGACCCCGACTTTGGCGGCGTCGGCGAGGGCATGGAGGGCGAGCAGCCCTGGGACGCCCTCAGCGAGGACGACTTCCACACCGCCCAGCTCGCCATCCACGATCTGCGGCGGAAGGCTGCGCCCCTCGGCCACTGGGCTATCCGGCTCGGCGCCGACGACCTAGAGCCCAGCGAGGACCACGTCGACGTCAACGCGAGCGACGACGGGCGGCCGCTGATCCGGGTCCACTTCGCGTTCCTTTCCGACATGCCCGCCGACATGCGGGCCGAGTTCATCGCCAGCATCGCCGAGCAGGTAGCTGCGGCTGCCCGCTGACCTGCCACCCCGCGCCGGGCCGTCCCGTACGGCCCGGCCCACCCCAAAGGAGAGCACCGTGCCCGACCAGACCCCCGCCCAGACCCTGCGCGCCGCCGCCGAGAAGCTGCGGGCGCTCGCCAACGAGGCCAACCACCGCGCGGCCGGCCCGTGGATCGTCCACGAGGCGTACGGCTTCCTCCGCGTCGACAACGACCGCGACAAGAGCAAGGAAGCGTGGACGATGAAGACCGGCGCCGACCTCGCCGAAGAGAACCGGCCGACCGCCGAGTACATCGCCCTGCTGCACCCCGGCGTCGGCTTGGCGCTCGCCCGCTGGTTGGATTCCCTGACCGGCGTCGAGGTCGGCGAGCACGGGCCGATGGCTGAGGAGTACCAGCACGCCCTCGCGGTCGCCCGCGCGATCCTCGGCACCCCGTCATGACGCCCGCCGGCTGGTCGCTGTGCTGCGCCGCCTCCGTGCTGATCGCGGCTGGCTGCATCCGGCAAGCGGCCCGCTCCGACCGGGCCCGCGAGGAGCGCGACGTCGTCACCGGCGCCGAGAACCTCTGCCGCGCGGCCGCCAGTGGCCTGTTCGCCATCAACCCCGAGGAGAACTGACCAGCCATGACGCCTATCCGCCCCGGCCCGGTCCCCGAGGAACTGCACGCCCGGCCGCTCAGCCGGCGGGAGGTCCAGGTGCTCGCCCTCGCCGCACAGGGCTGCACCAACCTGGCCATCGCCGACGACCTGGGCATCGCGTTCGAGAGCGTCCGCACCTACCTGCGCACCGCCTACCTCAAGCTCGGCGCCCGCGACCGCGCGCATGCCGTCCACCTCGCCCATGACCTCATCACCGCACAGGAGCAGCAGAGATGACCGACCACTACGGCGCGCAGGTCCGCCGGAACCTGCATGCTGCCGAGGAGGCGTTGACCCGCGTCCTGCGGCTCGCCCAGACGCTGCCGGCCGACGTCCGTACGCAGATCGAAGCCGCCATCGACGGCCCCGCCGAGCCCGAGCAGCCCGACGCCGAGCCGTGCACCGGCCGCCCCGGGTTCTGCCGGCCCTGCCGCACCGTGCACCCGCGCCCGTCATGACGGGCCGGTTCGAGGACGAGAGGATCTGTCCGATGTGCCAGATAGACGAGCATATGCTGCGGCCGCGCGCTCATCCGTGGTGGGATGACGGCGAGTTGCCGGCGGGTGTGGTGTGGCCGTGGGAGGAGCAGTGCGGGTGTCCGTGTGCTCAGGAGCCGCCTCGCCGCGTGTTCGTGGATGTGCATCTGCCGCCGTACCAGGTAGAGGCTGGAATTCGGCCCGTGGAGCTCTAACGTCCACTTCACGCGCCGATGGTGCACACTGTGCGTGAATGGGAAAGCGCCAACCCCTGGCCGGGCTGGCGCTTCACGAGGTACCGCTGGTGTGGATGCTCCTAGCGTACCCCTCGCACCGCACGGAGACCCCAATGCCGCTCTCTGACGATGAGCTCGCCGAGATCCTCGGCCTGACACCCGACCAAGCCGCGCGCGTCCCGGTCGCGTTCTGGACTGTGGCCCGCGAGTTCCTGGCGTCCTGACAGAACGAGAGCGGGACGCCCCTGCCCAGGACGCCCCGCTTGACCCGCACCGCCCGAGCGACCACCACGCTGCTCTCCGGCTCGAACCTGACGGTACTCCTCAGCACGGAGACGAGCATGTTCGACACCGCCGACGATCCCCTTCCGATACCCCAATGTTGCTGCTGCGGCTACGAGCTGCACGGCGCCGACTACGGCCGGCTGGCCTGTTGGCGGTGTGAGGAGCGCCTGTACGACCGCCTCAACGAGGTCGGCGAGCTGTGGGCGAAGCTCCCTGGCAGTGCTCACCGCCCGGTTGGCAAGCGCTCCCCTGGGCGTTCCATGAGCGTTCACCCCGGCATGCCCGGCAACGCCACGGTCATCAATCTGACCGCGGGTGGTGATGACACCCCGCTCGGCCGGCTTCTCGCGGTGGAGGAGGACTGGCGTCGGGCCCGCGGCTTCACTGTGCAGGTGTGGCGCGGCAGTGTCGAGCAGACGATGCCGCTGGTCCTCAGGTTCCTGCGTGACAACTTGCCGTGGGCGTGCGGGGCGCACAAGAACCCGGGGCTGCTCCCTGACGGATCCGAGCTGCTTCCCGATGTGCAGCTGCTGGACGAGGCGTTGCGGCGCACCGTCGGCGAACTTGCCCAGACCGTCACCGGTGAGCGGCGGCCGCGCACGATCCCGGTCATGTGTGGCGCCGAGTGGGACGACGGGGCGACGTGCTCGGCGGAGATCCGGGTCGGGGCGCAGACGCTCCGCACGGTCTGTCCCGGCTGTGGCGCCGAGTGGACCAGGGAGATTTTCCTTCGTCTTGCGGCGGAGGCCAACCAGATGGGAGCAGCAGCATGACCGACCCTGCCTTCGTCCACCAGGTGCTGGACGTCTTCGCCCGAGCGGAATGCCACACCGAACTTCTCTGGCACGTCCGCGACGAGAGCATTACGTTCCATGCGAACGTCAGCGACGTCTTCGCGTGGGGCTCAGCCGACGCCGAGGAGATCACGCCGGAGCGGCTGCCGGTGCTGGAACAGGCGCTCACGGATCTTCAGGAAATCAACTCGCCAGAGTACTTGCCTGAGCTGTACGCCGCTCGGATCCGCGGGATGCGTCCACAGGGTGCCGCGTACCCGGATGACGCCCCGACGCAGGCTCTGCTGGACGCGTGCGGCCCGGAGCGGACCCTCGGCTTGGGGAATCCGAAGCGGCCGCCGGTTCCGAAGGAGGTCGCGCAGTGACGGGCGGCGAGCTGACGGCGGCGTGGCTGGTCGGGATCTTGTGCGTCACCGGCGCGGTGTCGTCGATGGTGAAGGCGTGGGCCGCGGCCAGGCGGGAGACCGCGAGATCCCAGGAGGCAGTTGCGCTCGCCTACTTGCAGGCGCAGCAGGCGACGGTCGAGGCCCAGCACGGCTGGCTGACGGTCCCGGAGACCTGGTCGAAGGACGGTGGCCTGTGAGCGGCGGCTGTTGCCAGGCCCGCGGCGGTGACGAGGAGTTGCGGCTGCAGTGCATCCGGGAGCCGCACCCGGGCGACGACTGGCATTTGGACGGGCCGGAACGCTGGTGGAAGACGATTCCAGGCGAGCAGGAGGAGGCGCCGTGACGGCCCACGACTATCTGAGCACCGGCTGCCTGCACGGCGACATGCTGCTGCCGGACGGGCGTACCGGGCACGACTACTGCCAGTCGGACATGGGCGCGGCAGGGGCCAAGAAGCCGGCGCAGTGCAAGTTCTGCCAGGCCCCGTGCTCGTGCGAATGCCACGAGGAACCGCTACTTGGTGATGCCCGGCGGCTCGCTCAGCAGGCCAGACGCCAGCTTGGCCCCGTTCAGATGGTGGCTGCCCGGCTGAGGGCGCTGCACGAGGGGAGGCAGCAGTGATCGAGTCCTCGCCCCTTCCGGGGTCGATAGGTCTGACGTCGATCGCTGGCGCGGTCGGTCTGGGGATCCGGGTTGGCCAGTGGCTGAACGGCGGCGGCTTCACCGAGTTTGAGCACGCCTTCCTGGTGCTCCCCGACGGCCAGCTGCTGGAGGCCGAGCCGGGCGGCGCCAGGATCGCCGGCCTGGACGAGTACGCGGGCCGACACGTCGAGTATGTGGCGCCGGCCGGGCTGACGGACGGGCAGCGGGCGGCGATCTGCGCCGCGGCCCTGCGGTACGTCGGGGTCGGCTACTCCGCGGCGGAGTACTTCGCAATCGCCGCGCACCGGTTCCACCTGCCGGTTCCGGGTCTACGTCGGCACATCTCGGACTCGCGCCGGATGATCTGTTCGCAGTTGGTCGACCAGTGCTACCAGGACGCGGGTGTGCACCTGTTCCAGGACGGGCGCTGGCCCGGCTACGTCACGCCAGGCGACCTCTGGCAGCTGCTCGGGCGAGGTGAGCAGCGGTGAGTGACTTCCCCGACATGCTGCCCAGCAGCAACCGCGCCGCCCGCGACCGCATCGAAGCCGCCCTCACCGACATGGACTGGTCCGAGCAGTCCGTGCTTCAGATCTCACACGAGCACGCCCGCCGCGTCCTGGCCGGCGCCGTACGCAAGGCGTTCTCGCCCGAGCTGGCCCGCATGCGGGAGACCGAGGCCACTCTGGCCCGTCTGCGCCGTGTCATCCGCAGCGCACCTGAGGCCGGCACCATCCCGACTCGGAAGCTGCTGGACGCCCTGTACGGGGAGGAGGGGCGGTGAGCGGCCGCCCGGATCCGATGGTGCGGCAGATCTTGCGGGCGTTCAACGTGGCGGCGAAGGACATCGGTTTGGTGCAGCGGTCGGCGTTTTCGTCGGAGTACAGGCGTCGTCAGCGGGCCCGGGTGAAGCGGAGGCGGCGGTGAGCGGTGTGGAGTGGCCCGTGCTGCCGAACGGGCGGCGACCCGAGGACTACAGGGTGGTGTGGGACATGGTGATCACTGACGCTGCGGTGCTACGAGCTGTCCTGGGTGATGAGTTGGTGGATGCGGCGCTTCAGTCTCCGTTGCGGCTGTCGCGGCGGGTCCGGGTGCACCGGCTCCTGCGGGGCTGCTGGGAGGTTCTGTGTCCGTGCTGCCCTGGGTGGCCGCTGGTGGCGCAGGTTGGGTCGCGGGAGAGGGCGATGCAGCAGGCGCGCGAGCATCTGGTCGAGGCGCATCCGAAGGATCGAGCAGGGAGATGGTCATGACTGAGACCGATGGTCAGCTGGCATACCGCGTCTACATCGACACGATGACTGCGCACGAGTCCCTGTCCGTGTGGCCGCCGAGACCGTGGGGGGATCTCTCCGCTGCCGCGCGGGACGCTTGGGAGCAGGCGGCTCGGGCTGTGCTGGAGGGGGTTCGGAGCGGTGGCTGAGGGTTCGGCGGTCGAGTTCCTGCGGCAGGCGCACGTCCGGGCCGAGGAGTTGGCGCGGGCGGCGACGCGTGGGCCGTGGACGGTGCATTCGCACGACTGGACGAGTAGCTTCGCCGCGTCGATCGGCCACCACTTTGAGGCTGACGTCGTGGGCGGTGGCCACGAGGGCGGCGGGGTCGTTGATTTGGCCGACGCGGAGTTCATCGTGGCGAACGACCCGGCCGCGGTGCTGCGCCGTGTCGCCGCCGAGCGGCAGATCCTCGCCGAGCACCAGCCGACGCGGGACGACTGGGACAGTCGACTGTATGAACCGTGCGAGCTGGCGGGTTGCCGCTGCAGCTCTCGCGAGGACGACGAGTACGTGTTGGCGTGCGGCTCGTGCGCGACGGGCAATCCGTACGACGCCGTGCTGCAGCACTGGCCCGTGCCGGACGGTGCTGCTGCTCGCCCAGGCCTGGGGCTGGGAGGAGGAAGCATCGTGACGACCTTCTACCTCAAGCGGCCCGGCCAGTACAGCGACGAAGCCGAGGCCATCGTCTGTGGGGACGACGACAGCTGGCCCGGCAGTACTCACGCCGCCGAGGACGAGTGGGCGCTGTCGCTGCCGCATTCGTGTGACGCGTGGGAGATCGGGATCGGCTCCCTGGGCGATGTGCTGGAGGCGGCTCGGGAGTTCCGGGCTGGCCTGGATGAGGCGATCCGCCGACTGGAACAGGAGCAGGCTGAGGATGGCAACGAGCCTGCCCGGTATGCGGCGGCGCGTGCGGGCGCGGCTCGGTCGCTGCGGGAGATGGAGGAGGAGGCGGCCGAGCTTGGCCTCGGGTCGCTCGCGGGGCTCGCTGGCTGGCAGGCCGAGCAGTTCGAGGGCTGGACGCCGTTCACGGCGTTGCCCGACTCGGCGTTTCGTCTCGCCCGGCGGCCGCCGGAGATTCCCGCCGCCTGTTACGCGGCGTCCTGGGGCTGGGTGCATGTCCGGCCGGGCTGCAGGTGCCCGCGCACTCGCCGATGATGGGTCCCGTGGGCGAGGTGGCTGGGATGGTTTGCGGGCATTGCGGGCGGCCGTGTGCCTGGAATCCGTGGGGCCGGTGCTCCTGGTTCTGCTTTGACCGGCCACGTGAGGACCCGGCGGAGCATGCGGCGATGATCGAGGCCGCGCCGGAGGCGTTCGCCTGGTTCATGGGGCTCGGGCCGGGTGAGCGGGTCGACGGGCCGGGCGATGGTTAGGGGCTGTCCTCGGGCGCCTGGACCTTGCGGACCGTGCAGTCGCCAGCCGTAAGGCGCTCGTTGAGGGCGTTGATGGTGTCGGGGCGCAGCGGAGCGTTGACCTGTGCGGCGTACGTGCTGGCGGCCTGCTGTTCCAGTTCTGCGACCCGGGCGGCCAGTTGGTCGCATTCGTCAGCGATCGGCTGCACGATCTCCATGACCGTGTCGGCGAGCGGCACTGTCTGCCCGTCGCGGATGGCAGGGTGCAGGCCGAGCGCGCACTCGATACGGGCCCGCAGGTCGTCGGTCATGTCTGGTCTCCGGTGATGGCCCTGGCGAGGGCGAGAGCCTCGTTGCTGCCGGCCACGCCGGGCAGCATCCCGTCAAGGTTGGTCTTGCTGGTCAGCCTGCGGAGGAGCGCGGCGATCAGCGGGTTATAGGACGCGGGGAGCCCGGACGGGCGCTCGGCAAGCTCCCGGATCGCGGCCTGTAGGACTTCGACGTCGGTCACTTCATCATCTCCGGGTCGAACGGGATGCTGCACTTGATGCACGGGCCACCATGCGGCGGCTCGCCGGGGAAGTTGTAGGCGGGGGAGACGTGCTGGCAGGGCTGCTCCTGGTCGTGGCAGCCGGCGCAGTCGTCGACGTTGCCGTTCTCGCAGCAGTGCTGGTCGAGTGGGGTTCCGGTGTCGGCGTGGAGCCGGTAGTCGTCGAGCATCTCATCGAGGTACCACCAGACGCCGTCGCGTTCTTGCCGGCGGTCCCGGTGCGCCTTGAGCCACTGCTCGAACTGGTCACCGCGGCGGGGCAGGGGCTCGGGCTGGTAGCTGGGGCCGGTGTGGAGTACGGCCGCGCCGAGTCGACGCCAGAAACTGCGGTCGGTCACTGCTCCTCCGTCGGGTACTGCTCGCCGCGGGCCAACGCTGCGCGGGCTTGTTGGGCTTCGGCGATGAACGCGTCCAGGCGGGCGAGGGCCGTGGTCTGGACGGTGGGGTCCTCATACGCGTTCTCGTCGTCGATGCGCCACTGGTCACACTGGTGGGGCAGGAAGACGCGCCAGCCGGGCTTGTTGTCCTCATCCCAGGGCTCGTCAACGTACTCCACGGTGAAGCCGAACTTCCTGGCGGTCATCCCCGGACCTCCTTCTCGCAGGTGTCGCAGAGTGGGTGGTCGCCGGGTGTGGCCCCGTAGTTGCCGCAGATCTGGCACTCGGTGTTGGCGCGGGCGGAGGCGAGATCATCGGCCAGATCGATGAGCGTGTTCAGCAACTCGTCACGGCTGTGGTCTTCCCGCAGGTGCTCGTACAGGTCCGTCCGGCCGTACAGGTCGTCTTCGTTGCAGTCGGCGATGGGGCAGGTGGTGATCATGCTGCGGTCTCCGTCTCCAGCGAGTTGGCCCAGTCGGCGAGCGCCTCGAAGTCGGCAGGCAGCATGCCGAGGCGCGGATCGACGTGATGAAGGAGCGCCGGGCCTTCGTGGACATCGGTCACGAACTCCCGGTCCGCAGCGCCGATCTCGTCGTCGACCCACGCGAACGGCCGGCCCTGCGCCCAGCGGACGACCTCCCACGTCTTGAAGTACATGCCGTCCGGCCGGCTGGCCCAGAGGTGCTCGAACGGCACGTGCGGCAGCTCGGGGAGGCCGAGGTGCGGGCCGATCCAGTAGTTCGCTTCGGCCTGCCACGTGGTGCACCACACGAGGTCGTACGGCAGGGCCTGCAGCATGGCGCCGTGATCGTGGTTGAGCCAGACGCGCAGGGGCTTGGCGCGGCGGGGGTTGGCTTGCCGGGCGATCCAGGAGGCGGGCAGCATGCGGTAGGTGGAGTATCCGTCGGGGCGTCGGGTGGCCTTCGCGGCGAACGGATTGAGCGGTCCGTCAACATCGATCAGGAGCAGCGGGCGAGTCATCGCCGGGCCTCCAGTAGGTGCTTGCCGTACGCGAGGTGCGCGCCGGTGACGGTGGTGTAGGTGCGGGACTGCCAGTCGCCGCATGTGCACGACGCCCAGCAGCCGTGACGGCCGGTCCGGTACAGCCAAGGGTGGTGCTTCACCGCCACAGCTGAGCCCCCAGCTCGCCGAGAAGCGCCGGGTTGACGATGCTGACGATCGCCTTGACGTCTTCGACGGGGACGGCTGCCCAGAGCACACTGCGGGCGTCTGCGTACTTTCGGGCGAGGCGCTCGCGCTTCTCAGCAGGGAGCTGGGCGGTCCGGTCGGGGTGGCTGTTGTGCGCGTTATCAGCGATCTTGATGAGGGTGGCGCCGTAGTTCGTGACGATCGCCTCGATCTTCGCCTGGTAGGTGACGTCCGGGTTGTTCGTCACCCGTTGCACCAGATCGACGACTGTACCCGGCACCCCGGCGGCGAGCAGCTGTTCGGCGGTCAGGTCGGTGTCTTCGAGGGTGTCGTGGAGGAGCCCGGCCATCTGCATGCCGACGCCGAACGGTGCGAGGCCGGCGGCGACAGCTTCGACGTGCCGGATGTACGGGGCACCGATCTTGTCGAACTGTCCGGCGTGAGCTTCGGTGGCGAGGGCGTGGACGTCGGCGAGGGTGATTCGGGTCGGCATGAGGGTGCCTCTCGGGCTGGGTGGTATGCGTCGATTATCTCATTTGTGCCACTTGATCGCATCTGCCTTGCGGGCCCAATCCGTGCCCTGAGCAGGGAAGTTGGGCCCGCGTCAGGCGCCGGGCGTGTCGCTCCTGGCCACCCAGTTCGGGCTGTAGACGACGGGCGGCTCGGGGTCGTCCTTGCGGTGGCGCAGGGCGCGCAGGGTTTCGCGGGGAGCAGTGACAGCCAGGGCGAGAAGCAACACCGTCTGGCGGAGCTTACTGCCGCAGTACCAGCTCCCACTGCTCCGCATCTGTCCCTTCGCCCAGTCGCCGAGCCAGCCCCACGGGCGGAGCCGGCCGGCCAGGTAGCCGGCCACGGCGGCCACAGCCACGACGAGCGCAGTCACGACTGGCAGCCGATCTGGTGGTCGCCGCCGGTCCCGGTACACGTCGGGCAGGCGTCGCCCTTGAATCGGGCCTCAACGGCCTTGTCGTCGATCCGGCGGTTGATGACCGTGGCGGTCGCGTCGATCGCCTTGGCGCACTCGTCGACCTCGAAGCGGGGGTTGTCGCCGGTGGTGGTTTCACGGCGTTCGGTGGTCTTGGTGTAGGTGCCGTCGGCTCGTTCGACCTCGACGGTGATCGTTACGGTGATCTTCACTTCGTCTCCAGTGCGTATCCGGTGCGGCGGGGCTTGCCGGTCTTGGTGGTCGGGGAGTCGTGGAGCTGGTCCGTGCGGATCCGGCCGTAGATGATGCCTGGCCTTCTGGTGTCGAGGTAGGTGATCGCGGCGTGGTCGTCGTGGATCGTGTCGATGCGGATCCGCGTCGGGTAGATGACGCGCGGGTCGCACTGCTGGTAGATCCGGCCGGGCTTCGCGGGCATGTGCTGCTCCTTGTCAGAGGGGTCGGCCGTCGCAGTCGTAGTAGTCGCCGCTACGGACGTGCGGCTGGTAGCAGCCATCGTGGTCGAACGGGTCGTCCTCGTCCTCGTCGTAAGCGTCGGGCTTCTGGTCGATCACGCCTGCTCCAGGGCGAGTTCGACGCAGTACAGGGCGAACTTGGTGCTGTAGTCGGAGTGGCCGATGGCCTGCTGCTCGACAGCCTCGACGGCACTGATGGGGATAGGCGGCAGAAGCTGGGCGGCCCGCGCGGCGTTGACCGCGTTGAGCATGACGGTCCGTTCGAATGTGACCCAGTCAAGTTCGCCGTTGAAGACTTCCTGGCGTTCGGGGCGTTCTTGCTGCGCCTCGGTGAGGATGTTGAGGAGTTGATCGTGGAGGGCGAGGCGCTGGTTGATCTGTCGCGGGGTGAGGGTCACCGGTGTTCTCCTGTCTGGCAGTAGTGGGTTCCGTCGGGGTGCGGGGTCCAGCCGGCGTCTCGCGCGGCGGTGTCGGCTTCGTGCTGGGTGTCGTAGGTTTCGCGGTGGCCGTAGCCCTGGCCGAGTTCACGGCCGCAGCCGTCGCAGGTGACGACGTGGACGGTGACCTGGCGGACCGTCACTGGGCTACTCCGTTGCGGGCGATGCGCGCAGCCATGCGAAGCATGTCGTTTCTGTCGCGGGCGCGATCGCCCATGCCCTCCCATGTGACAATCCCGGCCTCGTACCCGCGGGCGACCTGCTCACGGACGTGGGCCTCAACGGCCCGCTCCAGCTCGGCGAGTTGGGCGCGAACCCGGGCGGCGTCCCACGCTGGCAGGGTGTTCAGGGCCTCGTAGATGGTGCGTCGGGCTTCTTGAACGGCGAGAACGGTCGGGTCGGTGGTCATCACCACTCCTTGGGGTCGATGAGGTCGAACAGCGTCCAGCGGCTGGCGTCGGGTTCCCACTGCTCGACGCGGATCCAGGTGACGCGGCTGCTGCCGGCCTTCACGGCGTCGCGGACTTCACGGGCCTTCTCGTAGGCCTTGTTCTCGCTTGTGTGCTCGGTGCGGAACGGGCCGTCGGGGGTCCTGCAGATGACGGCCCAGGGCTTGGACTTGCGGGCCATCAGGACTCCTTCTCGACCCAGGGCCCGTTGGCGTTGGCGCGGGTGGCGAGGCTGAACGGCGCGGCGGGCAGCAGCAGGTCGGGGCCGGGGTTGTCGCCGGTGTAGCCGCCGGTCTGCTCGGCGCCGCAGCCGCAGTAGCTGCCCTCGTAGGCGTAGCAGTGCTTGAAGTGGATCACGGGTGGCTCCTCAGCTGTTGCGGATGGTGTCGGCGGCCCAGTCGACGCCCGCACTGAAGTCGGCGTCCCGGTCGGGGTTGGCATCGAGGAGCAGCTGCGCGAAGTGCTCGCGGATCGCGGGCCAAGCGGCATCGAAGGCCGCGTCGGCGATCTCGATGGCGGCGGAGTTCGGCAGCTGGCCGGAGTAGAGGGACTGTAGCTTGGCGACGGCGGCGTTCCGAGTGGTCTCGCGGATGCTGGCGGGGATCTGGCTGGTCACTTGGCGGCTCCGTTTCGGGCGGTGTGGGCGGCGTGTTCGATGCCGCCGTTGCGGATCTGTGCGGCGTCGTTGGTGGCGGGGAGGATGAGTTGCTCGATCTCGCGGGCGACCTGTTCGCGGATGCGCTGCTCGATCGCGGGCCAGAAGTGCGCCAGGAGGTATGCGGCCTGGCCGGGGCTCTTCGGGATGATCCATGGTGCGGACGCACACAGCTTGGTGACGCTGGCCGGAATGTCGTCGGGGCTCACGGGTGGCTCCTCAGTGCTGGTTGGGCTGGTCGCTGGCGTCGCAGGCCAGGCAGAAGGTGTACCTGTGGCCGAAGCCGGTGGCCTCGATCTGCGCGCGGGACCGCAGCGTCATGTACGGCTCCCGGAACTGGTCGTGGGGCGTGCGGCTGCTGTACGTCCGGATCGTCGGGTTGCACAGCGCGGTCTTGTCGTGGGTGAAGCGGTGGAGGTCGAACATGTCCTCGGTCGTGCCGGCCCAGTCGCTGCTCATGCTGCTCCTTCGGCCTGCTGGAGCCTGTCGCGGAGCCGCTGGGCGTAGTCGGCGGCGATGCCGTGCGGGGAGCAGTAGTCGCCCATCTCGTCCGCGAACGCCCGGGCGGCGGCCTCCACGGCGCGCAGTCGGCGGACCTCGGCAAGGAGAGCGGGCATGTCCTCGCGGGCGTGGGCGACGAATTCGGCGTCGGCCTGGTTGTTGTTGCCGAGGTAACCGAGGTTGATCTCGACAGTGCCGGCCTCATTGGTGACCCAGCGGTTGAGGTCCTGCTTGTCGTCCTCTCGGTACCACGGGCCCGGCCTGGCGGCGGCCTCGCGGGCGCTGATGTCGGCGAGCTGCTCGTCGGTGAGCGGGGCGGTGTCGGTCATCGTGCTGCTCCTCAGCAGAAGTCGCCGTTGTAGAAGGCGTGGCCGTCGGGGTCGATGTACTCACGGTTGCGGAGCTGATCGCTGGCCCGGTCTCCGTAGCGGGCCTTGAGTGGCTCGCCGTGGCCGTCCTCGGTGCGGTCCGCGATGAGCCGGAACTCGTCGAGGGGGTAGGGCCGGTCGTACTCGTCGCGGATGCTGCCCATGTTCTTGGCGAGGGCGAGGCGTGCCCAGATCGGCAGGTCGTCGGGGTGGTTCGGGGACATGGTGGTGGTGGTGGTGGGCATCGTGCTGCTCCTCAGTCGTTGACGTGGTCGTTGCTGCGCGTGCACGGCCCGGCGTGGACCAGGCCGTGGCAGGTGCCGTACACGGACCGGGCGCCGCAGAACTGCAACTGCTCGGCGCCGTGCTGCCTCATGGCGTCGGCGAGGTTCTGCGACAGCCCGGGGCGGTCAGACTCAGGGCTGGGCGTCAGCGAGGTAGGCGGCGCCGTCTCGGAGGCCCTGCAGTCGAGCGGCCCGTACGGCGAGCTGAAGGGCGGCCTGGGCGATCGCGCTGGCCTCACCGCTGCGAGTGTCCTCGCTGCTGCGGGCGAGCGCGTCGGCGAGGTTTCGGGTGTCCTTGGCGAGGATCTCGGCGTCGCGGACGAGGAGGGCATGGTCGGTGGTGATCTGGCGAACCGCGAAATCGCGGGTGAATTGGTCCGGCATGGTGACTCCTTGGTGTGATCGGGCCCGGCCGCCGATGGGGCCGGGCGGGTGGTCAGCTGGTCTCGTCGCGCTCGTCCTGCGTGAACCCGTACAGGCCCGTCTGCGTGCCGCGGGCGACCATCCGGCCCGCATTCGTCATGGACCGGTGGGTGTGCTCGCCGGAGTAGGAGAGCGTCGTGTCCGCCCGGATGCCCATGCCGCCAGCGGCGGCGAACGCGTCCTGGTCGGCGCCGAGGAACACGAACTGCCAACCGTAGGTGCCCTGCTGCTCGGTGATGAGCCGCTTGACGTGGTGCAGGTTGAACTCGCGGGAGGAGTTTTCTTCGCCGTCGGTGAGGATGACGACGATGACCTCGCCGGGCCGGTCTCCCGCCGGGAGGGCGGCGAGTTGCGCGCCGACGGTGGTGATGGTCCGCCCGACCGCGTCGAGGAGGGCGGTACCGCCGCGCGGGACGAGGGTGAAGTGGGGGACGTCGGCGAGCGGGGCGTTTTCGTACACGGTGTCGTATGAGGTGTCGAACTGGTACAGGGACACGGTGGTGTCGCCGGGGGCGTCGGCCTGGGCGGCGAGGAAGGCGCGCAGGCCGCCTTCGGTGTCGGTCTTGACGGTCTGCATGCTGCCGGAGCGGTCGAGGACGATGGCGATGTGACGGCGGTCGGGGTTGGTCATGTAGTGCTCCTCGGGTGGGGGTGGCCACCAGGTAGAGGCCACCAGGTTGGGCGACGGTCAGAGGTTGACGAGCTGGCCGTCCTCATCGCGCGGACAGTCACACCCGCACGCGTGCTCGCGGCTGGGGCAGTAGCAGTGACACATGCCCTCGCCGCACGGCTCGCGGTCATCGTCCTCGCTGCTCATGAGGTGGTCGCAGTAGTTGCAGGCGTCGCGCCACAGTGGCGCCGCGATGTCGTAGCCCTCCTGGGCCTGCAGGCGCTTCCACAGGCCGATGGACGGGTCGGGCTGGCCCGGTACGGCCTGCTGGTCGAGTTCGACCATCAGGTAGGCGAGTTCGACGAAGCTGGTGGGCAGCCGGTCGGCGGGGATGTCGGGCTGCTCGGGCGCCCAGTCGGCGGAGTCGAGGTCGATCAGGGTGCGGACACGCTGTCCGATGGCGAGGGACATGAGGGTCTCCTGGTCAGAACGGGCTGAGGGCGCTGTTCGACAACTCGTAGGCGTACCCGTAGGCGGGATCGAGGAGCGGACCGGCGGCGCCGTGGTAGTACTCAGCGATGGCCCGCAGGAGGATCTGCTGAGCACCAAACAGGGCACGCGCCTCCTGCTTGAGGTGCTGCTGCGCCTCGGCCGCGATGCCGCCCTCGACGACGTCGCCGCGGATCTCACTGTCGAGCTGATCGATGGCGCCGTACCAGGTGGAGAGCATGTCGAAGTGTCCGCGGATGGCCATGTACGCCGCAGCGGCCAACTGGCTGTTCGAGCTATCGGCGATGACCTCGGCTTCGTGGCGGATCGCATCGGCGGTGAAGGAGTCGAAGCAGTCGGAGATGCCGGCGATCTGCGCTTCGTAGCGGTTGATGGCGTCGTGCAGGGATTGCCGGAGCGGAGTGGTGCCGAGGTCGGACATCGAGACTCCTTACGGTGAGAGGGGCCCAGCCGCCGGGGCAGCCGGGCGGGATGGTCAGCGCGCGTTGGGGCAGTCGTCGGTGAGCGGGATCAACTCGTCCGGCCCGTAGATCCCGCAGTGGTGGCCTCGGGCGTCGATGAGCGCCGCAGTGCCGTCGCCCTGCCCGACCCAGTGGCCGAAGCGGTGCACGCCGTACGACGCCGAGCCGGGACAGGCGTGCAGGTCGGGGGTGGGTCCGCCGGTGATGAACCGGTCGCTGGACTTGAGGTCACGGGCGGGCACCCAGCGAGAAACGTTGTAGAAGCCGACGGTGCTGGTCCGTTCCCTGGTGATGCTGCCCCAGTTGCTCATGCCGGCCTCCTCGTTGGCGGTGCGCGGTCCGCAGAGGGCGATCAGGTCCAGGTCGTCCGTCCAGGTCTCAGCCCGGCCTACTCGGTCACGTTGTGCGTAAGCGTTGGCTGCCAGTTATCCGCTGTCCCCCGCTGTGCGGCGGTCACGGCTTCCCTGCGCGTCGCTTTGCCTCTCGGCTCACGGTGGTAGCGCGGGCAGCTCCCTGCTCACTGATCGCTCTCTGTGGAGTTGTTGCCGGTCTGCCGCTGGGCGGTGTTCCGACACTCAAAGATTAGCGGGTACCCGCTATTAATGTCAAGCGGGTACCCGCTACACTCTCCACATGGACACGCCGCCGCCACCCTTCGAAGCACTCGCCGACCTGACCAAAGACCCCGGCACCCTCGAACGCGCCAAGCTGCTCACCGACGCGCTGAACGCCGTGCCCGACCTGCAGAAGTGGCTGAGGCAGCTCCGCCAGCAGGACGTCTTGGCGCTCCACGAGGCCGGCATGTCCTACACCGACATCGCGCCCCACCTCGGCGTGAAGCCCGAACGCGCCTCAGGGATCGCCCGCGGCGCCTCCCGAAGCACCAACCCCGGCGGATCAGGCCGCCGCACCAAGGCCCCCGGCCCCGCCGAGCCCGACGGCCCCTGACCCGTTGTCGGTCCGCCATGCCAGGCTTACCCCATCCGACCGAAGGAGCAGCAATGACTCAGCCCACCCTCCCCTGGCAGCCTGGCGACCTCGTCCTCGCCGCCGACGGCCACCTGTGGGTACGCGCCTACCCGGAGGATGTCGAGAAGGGCTGGCCGTGGGCGCATTCGGCTGAGACTGTCGGTGCTGGCTCGGGCGCCGTCGAGGAGGACTATCCGGTGCGGCCGTTGACTCTGCTGGTGCGTGACGGCAGGGCGGTCGGCGGGACCGTGGTTGCCGAGTAGCCCGTGGCGTTCCCAAGGCCCCCTCACGTCGAGGGGGCTTCCTGCTGTCCGGCCCAGCAGCCCCGCCCCGGCCCGTGGCGGGCCCTCAGGCGGCCGAACCCGGGCCGGAGGAAGCCCGGGAGCCTGCGAGGCGAGAACGGGCCGCTACGGCGTTCCAACTTCGCACCGGGCGGCTGGTGGGGTTCGCCGCGGCCGGACACACCCCGAGACGATCAGGACGAGGCGAGCAACTCGCCATCCACCGCAGCGAGGTCGAGGATGGCCCGCGCAACGACCACGGCCTCAGGGCCGCCGGACGGCCCTTTCGCGATGAACTCGTCGCGCTCCTTCTGTCCCGCGTCGTCGGTCCCGGCCCATACGTGTTCGGCGGCCTGCCGGTTGGCGTCGAAGGAGCGCGTAGCCCAGTCGAGGAGTTCCGTCAGTGGCCCACGAAGGCGCTTCGGCACGTCCTCAGCCACTGCTGGCGCATAGGAGTGCTGGTCGTAGCAGTCCTTGCACCAGGGCGCGCCGTCGGCGTCAGCGACGTGAAGCTCCTCGGGGCAGCCGCAGCCACGCTGCTGGCAGACGTCATCCACGGCCCGGAGAACGGCGATTGCTCGGCGCAGGACATCAGCCGGGGCCTCGATCATCGCTGCTCCCCCGTGCCGAAGTCCCGCTCCAACTGGGCCGTCAGGTCGCCGGACACGCACCAGCAGCCGGTCCACTTGCCTTGCCCGCGCGGCCAGTGCCACTCCTGGTAGCGGTGCTCCACGTCGACGCTCGGACAGTCCACGTCGGTGCAGGTCTTGCTGTCGTCGAAGTGGTGGCTGAGGTGGCCTTCGCAGTAGAAGCCACGACGCCGGCCGGGTACGGCTGCCGCCCACCGCTTGTCGTACGCCTGCAGTTCGTGGCGGCACGACCCGCGCAGGTGGAACATGGCGGAGCCGTCACCGAGGTCGGGCCGAATCAGGTTCGGGCCGTCGAACCGGTGGAACTTCTGCCGGCTGGTGATGGGTTCGCGGCAGCCGTGGCAGGACCCGGGCATGATGGCCATCTGCTTCTCGAAGTGTTCCTCGGCGCGTTCGGCGATCTTCTCGTTGTGCACGTGCTGGCAGGGCGGGAGTTCACCGCACAGACGGCAGACCGAGTAGTGCTCGGGCAGGGTCCGCCACATGATCGACGCGGAGCCGGACAGGTGCAGGGGCTTCGCCTCGGGCTGGTCAACGTCGCGCAGAACCAGGACGAGCGGCCGGTACGGCCAGGTGGCAGGTTCGGGGCAGCCGTGGTCAACCCAGGTGTCGCGGACGGTGTCGTCCCAGTCGAACGGGTCACGTTCGCGGGTCTCGACGACGCGGTAGGGCTTGCGGTCCCAGATGACGATCTGGCCGGGGGTGAGCCTGCTGCCACTGCGGTGGTCGGCACGCTGGTCGGGGCGCCAGGCGTCGGCTTCGATACGGATGATCACTGCTGGCTCCTCAGTCCGGATTCGTCGCGGTTCCATCCGCAGGTGAACATGGCGCCGGCCTCGCGAAGGCGCAGCAGCCGTGCTGCATAGCCGACTTCGGCGGGGTCGTGCTGGGCGAGGTCGGACCATGCTGCGCCGCTCATGCGTTGGCCGGTCGTGTCGTGCGGGTCGCCGCAGGGGCACGGGCAGTTCGGCGGGTTATCGTCGAGGATGTTGGCGCCCCAGCACTTGTGGTGCCAGTGCTTGGCGCAGGCCTCGCACGCGTCGCGGGGGACGATCAGGAACGGCCCGTCACCGTCATCCCCACCACCACCCTTGCGCTTCCGCTTCGGGTCGGGCGTCTCACGGACGTGGGCGAGGTGCAGTGCGGCACCCATCTCAGGCCTCCTGGGTGGCGACGCGCTGGGCGAGCACCTGCTCGTACACGTTCTCGGTGAACAGCCAGCCCGCGGCGGTGTGCCGCTGGGGACGCCACGGTGTCGGCGGGACGAGCGTCTCGCTGCGGTACGCAACGCCGACACCCCAGAAGTCGGCCTCAGCCAGCACGCCCTTGTCGCGCGGGAGTGCTGCCGCGAGGATCGCACGGGCGCAGAACGGGGCGTACGCGGTCGCCCGTTCGATCGTCGTGCGGGTTGCGGTGCCGGGGAGGAGCGCCAGATGCACCGTCACCGGCCGGACCGCAGTGCGGGTCACGTGCCCGGCCTCGACGTGGACCGCGGCAGCGGGCAGGTGGCGCAGCAACTGCTGGTCCCGCCGGTCCAGCGAGCCGACAGGGACCGGCTCCCAGGCGGGCAGGCCGAGCAGCAGCCCGAGGTGCTCGATCCGGGTGATGGCGCGCAGCCCGGCGCGCTGGCGGCGGGTGTGCTCGACCTGGTCGACGGTGACGAACAGGGTGGCGCCGCGGCCGTAGCTGGCGGGTGCGGGAACAGCGACAGCGTGCTCGGGAAGATCGGGGACGAGGGCGCGGGCAGCGGCGAGCAGCGCGTCGCTGATCGCTGCGGCAGTGGGGGCCAGCATGATGGTGCCTCACTTTGCGATGGTATGTGGTCAAGTGTCCCGTGTTTTTGGGCGCACGGGTACCCCTTTGGCGTGGCGGTCCACGACCAATTCGGCTGGTGGGGTGGGGAGATGGGGCCGGCCGGTTCAGGTCACGGCCGGCTCCGGGTCAGGCTGCGGCCCTCTGCGCTGACGGTCGAGCCCGAGATGACTCGTCCCAGTCGACGTCCCAGTCGATCCCAAGGGCCTCCAGCAACGCTGCGCTCGCACCCGTGAGTGTGCCGTCCGCTCGCCGCTGTCGTTGGACCTGCAACCAGCAGCCCAGGTAGCACGGGTAGCGCTGTGGAACGTCCGCTCTGAAGTGGAGCGGGACGCGTAGATCGCCGTGGTCCTTGAAGTACTTCACTGCGAGCTCCGCCGTCTCCATCCAATCCGCAGCCGCCTCGGAACGGCTGGGTCCGGCCACTACCCAGCCGACCCCGAGTTCGTTGAGAGCGGCGGCTTGTTCAGGCGCCAGGTCACCTCGATTCGCGTCCCGTCGCTGGTCATTGAGCCAGCTAGACAGAGACTGGTCAAAGACACCCTCCCTGACCGGGTTCTCAAACTCACGCGGGATGTCGACATGCCCGAACGTCGCATGGAATGCCGCTACTCGTTCAAGGTATTGACGCCACCAGGGCGGAAGCCAGTCGAACCCCATGGCAGCGATGGCCGTTCCTTCCTCGGGGCCGAGTTCTCCCCAGTGGCGTCGGCGGCAGACGTCCTCCAGCCACTTGACGATGTCCACCTCGTTGCCATGGATGTCTGTTGCGATCACGCGGCCAGGCAGGTTGGCGCATCCGTGCTCTGCCAGCCACGCCGCAACCGCTTCTCTGGCCGCCCGCTGCTTGACTTCCCGGGCGGCCTCCATCTCGGCCTGCCGAACGGCCAGAGGCACCCAGTCGAAGCCACAGCCGTTGAGGGCAGCAATCCGTTCCTGGCTCAACGTGGCATCGGCGTAAGCGTCTTGCTGCTCCTCCACCCACTTCCAGTAACGCCTGCCCATCATGGCGAAGCCCTCAGTGCCCCTCTCGGACCCAGCGAAGAACTCATACATCCGCCACCAGGCGGCGGTCTCCGCATCCCACTCGAAGCCCAAGGCATCAAGAGCAGCCACTCGCTCGAACGGCAGGATCCCCTTCAGGCGATCCGAACGCTGGCGGGCGATCCACCTCTTCAAGAAGGAGCCGTCGGCAAGCTTGGCCCCGGCGGGGACGTTGAGGTGACCGGCCTCGTCGTGGAACGCTTTCAGCGCGGCGTAGCCGTCCAGCCAGGGTGCCGTTGTGTGGTCGATGAGCGCGACAGCAATCTGCCGAAGGATCTCAGGGTCGGCGCACGGACCCGCGATGGCGATCCTGTCGGGCAGTCCATCCTGCTGCGAATCGTCGGCCTCCTGGGCTTCAGGTTCGCGCACCGCGGAAGTGCGCAGCTGGTCGAGTTCGGCGCCAAGGTCGTTGTCGAGGTCTCGCAACGCCCGGATGACCGTCCACGCCGGCTCGTAGTCGGTGCCGTCCAGGACGTTCGAAGGAAGGTCGCCGTCGGGCGCTTCGGGGAGCATCATCGGCAGGATGAACTTGGCGACGCCGCGGCCGCCAGGACTTCGTCGCAGAGCCCGGCCGGCCGACTGGATGATGTCGACCTCGGACCGCTTGGGGCAGGCGAAGAGAACCGCATCCACCGACGGCACGTCCACGCCTTCACCCAGGCAGCGAGCGTTCGACACCACGACCAGCCGACCGTCCGACGGTGCCGCCAACTCGGCCAGGATCGGGGCGCGCTGCTCGCTGCTCATCGAGCCGTCCACATGGAGCGCCGTGACCATGTCGGGGTCGTAGCCCAACATCGCCGCCACCTGACGGAGCTGCGCGGTGAACACTTTGGACCCGCGGATCGAGTCGCAGAACGCGATCGCCCTGCCCACGCCCTGCTCCTGCCAGGAGCGAAGGAGGGCAACCTGCGCCACCACCGTGTTGCGGGCCTCGCCGGCATCGGTGTCTCGTGCCTCGTCAAGCAGTTCCAGGATCCGGCGGACCCTCTCACTCTCGACGACCGTCACCAGGGCCCGGTAGTCGTCCAGGTGTCCGTCGGCGATCGCCTTCGGGAACGCATACTCGTACGCGACCTCACCGAACAGCGCCGAGTCGTCCATGCTCAGCGCGCCGCTGCTCGTGACGCGCTCGGTGAACAGGCGCGGCGTGGCGGTCATGTAGACCCGCCGCGTTGCGGGGAGCCACCCTGGGTCCGAGACGAGGCTCCGCAGGGATGCGGCCGGGTTGCCGGCCAAGTGGTGCGCCTCGTCGCACACAAGGACGTCCAGCGGCCGCCCTGCTGCTTGAACGCCTCGCGCCAGCACTGCCACGGAGGCGTATGTACTGACGATCAGGAGTATCCCGGACGCAGGTAGGGCACGAAGCCGATGCTCGAGCACGGCGGGGTCCGTGGTCACCTGCGCGTCGAGGTCCGCGACACGAGCTGACTCGTCGCACTGGCCGATGGTGCGGTCGGAGCAGACCGCGAGGCACTGGACGGGGCCGAGTTCGGCGTCCCGGCGCCAGCCGTCGACGAACTGCTTCACGAGCGCCAGAGACGGCGTCACGACGGCTACGACACCCGGCTGCTGGCCCCGCTGTCGCACAGCCTCCAGAAGGGCCTCCGCGGCCCGCTGAGCAGTCAGTGACTTTCCGGTGCCACAGGCCATTCGCAGCTGCCGGACGCCACCGCCAGCAAGGGCGGTGGCGACCGACGCCACGGCCGCACGCTGGTAGTCACGGAGTTGCGGGGCCACCGTCCGGACGACTGTGCTCACGAGGGTCTCCTCGAATGGGGTTGCTAGTCATAATGCCGCCTTATGACTCCGAATGCGCGGACAGCGGGAGCGTGGTGGGGATGGCAAGCGAACAGCCAGCCTCACATACTCAGTTCGGCTCGTCACTGGTGGGCGGCACGGGGCCGGTCCCCGGGCCGACACGCCGGGAGCTAACCGAACTCAGCCGCCGACGGATCGTGCGAAGTCTTCGCCAGCCTGCTCGACGTAGCCGCACAGCCAGTCACAGCCGCCCTCTCTGCCGAAGCCCTCGCGGTGCAGCACCTCGTGCAGCTCCCCCGCAGTCGACCAGTCGACGTCGGCTGGCCCACTCCTCGGCGAGTAGCTGCAGCCGCGGAACATGCGCTGCGCCAGGTACGTCACCGGGTTCTCGTGGGCGTCACGGCGGGCGGCGTGCCCGTGCAGCCAGCGGGCGAACGTCATCGGCAGGGCCACGGCGGGCTTCCGCCCCGAGCCACCGCACTGGGTGTGCCAGACGACACCGCCGTCGGTGATCGTGCCGACGATCGGCCCGTCAGGGTCGTACGGCTGCTCATGCCGGTACAGGGTGCCGTTGTTGCGGATCCGGATGGTTTCCTCGCAGACCGGGCACAAGCCGGTCGTGGTGATCGTGGCGGTCATGCGGTCACTCCTCGGGGTCATGGGTGGCGGGCAGGCGCGGGATCGGGTCGCCGGGCCGGCCGCATCCTGCGGGCCACGCCCCGACCGGACGGCCGTCCTCGCGCGACTGCGGCGGGGCGGTCCTTGGGACTTCGTCATCGGTCTTCGAACCGGGGCGCTGGATAAGGCTTCGTACGAAGGTGCTCAAATCGCCCTGCTGCGCCATCTGGTGGATGTCGTCGGGGGTGAACTCACTGGCCATGGATGCACACTCCGATCACTGAGGGTGGCTAGCTGTCGTGCGGCAGGTCGCAGGCATGGGCCAGATGTCCCTTGAAGGCCACTGTGGCGGTCCCCGTTGTGCCCATGCGGTTCTTCGCGACAATCAGGTCGAGTTCACCGGCTCGCGGGGAGGTCTTCTCGTAGTAGTCCTCCCGATGCAGCAAGATCACTACGTTGGCGTTTTGCTCGATCCCGCCGCTTTCGCGCAGGTCAGACATCATCGGGACCTTGTCCGGACGCTGCGACACCTGCCGGTTCAGCTGCGCCGCGGCAACAACCACGATCTCGAACTCCTGCGCCAGCTCCTTCAACCCGACCGCGATGGAGTCGACCTGTGTCGTGCGGTTCGCCCCAGCCTCGGCCTCGGCCTTCGCGATCTGCAGGTAGTCGACGACGTACAGGTCCGGCAGTTCGCCAACCGCCTGCATCTGCCGCAGCCTGGTCTTCATCCGTGACACCGGCACCCGTGGCGAGTCGTCGATCCGCAGCTGCTTGGCGTGGATCCGCTGGATCGCCATGGCGACCCGGTGCATCTCGTCGTCGTCCAAGCAGCGGGCCCGGAAGCGCTTCAGGTTGACCTTGGCCTCGGCGCAGATGATCCGCTGCCCGATCTGGGTGTGCGGCATCTCCATGCTGCCAACCAGGGTCCGGCCGTCGTTGGCGATCGACACACACCGCGCCCAGTCGGTCATCACTGTGGTCTTGCCCATGCCCGGGGAGGCCGCGACGACGACCAGGTCGGTCTTCTCGACCGGCGCCAGTTCGGCCAGGTCCGCGTACGGGATCGGCAGTGATCCGTCTCCGGGGTTGAAGTACATGGCCATGGTGTTGTCCAAAACCTCGTGCAGGGGCTTCTCGCGGCTGACCGCGGTCGTGCTGGACGTCGCGGTGAGCTTCTGCAGCAGGCCCGCGGCATGGTCGAGGACCTCTTCCGCATCGCCGCCTGCTGAGGCGTAGCCGGCTTGCACGAGGCTCGTGCCGGTGTCGACGATGGCGCGCAGGGTGGCCTGTGCCTTGACGATGTCGGCGTAGTAGCCGGCGCTTGCCGCGGTCGGCGCCGAGTTGCTGCAGGTGAACAGGTAGTTGACGCCGCCGACTCGGACCAGGTCGTTCGCGTCGAGGGCGTTCTGGACGGTGAACGGGTCGGCGGGCTCACCGCGCTGGTACAGGCCGACGATGGTGCGGTGCAGCAGCTGGTGGGCGCCGCGGTAGTAGTCCTCGGCGGTGAGGATGTCGACGACTTCGGTGATGGCGTCCTTGGAGAGGAGCATGGCGCCGATGACGGCCTGCTCGGCGGGGATGTTCTGCGGGGAAACGCGTTCGATGGACTGGGCGACGGCGTCGGCGGGTTCGGTGTCGAACAGGGTCACTGGCTAAGTCCTTGGTCAGGCCGCGATGGGCGCGGCGTCGGGATGGCAGTCCGGGCAGAGGCCGCCGGCCGGGCTCTTGCGGAGCCGGGGATTGAAGCGGGCGGCCGGGTTGGCGTCCTCGCAGCGGGTGCAGGGTTCCAGCAGTGCGAGCCCGGCGGGCTGGGCAGCGGCTCCGGTCTGCTCGGCCCGCCACACGGCGGCGAGGTCGGAGAGGTCTCCGGCGGCACTGACGGTCCGCCACCAGCCGGGACCGCGGGGGTTGTGGGTGCGGGTGAGCCAGTCGATGAACGCCGGCTCGTCGGCTTCTGGAACAACGCCGGCCGCACGGACGGCACGGTGGGCAGCAGTCGTCGGGGTTGCTTGTGGTCGCGCAGCGATTGTCTCTCTCTCGTCGCTGGGTGCGGCGGGAGGCTGCTGGGGGTCGGGTTCAGACGGGTCGGACGGGGAGGAGAGAGATTGAAGAGGAGGAGATAGAGGAGTAGGACCCCCTCTGTAGGGGGGTCTTTCCGCCGATTGCCCCCCGTTCTTGGGGGGTCTTTCCTCTTGATTGACCCCCGCTCCTGGGGGGTCTTTCCGTTCTCCCTTGACGACGTACCCACCGAAAGCCCCCCTCTGCAGGGGGGTCTTTCGCCAGTCCTGGATGACGCACGGCGCAAACAGCGATGCGATGCGATACCGAACCGCTTGACCGCGGAATCCGCCGGACACCGGTTCGATCAGACCGCGCTTCAGCAGGATCGACCGCATCGCCTCCCACTTCTTCGCCGTCATCCGGATCCGGCGCAGGATCTCCGGATGCTCGGGCCCGTGCCAGGTCTCCCGGGTGGCATCGTTGGCGTCCCTGGCGAGCACGGTCAGGCACCAGCGTTGGGCTGGCGTCACGTCGTCCGGGCACCAGTCCATGACCTCTTCGACCAGCTTGATCCCCATCAACTCACCGCCGTGGGCGGCATGTCAGGGGTGTTGGGGTACACGTCGGCTCCAGCTGGGCGCAGGGGTGGTGTGTGCGGGCCGCCCGCGAAGCGCAGGCGGCCCGGGGGCCTATCGGCCGAGGATGTTGCCGAGCACGTTGCGGGCGTGCTGCTGGCCGGGCGGGTCGGTGACGACGTCGAACGCGTCGCCCAGCGACCGGTACTCGACGTGCGCGGGGACACCGCCCTGGGTGTACTCGCGGGCCTCGCTGGTGGCGTTGGCGGGCGCGTCGGGGTTGTTGCCGGGGTAGCTGTTGACGACCATCACTCCCCCAGCCCGCTGGTGCCGGCGAGGGTTCGCTGGATGCGCAGGCCGAGCAGCCAGTCGCCGTAGCGGTCGAGGCGGTGGCGGGCGGCGGCGCGGTCGAGGAGGAGCTGGGAGAGGTTGAGGCGCGGCGGCTTGGCGCGCATGGCGAGGCCGATCGCAGCGTTCTCGGTGGGGCGCGGGGCGGTCGTGTTCACCGGTTCACCTCGTGGAGGCGCTGGGCGGCGGCGAGGTGCGCGGCCTGGATCTGTAGGCGGTTCGCGAAGTCGCGCAGGCCCGCGGCGAGCTGGTCAACCTCGGCCAACGTGAGGTCGCCGTCGAAGCCGGAGATGCCGACCGAGAGGCGGGGTGCGGCGAAGTCGGTGCCCGCGTAGGAGTACAGGCGGGCGGACGCCAGCGACTGGATGGCTTCGTCCGGGCGGATCGCGGCGACCTCGTTGTCGGGTCCCCAGTGCTCGTCATGGGGGCCCTGTTCAACGCACTGGGTGTTGAGATGCGGGCACGAACCGGCGGGGGTGGTGGTGCTTCGGGCAGCCAGAGCTGTCATGATGGGCTCATCTCTGCTGTGAGTGCCTCGGTTACCAGGCCAGCTGGCACTCATGACGAGTCATCGGCCCCGCTTCTGCGGGGCCGTTCCCGTTTCTAGGGACAACCTGACCGTACAAGGTTTCTTGATAAGTTGCAATGTTCTGGAGGAATGGGCCACACTGGCTCGACATGACGGCACCAGGACCGGAGGACCCCGTGAAGAAAGATCTCCCCGATCGACCCACCGCGCTCTACCGGTTCTACGACGCGGACGACGCCCTGCTGTACGTCGGCATCACTCACGACTTACGAACACGCTGGTCAACGCACCGCTACTACCAGCCCTGGTGGCATCTCGTCGCGCGCAAGACCTACGAGTGGTACGAAGACAGGTCGCTGGCCGGAGCTGCCGAGAAGGCGGCCGTCGAGCATGAGAAGCCACGTTTCGACGCCTCGCACCTAAGCCGCGCTCACAGGGTCGACGGCGATCGCTATGAAGATCCACGGAAGGCCAAGATCGCAAAGCTGTTCCGCGCCGACATCGACAGCGGCGCGTTCCCCCGTGGTCGCATGCTTCCATTCCCAACCATCCTGGCAGCCAAGTACCAGACGTCACCGGCGACCATGTCCGCCCTGATGTGGGATCTCTGTGAGCGCCGTGTACTTGAGGGGCACGGTCGCAGATGCTGGCCAGCTGGCAGTCGACTGAAGTAGGCGTGCATAGGCGCCCGCCGCGAAATGCGGCGGGCGCCATCGTCGTTGGCCGGGCCTACTCGGCGGGGGCTCGCAGGAACCAGCTCAGGCGTGGATCCTCGCCGCGCTCCTTGGCCTCCTGCTGTGCCTTGCGGTACCGCGCGACCAGCTCCGCGTACTCGGGGCTGGTCCACTCGTCCTCTGCCGGCATCAGGGCTCCACTCGGTTGTCGGGACTGTTCAGCCATGGATGCTGGCCGTCGCGATCGACGGTCAGGCCGAACCGGTCGATGCCCGGCCGGCCAGCGGCCTGCCACCAGTCGTGGGCTGCCTCCATCTCGTCCCAGAGCCGCCGCGGTCCGGACTGCCACACCGTGGACCGCTCCACCTCGTCCTGGAACACGACGGCGGCCCACGACTTGTCCGCGAGCCCGTACAACCACACCACCCGCTCGTCACCGCGCCGGTCCGTGACGTGAGTGAGGCCTGCGAGGCGCAGGCCAGCAACGAACGGAAACGCCTTCCACGGCCCGAACGGCGGCCGCGCAGCGGTTGTGCTGACGGAGGCGTCGCCGGGGAAGTCGACAGGATGCTGCGGCGGCGTGAGGCGCTGCGAGCGCATCTTCATGAACTCCACCGGGCGCAGGAACGGGCCCGCCAGGGTGCCATCCTGGGCTGCGGTCAGACGCACCAGGGCGTCGCCGTTCTCGAAGTGCGTGCCCCACGGGGCGAGGATGACACCGCCCGGTTGGAGCTGCTCGATCCAAGCGTGCGGAATGTGCCGCATGCCGCAGGTGGCGATGATCCGATCGTAGGGCGCCCCGGCCGGGTGACCGGCAGAGCCGTCGCCTGTAATCACGGTGGGGTGGAGGCCTGCGGCGGCCAGGTGCTCGCGGGCTGCCTCGGCGACAGCAGGGTCCACTTCAATGGTCGTCACCGCGTTGTCGCCGAGCCGGTGCGCAAGCAGGCCGGCGTTCCATCCGGTGCCGGTGCCGATCTCCAGCACGCGCATGCCTGGGCTCGCGTCGAGGTCTTCGAGCATGCCGGCGACGATGGACGGCATGCTCGCCGAGCTGGTCGGCACCGTGCCCGCCTGGGCGTCGGAGTTCCGGCCGTCGTCCCACTGGGTGACGAGCGGGATGTCCGCCGCGGCGGCCTCACCCCAAGCGTCGGGATCTGCCCGGCGGTCAACGGGCTCGCTGGCGCCGGTAAACATGTCGTGCGCCCACATCAGGTCGGGCAGGAACAGGGCCCGGGGGAGCGCGTCCATCGCGGCGGCCCACGGCCCGGATACGGGGAAGGACCGCCCCGTAGTGCCGGGGCGGTCCTGATCGGTGGCGGTCACTTGCGGTGGCCCCCGTCGCCGGGGGGCGGCCCACCGTCGGGCTGTGGCTCCGGGTTCGGCACGGGCCACGGCTGGCCGGGTAGCTTGTCGCCGCCACCGTCCGCGTTGATCGTCTCGGGCATTGCTGCTCCTCTTCGAGGGTCTGCGTCAGCCCTACTCAATCGCGCGCGGCTGGCCGGCGCTAGAGCGCACCGGCGCACCGAGGGGCGCGCGTCAGCCCGCCGCAGCACGGGCGGCCCTCTACGGACCGACCAGGATGTTGACGACCCGGATCTGCTCTTCGCCGATCCGGTAGGAGAGCGTCATCCCCGGGACGGCGTCATCCCCAGGCACCACGATGATGCGTCCCGACAGGTCGTCACCGGCCGTGTACGGCAGACCGATCTCCGAGTCCCGCTGGAGGCTGCGAAGTGTGTGCAGCAGCTTCTTGCGCTGCTCCGGAGTCATGGCGATGGCCGCTACCCGCGCTGCGTCGTCGAGGAAAATGTCGGGCAGGTCAGACACTGACGTCCTCCCACTCGGGGAAGATCTCGGCGATCGGCGTGCCGGGCCGGTCGAACGCGGTGCGCAGCGCCTCCCCGATCTCCGGGACGGTGCGCAGGTGGAGCAGGTGCTGCCAGCCCTTGAGGTACTGGCGGATCTCGTGCAGGGGCACGTCGTCGATCTCCCGGTTGAAGCGGGCCAGGTCCGTCCCGGTGAGGACCGCGCGGAACTCGCGGATCGTCTGAGGGCTGTGGCTGTCCGGTGAGCCGTAGTGCTCGATCGGCTGTGCGGTCATGGATGGCGTCCGTTCGCTGCGGCGATGGCGGTTGGCTCCCTGTCGGGATGTGCTCACGCTACCGGGTAGCAAAGCGCGCGAGGTCGCTTTGGGTCAGCCGAGGAGCCGGACCTTCGCCTTCGGCAACTCCGCCAGGCCGCCCTTGTAGACCACCTTGTACTCGGCGAGGGGGGCGGCCCCGGCGTCGGCGGGCTGGGACTTCTTGAAGAGGGCCATCGTGCTGCTCCTGCTGTCGGGGACGGGCAGGAGCAGCCTCGCAGCAGAGACTGACGGGCGATCAGGGAGTTGCCAAGCTGTTACTCCGCCAGCATCAGAACTCGTACTCGACTGCGTAAAGGTGGCTGGCCTTCACCATCTCCGTTACTTCAATGACCCGGTCGTTGTTGCTGTAGACCACGCGCAGGGTGCGCAGCACGGGAAGCTTGCCCGGCATCTTGAGGGCCTTGACGTGCTCCGGGGTCGGCAGGATGGCCATCACCTTGTCAACGCAGCGGACGGGTGGGTAGCCCATGTCTGCCAGCAGGCGCGGGGTGCCACCCTTGATCTTCTTCTTCTCGGCGATCTGCGTGCCCCGGGCGATCTCGACCGGATAGTAGGACTTCACGAGCTCCGCAGGCTCATCATTCATCGAAAGCATCTGGACTCGCAGGATCGCCACACCGCCCGCACCCAGCCCCATCGCCGCAGCCGCGTCTGCCGGCGGCCCTACCTCCGCCACCTCCAGCAGCGTGCTACTCGCGCGATCACCCTGCTTTGCCGCCTCGTCGAGCCAGCGGTAGGTCTGGCCCGGCGCAGCCGGCTCCTTGTACCTGGCGGGCGTAAGCGTCCGCTGCCGGGGCGGCTGAACAAAGATGCCGCTCCCGCGCTGGCTGCGGACTAGCCCCTCCTCGGCGAGCATGTCGTTGGCGTTCTTGATGGTCTGCGGTGCGATCCCGTACATCTCAACCAGCCGCGGCGTGGACAGCAGTTTGCTTCCGGGCGGGGAGTCGCCAGTCAGAATGCCGTACCGCAGGTAGTTAGCGACGAGCTCGTGCTGAGCCCAGCTGCTCTCATTGGCTCCCAGGCGGTCCAGCGCTTCCGCTTTCGCCTGCCTCGCCTGCGCCTTGGCGTCGTCTTCGTCAGTCATGTGTCAGCCGATCTTGGCGATGTAGTGGAGGGTGCGCCCGCGTGCAGGCATCGTCATGGTGGTGACCTCGAACGGCTCGTCGTCGGCGTTGACTACAAGTCGGCAGACATCGAGGACCCACTCGTTGTCGTCTAGTGCGAGCGCTGTCCGCTCCCCGTCGCTGGGCTCGCGCGCCATCACTTCCTCGTGCCGGGCGTGTCCGACGTAGCCGAGTTCGGCGAGCAGGGTGACGGCGCCGCCACGGATCTTCCGGGGCTCGGCTAGGGCGGTACCTCGTGCGATGTGGGCTGGGTAATAGGAGTCGGTCAGCTCTGTTGCTTTGCCGTCGAGAGAGATGATCCGACGGCGCACGACAACTGGGGTGCCACCTGATATGCGCAGCGCGCGAGCCACGCGGGCAGGTGGGACGACCTCACCCACTTCGGTGAGCTGCTGCTCCCCCCTGTGCCCGTGCTGCTGTGCTTCCTGTTGCCAGGCGCCGGGTTCTCCTGTGGCAACCGGACGGAGATACGGCTCTGCGTCCTCCGCCCAGTGTTCCCTGCTCAAGAGCTACTCCCCTGTGCGAATCATGATCGAACGACCTTGTTGCCTTTCACGGTAGGGCACAAGGTTCGCTCGTGGATAGCGAGAGAACCTTGCAACCTTTCAAGAGAAGCTATACAGTCGAGTCGTCCCCATCCGAGACGACTCGATTGGAGAGCTCACAGATGCTCCCGGAGAGCCCCCCTGTACTGACCGTGAGAGAGGTGGCAACAGCTCTCCGGGTCAGCGTTCCGACCGTCTACCGCTGGGTGAAGGACGGCGAGCTCGAAGCCATCCGCCACGGGAAGCAGTGGTCCCGTGGCCAGGCCGGCCGAGGCGGAGCGATTCGCATCCCAGTTGCCGTGGTCGCCGCGAAGCTGCAAGCCATCTACGACTTGGGTGAGGTGGCGTGATGGCCGAGCCCGCTGAGCAACCGCCTACCGACCCGCTCGCCGCCGCTCAGTCCGCGGCCGCTGCGCTCACCGACTTCACTCTCACCGGCGAGCAGCGCGCCGACGCCGTCGCCGAGATCAAGGAGCACCTGCGGCAGGCCGACGAGGCCCCGCGGTGAGCGTCGACCGGGCCCGCACGATGGGCCTCACCGCCCGGGAAATCGCCGAAGCCCTCACCGACACCCCGCTCGACGAACCCGTTGACTACCCGCACCCCTCCGCACCCCGCTTCGGCTGGGGGGCGCCCGACATCGGCGCCTGGGCCACCCGCGACATCTACGGCCGGCCCGCCGCCTGGAACGCGTTCGGCGAAAACCTCAAGGAGCAGCAGTGACCACCACCTGGCCCGACGGCGTCATCGCCCGCTACCTGACCGTCGGCGGCGCCACCGTCGACATCGAGGACATCGACCCCGACCGTGTCACGGCCTGGTGTTTCAGCCCGTGCGGATCCACTCGCACGTTCCTCGGCCCGCACCTCTACGAGCAGGACCAGCCGATCCGCGACGCGAAAGCGTGGTCCCAAGCCCACGCCGAAACCTGCCGCGCCCGGCCCAGGCCGAACGGAGCCCAGCGGTGAACGCCCCGGTCGGCAGCCCCTGCCAGGCATGCGGTAACCCCACGGGCCCGCAGGATCCGCCCGCCCGCTTCGACGGATTCCTGATCCACGCCCGCCACCTCACCGACCCGCACAGCGGCTTCTACGGAGGCACGCCCGACACCGAGGAACCCCAGTGAACGCCAGCAACACGCCCGCTGAGCCGCCGCCCGCCCCGGTACTGATCCACCTCGACTGGCTGGAGACCGGAACCCCCGGCGGCAACCCCCCGAAGCCCGAAACCCCGCAGGAGCAGCAGTGAGTGTCTCCCCCGAGGCCTGGCAGGACGCGCCCGACGGGCTCTGGACGGACGAGGCCGAGGCGACCGAGGCCGACTGCTACACCGAGCAGCTCGCCGACCAGATCCTCGCCGAACTCGCCCAGTGAGCGCCCTTCATCGCCATGCCGAGGACAACCTGTCCGTCGCCACCGCGCCCTCGGCAGGCCCGCACCCCACGACCACGACCACGACGACCCGCAAGTCCAGCGCAACGCCGAAGACCTGATCCGGATCCTCGGCTACCTAGCCGATCGCCAACCTGTCAGCCGATAGACATCGAAAGGGAACTGTCATGCCCATGTTCGGAATCGGCGACGAAGTCACCGTGATCGACACCGAAGGACAGCCCACCAAGACTCTCGGCCGCACCGGCCGAGTTGTCGACACCGCCGGAGACGAACTCGTCGCCGTCGCCGGCATCGACCACAAGGTCACCGAATGGCTCCTCGGCGAGCGCGCCTACCGCCCCGACCAGCTCAAGAAGGTCTGACCGGTGAACCTCGACCAGCGACTCGACCGGGCCCTCGACGGCTACAACCGCGACGTCGTCAACCCGCAGCAGTAACTGCGCCCCGGGGCGGCCGCCCATCCGACCAAGAACGCCGGCCTCCCCAGGCCCCCCATACCCTCACAAGCCGATAGAAATCCGACAAGACAAGGGAACCCACGATGGCCGCCACTGCCACCCCCGCCGACTTCCCGATCCTCCTCCAAATGGTTGCAGCTGATCGCCGCGGCTACGTGGCCGACAGCTTCCTGGAGCAGGCCACGACGTACGGCACCCCCGCCGAGAAGGCCCTGATCCGTCGGCACGCCATCCCCAGCCACTCGCTCAGCGGCCGAATCGAGGCCGTGATCGAGGCCCTTGCCCGGGAGCTCGGCGTCGAGATCCCGGAGCTCACGCCCCGCAGCTAGCACTACCCCGGGGCGGCCGCCAGGTCGCCAAACTCACCGACCTCCCCGGGCAACCCTGCCACCCGCATCGAGCAGAAGGGCCACCGCCAGTATGAACATCGCCACCCACCTCATCCGCAAGGGCGCCAGCCGCATCATCGCCGACCGCGAGGTCAAGCGGATCCGCGCCGAGCACGACGAGTTCGTCCGCAACGCGCAGATCGGCGTCACCTACTACACGATCAAGCCGTACTGCCAGTACGACGAGCAGCCCGGCCGCCCCGTCCACGTCACCTACACGTTCACCGCCCACGGCCGAGGCATCCGCGCCGGGCAGCTCATCACCGACAGCGGCAGCGGCTCCTGGGCGATCTGGTACCAGAACGGGCCCCTCACCACCACCCGGCTACCCACCGCGGTCGACCACCGGGACGCCGACGACCGGGCATTCGGCGGTGCCGCAGCCGCCGCCCAGCAGCGAGTCACCGCCGCTGTCGAAGCGGAGATGCGGCGCCTCTACCCGGCTTCCGTCGACCAGCTCATCGCGGCCTGACATGGGCCCGCACCGGGACCGTCCGATCTACGTCGTCACCGCCTCTCACCCCGACGGCAGCCCCTACCACGACTACCTGTGCACCAAGATCACCGGCGGGCCCTATCCCTGCACCGGATGCGGCCGGTCCGCCTACGGCGACAACGACCGCGACCAGAAACTCGCCAACATCCGCGCCAACGGCCTCACCCCCCACTGGCGCGTGGCCCCGGAGAACTGACGTGCACCGGATCGGCTACTACGCCATCGCCCTCGGCGTGCTGATCGCCGCCACCGAAGCCATCACCCGGCCGACCATCACGACCCGGAGCTGACATGGACCCCCGAGAGACAGCCGACGCCTACCGCCGTGCCCGCCGCGCCGGAGACGACGACCTGTGCAAGCAGATCGTCGGCGAGGTGACCGCCCGGTTCGCCACCCGAACGACCGACGGAACTGAACTCGCTGCGCTCTACCGGGCCAACCGCGACACCCCGCTCGCTCAGCCCAATGCCTGATCGCCGTACGGCGCCTCCACTGACAGGGAGTCCACACATGAGGCACTTCAGCTACCACGCCACCGTCCGCGACTTCCACGGACGTGTCCTGTTCCAGGTCGGCAATCCCGGCATTCCCGTCTCCAACGACCAGGCCACCGACGAGCAGATCCGCCAAGAGATCAAGCGCATCCTCATCGAAGGCCAGCAGTGGGAGATCAACCTCACCCGCGTCAGCTGAGCAACTGATCGCCGTACGGCGCCGCACAGCCCCGCCATCAACCCCAAAGGACCACCCCATGCCCACCTTGTCGCTGACCCGCGACGGAGCCGACACCCCGGTCCCGCTCGGCGACTACGCCGGCACCCTCATCACCGAACTGCACGACACCATCGGAGCTGGCGTCAGCGTCAGGCAGATCACCACCCAGGTCACGGCCCCCCACACCCTGGGCTCACTTGCCGCCGGACTCACCACCCTGCTCCACGTGCCCGGCGCCGTAGTCGACCTCGCCATCACCTCCAGGTAGCAAGCCTGAGCACCGGCCGGCGCCGCACAGCCCCTGCTCTGTGCGGCAGCCGCAGGCACTCAGACGCGCCGCCTCGAAAGGACACCAATCGTGATCACCGTCAAGGCAGGAAACGACCTCGCCCTCCGCTGCACCTGCGGCTCCTACGCCTTCCGCGGCAACTGGACCGACTACGAGCCGTCAGGCACCTGGCGCGAACGGCGCGCCGGCCGGGTCGACGCCCACTGCCACGGCTACTGCGCCAACTGTGGCGAACACGTCCACACGGTCATCGAAAACACCCGCTGCGGCCGCCACGACCCCATCGACCTCTAGCCACCCCACCAGGAGCCCGTCATGCGCGCCCTCTTTGCCTTCCTCCTTCTCAGCATCGCCTGGCCCGCACTCGGCACCGCCGCCATCACCGCCAGCACCTGGCTCGCCGCCAACCTCACCCTCGACCTCACCGCCGCCGCCCTGATCCTCCTCGCCCGACACCGACCCCACCGCGCCCACCCGATCATCACGTTCCTCGCCGGCGCCGCAATCGCCACCTGGATCACCGGCCACCGACCCAAGCCCACACCGCTCACCACGGCCACCGGCCCCCAGATCCCCGCCTAACCCACCACCAACCACTCGAAGGAGAACCGCCGCCGTGACCGCCCACCGCGAACGCCTCGCCCTCGGCGCAGCGCTCGTCATCATCGCCCTCACAGTCGCCGCGTTCTGGCTCTCCTACGCCCACCTGCACGCCGTCGCCGCCGCACACGGCCTCGGCCAGTCCCCGGCCCGCTCCTGGGCGTGGCCCGCCACCCTCGACCTGTTCATCGTCGCCGGCGAACTCCTCATGCTCCGCGCCTCCCTCGCCCGCGCCACAGACTGGTGGGCCATCGGACTCACCGTCGTCGGATCCGGCGGCTCCATCGCCCTCAACGTTTTCGGCGTCGGCGGCCACGACCCGCTCGCGTACGTCACCGCCGCAGTCCCACCGACCGCCGCTCTGCTGGCCTTCGGCGCACTGATGCGCCAGGTCCACTCGCTGCTCTCCGATCACGACGAAGTGACGCCCGTCGACCATGAATCGGCGTACCTCCCGAGCGCCACGGACGCCGCTAGCGTGGCGCTCCAGCGCAGCTCCCAGAGCGCCACGCCAGGCGCCGCCAAGGCGCCCCGAACCAGCGCCCCGGCCACCACCCGGAGCGCCCCGGCAACCGCCACGATGGCGCCCTGGTCGCCCGCGCAGAGCGCCACGCAAGGCGCCACCGTCAGTCTCGTGAAGCGCTCTCAAGGCGCCGCCCAGAGCGCCCCGGTGAGCCTGACGAAGCGCCACCAGAGCGCCCCAACACCGCCCGTCGTGGCGCCCCCGCAGCGCCCCGCCCCCGCCACAACCACCGCCACCAAGGCGCCCCGACCGGCCGCCACAAAGCGCCCCAAGGGCAACCTCCGAGACGCCGCACGCGACGCCATCAAAGCGCTCTACGAAACGAACCAGAAGCGCCCTCTGGAATCCGAGATGGTCGCCGCACTGAAGGCAGCGAAGCTCCCGCACTCCCGCCAGTTCGCCAACGCCCGCCGGCTTGAGATCGAGAAGGACGACCCGGCGCTGGCCGCACTCGGCTCCCAGAACGTCCGCCCCCTGACCGGCTCCTGATCAGCCGCGACCACCGAAGGAGTACTTCTGATGGCCCAGTACATCGGCTACGCGCCGGCCCCGGCCGACCTGCCGGGCCCCCGTACGACGATCTCGACGACCGTGGCGACGGCCCCGACGACGACAGGGGGCAATCGCTCACAGACCGTCACAAATCGGGACACGTATGGGAACTCTCCGTACCCGCCGTCATCGTCGCCACGACCCCGCCGCACCCGATTCTTCATCTCCTGCACCACGGTCGTCATCCGCGCCACCAACTGGGCGCTCGCCCACCGGTGGGAACTCGCCCCCGCCGCCACCATCGCCGCCCTCACCACACTCGGCTGGTGGCAACACGGCACACCGGGCGCCGGCTGGGAAGCCGCCGGCTACCTGGCGCTCGCCGCCGGCTCCGGCACCGCAGCCGCGCACGGGCTTAAGCACAAGCACCAGCACCTGTACGGCGCGGGAGCCGGCCTCGCGGTGGCGTTCGGCGACGTGGCAGCCGGGACCGGATTCGGGCCTGACGCGGCCTCGCTCACCGTGGCGGCAATCAGCACCGCACTCGCCTATGCGGCGTACGTGCCGTGGCTGGCCGAGCACGGCAAGGGCCACAAGCACCCGGCGCGCCCCGCCGAGACAGCGGCTGCCATCGGGCCGGAGACGGGAACACGCCGCGCCCGGCAGTTCGCGGGCACGCCGAAGCCGGAGGACCCGAACAACGAGGCCCTGGCGGAGAGTGGCCAGCCGGTCGAGGTCGACAGCGTCTACGAGGCGCTTCAGCACAACCCGTTCTTCGACGATGTCATCCCGTACGCCGATGACGAGAGCGATGACCTGGCCGATCCGATCCGGATCGGCTGGGACGAAACCGGGGAGCCCGTGTATCTCACGATGCTGTACCGGCACACCCTCGTCGCCGGCGCTTCGGATTTCGGGAAATCCGGCCTCGTCAACCTGATCATCAAGAAGCTCCTCCGGAAGCAGCACGCCGAACTGTTCGGCATCGACATGAAGCCGGGCGCCCCCGAACTCGGCCCATGGGAGCCGACGCTGCGCAGGCTCGCCCGCACCCCGGAGGAAGCCCGCGACCTGCTCCAGTTCATCCGGGCAGAGTGCGACCGGCGCGGCGCATTCCTCGCGGACTTGTCCGCCAGCTCGATGGCCTCCGGCCGCGGCCCGGTCCGCAAGTGGATCCCCGGCGTCCACGGGCCCGCCTGGTGGATCGTCACTGACGAGCTGGCCGAGCTGATCCGCCAGGACGAGGAGCTTCGCAAGCTGGAAGCAGAGATCCGCAAGGTCAGTGAGGACCCCGAGCCTGCCGAGCCGAAGATCTCCACCACCTACGAGAGTCTGCTGGCGATGGCCCGTTTCCTCGGCATCCAATTCATCTCCGCCACGCAGCAGCCCTCCGCCAAGGTTTTCGGCGGCAACACCGATGCGCGCGGGAACTACGCCAACCGGATCTCTACGCGGGTCGGCGAGGCCGGGCACACACAATTCATCTTCGGCAGCGGCTGCACCGGGAAGGGCTGGAAGCCGGAGGAGCTGACCAGGCCGGGCGAGTTCTACCTGGGTGCTCCGGAGATGCCGTTGGTGGACCCTCCGCAGTGTCGGGCCGAGTACGTCACCGACGCGGACATCGGTGCGGACGTCGGGCACTACTTTCAGGCTGGTCACCGCGGGCCAGCGGTGGTGGTGACGGAGCCGAAGGTGCGGATGCTGAAGTCCGTGCCGGCCGATGCGGCTCCCGCCGAGCCTGAGCTGGTATTCCCGGACGGTTCGGCGGTTGGTCGCAACGACTGGCCCGACCTGTACCGGGTGTTCTGCCGCCTGTGCGCCGACCGGGGTTACGCCACCAAGGACGACCTGGTGGACGGGGGGCCGTTCAACTCCCGTGACACCGTGCGCCGGGCCACCGAGGAGTGGCTGACCCGCGGGGTCCAGGTCCGCAAGGCCGGCCGCGCTGAGCAGTTCTACCTACCCGACACCGCTACCGATTCCGATGACTGACCAGGAGACCCTCATGTATCAGGACACCGCCCCCGCGACGATCACGACACTGCTCGAGCCGAACACCACGATCCCCGCCCAGCTCGCCCCATACGTGCCACCCCCGCAGCCCACGATCATCCCCGCTGCGAGCCCCGCCGTTCCCGGCGTCATCATCGGTGTCGACGGCACCCCCTACTACGGGCACCCGCCGATCATCTACGCCCAGCCCCAGATGCTCGCCGACCCGCAAGCCGCCCAGATGGTCGGCCGCGGCGCGATGCTCGCCGGCGGAGGCATCCTCGCCGCCGGAGTCGGCGTCGGCGCCGCTGAACTCGTGTCAGCCGTCGCGGCCGCCGGCGTCGGGGCCGGTACCCTCCTTGCCGCTGCGGCGCTGATGGCGATCGGGAAGGCCAAGGCACCCAAGCGGATCGTCAACCACATCAACCGCCGTGAGGAGTACCACCAGCACGTCACGAACACCGCTACCGGCTGGCTCGGCCGGGCAACCGGCTCCATCAATTCGGCGAGCAACCACACGACCAGCAGCACGATCAGCTGAACACCGCCCACCCGTCGGCGCGGTGCACCACACTGGAACCTCACACCGAGGGGGACTCTGTGGCCGCACCGCGTCGACGCCGCACCAACTACCGGCCAGGGCGCCGCCGCACTACCATCCGTCGACCACGCCGCAGGTACGGGCTGTTCTCCCCGCCCGTCATCCTCACCGCCAGCGTGCTGGTCGCGATCGGCTCCCCCACCATCGGGATCCCGATCCTGGTCCTGGCCGTTGCCGGGCTGTGGTTCATGAAGCCCCGCCGTGTTCGGCGCATCGTCCGGGCACCGCGCAGGCCGGCCACCATGCGGCCGCGCATGGCCAGCGCTAGCATCGGCAGCTACCAGGCCATGACACCGGGCCAGTTCGAGCACGCCCTCGCCGCCCTGTGCCGCCGCGACGGCTGCACCAACGTCCAAGTGGTCGGCGGCGCAGGGGACCTCGGTGCCGACGTCATCGCCACCCTTCCCGACGGCCGACGCCTCGTCATCCAAGCCAAGCGCTACGCACTCACCACCAAAGTCGGCTCCGGTGACGTACAGAAGGTCGGCGGCACCGCCCGGCAGATCCATGGCGCAGACATCGCAGCCGTCGTCACCACCTCCACGTTCACCCCCGCAGCACGCTCCTACGCGACGCAGGTCGGCATCCGCACCCTCGATGGGAACGCCCTGGCCCGCTGGGCGAGCCGAACCGGGGCCGCACCCTGGCAGTGACATCCTGGACCGCATGACCGACTGCCCCGCCACCGCCACCATCCAACTCGGCGGCGAACTCTGCACCGCCATCTGCAACCTGCCGCCCGGCCACCACGGCCCCCACGAAGACATCGTGCTCGGCGAATGGGGCAGCCCCGAAACGGCCGCACCCGCGAGAGGATGAACAGCATGACACCCACGAACCCGTTCCGAGTCGATGCGATGCCCGCGGGCGAAGTCCGAGTGAGCGCCACGCTCTTCCCCGAGGAGATACGGCACGGCGCGGTAGTCCGCGGCTTCAGCATCGCTGAGGCGCGAGACCTGGCCGCACAGCTCCTCGCCGCAGCCGAGGTCGCCGAGGCCCATCAGTGACCGGCGATCTGGTGGCGTTCCCGCGGACATGCCTCCGCGAGATCAGGAATGGGATCCGTGCCATGCTCCGCGCACTGGCTGGTGACCCCAATCCGACCATGACGCCTGCGGAAGTCTGGATCGCCCTGACCGGGAAGCAGTTGCCTCGATGAGCTACCCCGACTATCGCAGCGAATGGGCACCCGAGGAGGGCTGAGCTGGGTGGCTGTCACTCAACTCCAACTGTGCTGTGACATGCGATAATTGGCCTACAACAGTACCCCGGCGACGGCGGTAACCGTCCCGGGGTTTGGCCGACTGCATAGGAGTCGACGTGGGCCAGACTAGCCCATTCACCCCCAACGAAATCAGCGACGGCAACTACGGCGTCCGACCAAGCATGGCGGGCCTAATTGAGCTGGTCGACACGTCGGATCCGGCCTTTCCATACATCGCGGCCGTCCTCCGGGACATGCAGGGCGGGGGCGTCGAGCTGAACGAGGCGACCATCGCGATTGCCATCCAGCTTGGACGTCAGAAGCAGGTGCGGAGCAGGTCGATGGGAACCCAGTCCGGCCATGCTGACACTGTCCACCCGACCACTGGCGCGATCGTCTACTACATACGCCGCAGCGAAGCAATCAAGATCGGCACCACTGCTTCGCCCGTGAAGCGCTTTCGGAGCCTCCTGCCCGACGAGATCATGGCGTTCGAACCCGGCGGTTACGCACTTGAAGCTGAACGGCACACGCAGTTCGCGCACCTTCGGATCGCCGCGAACCAGGAGTACTTCACCCCGGCCTCGGATCTCCTTTCCCATATCTCGACTGTGCGGGACCAACACGGCTCTCCCGACCCGGCGTGGCCGACTCTGGGATGGGTGCATCCTCGCTACGCCGTCGAACTCCCGCCACCAGCCACGACGGAGATGGTCACCGCCGCAGATGGTTGCACGCGTCTCGGCGTCAAGAAGAGCACGCTTCACGGCTGGGTTCATCGAGGGCGAATCTCCCCCGTCGGCTACAACTCTCGTGGTCACCAGCTCTTCTACATCGACCACCTGAGGTACCTTGCGCGCCTGAACGCACCGTGGACTGGCTGGACCGACGACGAGGCCACGCTTTCCGCGTAGTGGACAAGATCCCCGGGGAGGTGTCACACTCCGATCCAGCAGTACTACTGCGCCCAGAACCTGGAAGGCCTCCACCATCGGTGGGGGCCTTCACGCATGTCCGGGGGTGTCCGTGGACCGTGTCCTTCTCGAAGTCGTCCCCGAGCATCTCGTCTACGCACACGAGGCCGAGGCGGAGACCGGCGTTCCGCAGCAGGTGCTTCGTCAGTGGGCGCGGCGCGGAAAGATCCACCGCTTCCCCGGTGACGGCCGCCCCTCTGGCCAGGGCCACCTCTACCGGACCATGTACTCCCTGCCGGAAGTCCGCGAGGCCGCAGCGTCCTACCAGCCTCGCGCCGCAGCCGCCTAACTCCCGCCGGCCCGCACCCCCTGCGGGCGTCGAGGCGGGACGGCCCGCGTCCCGAGGGTGGCGCAGGGCCCGGGGGGTCCCGTAGTTGTCCGGCACTCCGAGGGCGCCGACGCCGACCACGGGACCCCACAACCCTCAAGGGAGGAGCACACGGTGGCCGACTGCCTGTGGTGCGGGCACCGCATCCCACCAGACATGGACGGCGAATACTGCTCCACCCGATGCGCCCTCCTCCACGCACGATCAGCAGGAGCCGAGTGACCCAGCACGACCAGGCCACCCGCGCCCTCGACGCCCCGTTCACGCCGCCTGACGACTGGGACCCGATCCCCGGAACCTGCACCCGCTGCGGGCAGCCAGCGTGGCTTGGTGAAACCAAGTGGTGGCACAACGCGGAACCCTGCCAATCCCGCGGCCGCACCGCCGACTTCCTGCCCGACTGAGGAGGCGCCGTGCACTGGCTCGCGCACTTCTTCGGCCTCGACAACCCGTCCGGCCCCGCATACCTCCTCTGGTCCGGTGTCGGCTCCGACGTGAGCGAACTCGCCATCATCGGCGGCCTCATCAGCATGTGGCGCCGCCACAACTGCCACGTCCGCGGTTGCTGGCGAATCGCCCGGCACCCAGTGGACGGCACCAACTGGGTCGTCTGCCGCCACCACCACCCCGACGACCCGCCCACCGCCGCAGCCGTACGCAACGCCAGGCACTGACCGACCCTCACCGCGAAGGAGCACTCCCTCATGCTCGTTCTCCCCACCCGCTCGCAGCGACGCTACGCGTCCCGCAAGCTCGCCCGCCAGTACGCGTTCTACAACGGGCCCGCGCCCCGTTACGAGCCGGTGCGCGACCTGTCCTGCCACGTGCACCACAGGCAGGCGCCGTGCAAGCGGTGCGCCGGCGACACGAAGTAACCCACCCTCACCGCAAGGAGATCACGATGTCCAAGATTGCCGACGAGCTCCGCGCAGAGTTCAACTCCCTCGTCACCAAATTCCACGCCGTCCTCGACAAGCTCCACGGCGACGAGACCACCCTCGCCACCGAGGCTCACGCCGACGAGATGCAGGTCGCCCAGGACGCGAAGCCGGTCGTCGACGAGGTGAAGACCGACGCCGAACAGCTGGTCACCGAGGCCGTCGACGACGCCAAGAACCTCAACACCCCGCCCACCGCCTGACCATGGGGCGCGACGACGCCAGACTCTCTCCCAGCAGGCGAGCCGCCCAGGAAGGCGGCACCGTGTCGGAGAAGCCCAAGTGCGGCGCGAAGACGAGACAAGAGGACTCGAAGGAGTTCTGCACCCTCGCCGCAGGCTGGGGTACGCCACACCCAGGAATCGGACATTGCCGCCTCCACGGCGGGAACACCGGCGGGCAGAAGATCAAAGCCGCGAAGATCAAGGCCGATCGGGAGGTCCAGGTGGTACTCGCCGAACTCGACGTCACCCCAGTCGACGACCCCCTCACCGCCCTGTCCCAGCTCGCAGGCCAGGTCGTCGCCTGGCAGAAAGCCACCGCCGCCCTCGTCAACCGCCTCGGAGACGAAATCCGGTACGAAGGCCACGCCGGGGCTGAACAGCTCCGCGCTGAGGTGCAAA
>NZ_JAPEPB010000003.1 GCF_026340565.1 Kitasatospora sp. NBC_01287
CTGGTTCAGTTTTCTCTAGAGGGTCAAGTTGCCCTTAGCTATTTCCCCAGGTGGGAGGCGTTGCCCGCTCTCGGTGGAGCCGAATCAGGTCGGCTACCGCGCCCTTGAGTTTCGCGACAAGGACCACTAGGTCGGCTGCTCCGGCGGTTGCGAGGTTGACCTCGTCAGCCTCGGTTAGGTCCTGTTCGGCGAGTGCGATGCGGGCTTCGATCATGTCGGGGGTTGGGGATCCGTGCTTGCTGCTGACGTCGGAGCCCTGCTTGCTGCCATGGTCCGGGCTGGTCACTGTCTTCCTGGTGCGCTGTTGGTGCCCGTGCGGGTGTGCGCTGACGCCGTCGGGGCGCGGTGGGGGTGGCCGCGCTGGTGTGGGGTGTGGTGGGCCGTCAGGTGTCCGATTCTGTCCCCGAGGACTGGGTAGCGGAATCTTGCTTCACCTTGGCAGATCGCCAGGTGGGACGGCTACGGACTTCGTCGAACTGTTGCCTGTTGTTCGAATATGAAGTGACTGGGTGCTACCTGTGGCCCAGTTTGCATCGACGGTAAGTGACGTCTCGGTTGCTTATTGACGCCATGTCTTGCTGATTTACCACCCGGCGGTAGGGACGTGCTCTGATACGTCACCTAAGCGTTAGGGGTGGCGAAAGATGATCAACCGGAGTGGGTCCGACAACACCGTCGAGAGGTCGGCGAGCGCATCGGCCAGGCCCGTCGGCGGCGCGGCCTGACCCAGGAACAACTGGCCGAGCAGCTCAGCGTCGACAGCAAAACCATCTCGCGGGCCGAGAATGGCTGGCACTCGATCGGCCTCGATCTCGTCGCCTGGATCGCCCACGCTCTCGAAGTCCCGTCAGGCGATCTCCTGCCGAGGGATAGGCCGCCCGGCCCTGCCGGGGGGTGAGCGGGGCCGGGCGGCGGTCAGCGGGCGTGACGGTAGAACTGGGGCGGCAGCGGGCCCGGGGCCGGCCACGGGTCGGGAGCCTCGTCCTCGAGGTCGTCCGGAGTGGGGTCGGTGCGTCCGATGACGGTGCGGCCGGCACGGTGTGCGGCGCCATGCTGCCAGGGCCGTGGCGGGTCAGCGTCGGCCACGGGACGTCTCCTGGTCGAGCTGGTGCTCGCGGTCGATCCACGCCTGGGCGGTGGCGCGGTCGGGGTAGAGGAGGGGGCGGCCGTCGGCGACGTGGACGGTGAGGGTGCCGTCGCTGCGGTCGCGGACGGCCCACTGCCCGTCGCGGAGTTCCTGGGGCTCGTACCGCTGGACCTGGCATGGGGTGCAGCGGTGGACGCGCTGGTCGCGGACGACGCCGTCGGCTACGCGGGTCGTCCGGATCTCCCCGCGGTGTGGGGCGTCGGGGCTGCCGCAGTTGATGCATGTGGCCGGCGTGGTGGTGATCTCTGCCATGGGCAGGACGGTAGGGCCGTCCCGGTCGGGCTGGACGAACTGTCAGCTCGGGTGAACTGTCAGTACGGCATTGCTCTCACAGGACACCGACCCTGCCGGCCAGCGCCTCTGCCTGTCGGGCGTGCATCGCCCGGGCCCGCCGGATCAGGCCGAGGAGCATGTCGCGGGCCATCGGCTGCCTGGCCAGGTCCTCGGGGGCCATCTGCTCCAGCTCCAGGAGGTGAAGGAGGACGGCGGAGTCCTCACGGCGCAGGTCGTAGCAGCGGGCGACTTCGAGGAGGAACGTGAATTCGCGCTCCATCGACGGCAGGCCGCTGGTGTCGACGGCATCGGCCATTCGCAGGGCCTCCCCTGCTTCGCCGGCCTCCATCTCAATCGAGACGCGGTGCAGCTCGACGTTGACGGGTCCGTAGACGGTCCAGGCGACGTTGCCTTCGCCGACGTGTTGGGCGGTCGTGCGGGCCTTGTTGAGTCGATCGCGGGCGGTCCACCAGTCGCGGCGGCGGGCCGCGGCGACGACGCTGACGAGCTGCAGGGCGCCGGCCATGGCGGCGCGCTTCTCCTCCTCGATCGCCTCCTGCTTGATGGCCTCCGCGGCTCGCAGGACGACCTGTTCGGCACCGTCGGGCTCATCAGCGGCGAGGAGGACATGGCCCAAATTCCACTGAGCGGCGGCGATCCGCAGCGGGTCGTCGGCATCCTCGGCGGCGCGGACGGCCCGGTCGGCGGCCATGAGGGAGAGGTCGACGCGTCCGGTGCGGCGGAGATAGGAGCGGAGAAGGAAGTAGAGGTCGGCGGAGATCCGTAGGGCGTTGCGGTGCTGTCCCGGGTCAGCGCGGTGGGCGCGGACGGCGTGTTCGGTGTCGGCGATGAGTGCGGGCAGCACGGTGGCGGCGTCAGTGAATCTGGTGCGCGAGGTCTGCCAGCTGCGCCAGGCTTGCTCGACGCGTTCGCGCAGGGCCGGGGTGGGAACGGGTTCGGCACTACGGGGCGGCCCGTAGCCCATGAGGGCCTGGGCGATGGCCGGTTCGGTGCTGTCGCGGGGCGTGCTGGCCAGCACGGGCGCCTCGGCTAGCAGGGCTGCTGTGGGCACTCCGAGCTCCTGGGCGATGGCATGCAGGACCTGGATGGTGGGGGTTTTGAGGCCGCGTTCGATCTGGCCGAGGTAGTCCGGGGTGATCCCGACGAGGCCGGCGATGACGTCCTGGCGGCGGCCGCCGCGGGTTTGCCGGTAGTGCCGGATGCGGTCACCGATGGGGAGATCTGGGGCGACCATCGCGGCTCCTGTCGTGGTGGTGGGTTCTCTAGGGTAGGGGCGGCCGGGGGTGGTTCGTGGCAGGCTGTTGAACTCGGGCCGGGCTGACTTGGGGAGCGGGTATGGTGCTGGTGCTTTGGGATGTTGACCACACGCTGATCGCGACGCGCGGGGTTGGACGCGACGCGTTCGCGGGTGCGTTCGAGCGGGCGACTGGGCGGCCGTTGGTGCATCAGGCGGAGATCACGGGCCGCAGCGAGTTGGTCATTTTCCGGGAGACGCTGGCGCTGCATGGCCTGCCTCGGGATCTGGTCGATTTCCCGACGTACACGGCGCTGCTCGCGGATGAGTACGGGCGGCGGGCGGCGGATTTGCGGGAGCGCGGGCATGCGCTGCCGGGGGCCGCGGCCGCGCTGGATGCGCTCGCGGCGGTGCCGGGGGTGGTGCAGACGGTGGGGACGGGGAATGTGCGGCCGGTTGCGGAGGTCAAGCTGGCTACGTTCGGCCTGGATCGGCACATTGACTTCGAGGTGGGCGGGTATGGGGAGGACGCGGAGGTGCGGGCGGACATGATCCGGGTCGTGCTCAGGCGGGGTGGCGTGAAGCCGTTCGAGGCGATCATTTTCGGGGACACGGTCGCGGACGTTGAGGCCGGCTGGGAGACGGGCGTGGGCGTCGTGGGGGTGGCCACCGGGCGGACGAGTGCGGAGGAGCTGGCGGCGGCCGGTGCCGACGTGGTGCTGCCCAGCCTGGAGGACACGGCGCGGGTCGTGGAGCTGGTCCAGGCGCGAGGCTGACCCCGGGCATGCAGAAGCGCCCCGCCTCCTTCGGGAGGCGGGGCGCACAACCCGCGAGCGCGGGGCCAACGTGCAGGTGAGACGGAGCTATGGGCCATCCCCGCAGATGCGGGGCCAAGCCGACCCCCGCTTGCGCGGGGCGTACGCACTGAACCTCTCCAACCGGTCAGCTAGAGGAGGCTCACCCCCGCTCGCGCGGGGAGGGCGTCATGCCGAATGAGATTCTTACACCCCACGCGGCTCACCCCCGGCTTCCCGGGGACGGCTTCACCGTAGCACCGGCCACCGTCAGTCGGTGGCCGGTTCACCCGAAAGGCGGAGTTCTGCCGCGACCCGCAGCCACTCCGCACGCGATGTGCTACCGCGCGCAGTGTCCACACGCTCGCGCAGGTCGTCCGGGAATTTGATGCTGAACGCCTTGCCGACCTCGGGCCGGCCGCCGAGGTTCGGGCCGGCCTCCTCGTCCGGCTCCCCGAAGTACTTCAGGAGTGCCTCTTCGGCTTCCTCGCTGTCTGCGGTCATCAGCCAGTGACGCGCCTCGTCGTCGGCCAGGAATTCCCATGTCTCGGGCCCGTTGAACTCGGAGCGGGCGTCGGTGTGCTGGACCCATCGGCCCTGCTTGGTGCGGATCAGCTCGCTGTAGCCGATCTGCAGGCCGGACTTGACGCCGCGGTGGTTGTTGCCGTCCCACCGCTTGCCCTCAGGAATCTCGGCGGTGGTGACGTTGGGGTTGAACCAGCCGAGGCTGCCGTCGGGCTGCTGGACGGTGATTCGGGCCATGGTGGCGCTCCGTTCCGGGGTCAGTTCGTTGCGGCGGCGCGGATGCCGGCCACGACGAGGGCGAACAGGTTGATGGTGTCGCGGTCGCCGTTGAGGTAGCGGATGGAGAGCTCGGTGGACCCGTTCTCGTAGGCGTAGAACTTGCCGTCGGCGACGTCGAACCAGACCTTGTCGATGCTGGCCAGGATGGCGCCGATGCGGCCGTTGGCGATGCCGCGGCCGCCGAGGCTGGCGCCGTTCACGCCGCCGCTCTGGTAGCGGCTGATGTCGAGCCCGGCGAACTGGGCCCAGTCGTTGAAGTAGATGCGGTCCTTGCCGTTCTTCTGCCAGCGGCTGCCGCCGATGGCGACGAGGCGCTCGGGGGTGAGGGTCACGGGCTTGGCCTTCCGGGTGCGGCGGATGCTGAGGGCGATCCGGTGGGTGAGGGAGGCGGTTTCGATGGCCCAGCGGCGGCCGACCTTGGCGGCGGTGACGGCTCCGTAGCGGCACCAGTGGCGGATGGTGGCGATGGTGACGCCGGCCTGGTGGGCTGCTTCGGTGGTGGTGATGGTGGCCATCGTGTCCCCTCCTCTGACGTTTCCGATACCGAAAACTATAGCCGCCCTGCCCGAGGTTTTCAATACCGACAACCCAGCTGGACGCACAGAAGCGCCCCCGCCCGGCCCGAAGGCCAGGCGGGGGCGTGGCTACTACTGGTGGGGTTCCTTCATCGGGTCGCGAATCGGCTCGACCTTGCCGCGGCGCCCGTCGGCGACCATGCGGGCCCGCTGGTGCATCAGCACGGCGAGGACCATCAGGACGACGACCCGGACAACCCGCAGCACAGTCGAGACCGGACCCGATGGCCACAGGGTCGCGGCGACGGTGTAGGCGCCGAGCAGCCCGATCGACACCGTGACCGTCATCATGTGCCGGCCGACCCTGCTGCTCCTCCACGGTGCCCGCCGGTACACGGCCACCGTGCGCGTGCACGCGATGGCGATTAAAGCCGACGCCGAGACGTTCGCGAGCTGCGACCAATCAAGGCGTGACAGATCCGCTAGCGCCAGCATCAGCGGCCTCCTTCCAACGCCCCCCGGATTGCGTCTGCGAAATGGTTGCGCTCGCGGAGCACCCGGAGGACACCCGCGACCTCCCCGACTTCGCTTGCCTGCCCTTCGCAGGCGATTCGCCCCGCCTCAGCCCGACGCAGGGCCGCCTCCGCATCCCTCTGACCCTGCGTCGTGCGCGGCACCATCCGCACCAGCGACACCGGGTCAGGGCGGCGACGCCACAGCCTGCGGATCCACTGCGGCACCGGCGGTCACCTCCCGAGTAGGGCGAGGCAGCGACGTCAGGACGTGCGCCGCGGTGCGGGACAGCTCCAGCAGCTCGCCAGTCTGAGACTGCGACAGATGCCGGCCGGCCTCACTGGTCTCGTACGCGGCCCGCCAGGTGTCCCGCTCCGCCATCAGCTCTTTTATCCTCGCGTCCCGGTCGGCGATCCGCGCGTCCCGGTCCGCCCTGAAGTCCCTCACGGTGGAGCGCGGCACGAGCGCGCCGCGCAGTACCAGCACAACGAACAGCGCAACCAGGCCGGCCGCGCCGCCCGGCCACAGGGATACAGCCATCACATCCGGAGCCCCCTCCGCAGCCAGAGCCCAGATCACAACCCCCAGCGGGTAGACAAGTGAGCGGTCACGAGCGGGCGGCTCACGTCACCGGATCCGCCCAGGCCGCCGCCCACGTGGCCGGGCCGACCACGCCGTCCACGGTGAGCCGCTTCTCCTGCTGGAACTGCCGGCACACCGCGGCGGACGCCGAGCCGTACCAGCCGTCCACGGTCAGCGACCAGCCGCGGTCAGCCATCTGCTGCTGCCAGGTCCGTACGTTCCCGTCGTGCAGCATCGGGGACTGCAGCCGCAGGTACTCGCCCGGCCACGCCGGGGCCGGAGCGAACGACCGGGCCCAAGCGCTCAGCGCCGCGGTGCTGCCCAGGTGGCAGTAGTCGTGGTCGACACCCGAGCTGGAGTACTGGTGGAACAGCCAGCTCGCGCTGATGCCCGGCTGCCCGGCGGGAAGACCCGAGGTGGCGATCCACAGGAAGTCCTGGAAGTACCCCGTGGTGTCGACGTGCTGCCAGTACTCCGTGTTGCAGTACAGGCCGACAGGGCTGTGCGGGGCAGCGCCCTTCAGGTGCCGGAGGAACGCCTCCTTGTAGGCGAGCTGCGTGGCGTGCGACACCGCGGTGTTCGCCGCGTCGTAGCCCTCCCAGTCCAGACACACCAGCTCGCCCACCTGCGGCTGCGCGAGCGAGAGGAAGTGATCGGCCTCCTGCTGCGGCGAGTTGGCCATGTCCGGGTAGTGGTAGTACCCCACCACCAGGCCGGCGGCGCGGGCGTGGTCCCGCTGCGCCGTCCACTCCGGGTTGGTGTAGGTCAGGCCCTGGCTCACCTTGATAAACGCGAAGCTCAAGCCGGTCGTATCCGGTGTCGCCGACTGGTAACTCGCCCAGTCCTGCCCGTAGATGCCCATGTCAGTGCTCCTTGTCGGTCTTCGCGGCGATCGTTGACGGGCGGGCCGCCCGAGCGGCGGCCAGCATGTGTGCATGGATCGCGTCTACCCGGGCCCGCGCACGCGTCGCGACCTTCTCGTTCCTGATCACGACCAAGTGGTTGTCCTGCAGCGTCTCGCCGGACGTCGACCAATTCGTTGAGCCGGTGACGACATCCTGACCGTCGACGATCAGCAGCTTGAGGTGCTGAATGGCGCCCTTCTCGGACCGGCCGACCGCGACACTGCTCGCCGGGTATGACTCGCGTGCCAGTAGGACGCGTTCGTGGACGCCGCCTGCCTGACTTGAGTCGAGCGTCAACTGGACGAAGACCTTCTCGTCGGCGAGCTTCTCGTGAAGAGCATCGGCGAGCTCGTCGTCGTCAAAGCCGTACTGGGCGAGAATCAGGCTCGTATCGGCCGACTTGATCAGGTCGAGGAGGACTCCGTGGACATCGTCAACCGGGGAGTAGAAGTCGCGCAGGCCTGGCTTGTAGCCGGGGAAGCCGCCGACCCGGTGGCCATCGAGCGCGCTCAGATCGGGGAGGGCCATCACAGGCCCTTCGCGGTGAGCCAGGTGTGCACCGCGGCGGCGAGCGTGGCGTCCACGGAGGCAGGGGCCGGCGTGGGTGCCGGGGTGGGGCTCGGGGTCGGCTGCGGGGTGGGGATCGGGTTGGGCTTGCCGGTCAGCGCCGCGAAGTCCTGGCCGAGCTGGTACAGGTTGATGCCCTGCGGGTCCAAGCCCTTCGCCGACAGCCAGTCCTGGGTGATGACGACCCACGCCTCGTCCACGTACGTGGACCAGAACGCCGCGGTCAACTTCTGTACCGCACCCCAGGTGACGCAGGTCAGGGTCCCGTCGGCGGCGTAGGCCCCGACCGGGACGCTGTGGCCGCCCTCGATCTTCGAGCCCTTGACGACGTCCCAGGGCTGCCCGGCGTTGAACTGGGTCATGGCGCTGGCTGGGAAGTTGAAGCCGACGTCAACGGATCCGAACAGGTCGATCGCAGCCCGGATCTCGGCGGGGTTGCCGACGTCAACGGACGCGTACGCCAGGATCTTGTGGCCCGCGATGCCGGTCTTCTGCCAGTAGGCGAGGACGTCCTGGATCACCGCGCCCTGATCGGTGGAGGGGTCAGCGGGGTTGTAGCCGCTGACCTTCTCGTAGGTGGTGAGGATGTCCTGGTCGGCGACGGTGACGGTGGTGCCCTGGCCGTAGGTGGTCTCGGCCTGGATCATGTGGCCGACCGCGGCACAGGTGCAGTCCCCGATCTGGTCGTTCAGGTACATGGGCCAGCTGGTGACGCGGGACTGCCAGTCGGCTGTGGTCGGTGCCGGCGGCACTGTGCCCGCGGTCAGGTAGTCGCGAAGCCGAAGTTGCGGTCGGGCAGGCTGGGCGGGGAGCCGGCCGCCACGGAATGTGAGGGTCATGCGATTGCCTCCGGGCATGCGAAAGCCCCGCGCGGTGGCGGGGCTTTGAGGGAGTCGGTGAGGTGGTTGTTAGGCGGGCTCGACCAGGAGCCACGCCACGACGCTCGTGTCACTGGCAGACGTCGACTTGATCGTGAACGAGGTGGAGGCCGTACGGGCGTTGACGTACGGGGCGCCCACCGTGCCGCCAGGGGACTGGATCGTCAATTGGATCCGGGTGTTGGCCGTCACGCTCGTGTTGGAGACCGTCACGGTCCCAGCAGCCAGGGTCGCTGTGCCGGAGCGGGCGTTGCTGCCCTCCGCGATTGCCAGTCCTGCGCCTGCCGAACCGCAGATGAGAGCCTTCGCGCTGCTCGACCACGAGGTCCAGGTCCCGTTGGACTGACCAGCACCCACCACGAAATACGAGTCGGTCTGCAGTTGGGCGCTGCTGGACCGGTACAGGTCGACGTCCTGGCCGGCGTTCCCAGGGCCCCACTGGAGTTTGCCGTCCGAGCCGACCGTGAACCGCTGCTGCGTGTCCCCGGTGACCTGGGCCTGCAGAAGCACCGTCGAGGTCGCCGCCCCGACGGGCGACGCCGTCCCTGACCATGACCAGGTGCTGATGCCCGTTCCGGTCAGCATCGCGCCGCGCCGGGCAACTGTGTTGCCGCCGCCGTCGTACCAGCCCGCCGTGACAGCGGTGAGGATCCCGGAGGACACGGTGACGTAGGCGGAGCTGGTGACGGACACGCCGTACTGCGGGGTGGTGAGGCCACTGCCGTCGTCGTTCGCGCCGGTGACGGTCTGGAAATTGTCGACGATCACCTTGCGGGTGGTGCTGGCGACTGCGAGGCCGGCGTATCCGGCGGAGGTGCTGGCGCTGCCGTCGCGGGTGGCGCGGCAGCCGACCATGGTGATCAGTCCAGTGTTGGTGGACGCGGTGACGGACCAGCCGTTGTGCGCGTTGCGGTCTGTCGAGCAGCTGATGTAGCTCTGGATGCCGTTGCCGCCGGCGAGTTGAAAGCCGTCGCTGCCGGACCACTCGGCGCGGCACCCGACGAACGTGGTGCTGTCGGCTCCGGAGATGTACCAGCCGGGCCCGGTACAGCCCAGAACGTACACATCGTTCAGGAAACTGTCGGTGGAGTTGTTGAGGACCACGCCGTAGCTCGCCGCCCACAGGACGGACACCCGGTCGAAGTGCAGGCAGTACGGGGCCTGCGGCCCCGACGAAACACCCATGTTGTAGGTGGTGTTGATGCCGACCCCGGTCGCACTGCGGACCTGCACTTCGCGCAGAACCAGATGCTGGATCTGCCCGGTGGCGCGAATACCGTCGACCGCGGTCGCCCCAGGGACCGCGGAGCCATCGATCGTCAGGTTGCGGATGGTGATCTCGCTGGCCAGCGTCGCGTAGCTGCCGAGCTGCTGGTCCAGGACCTGAATGGCCGCCACACCGCTGAACGTGGCGAGCGGCTTGATGCAGGACGGCGCGACCCAGGCCGTGGACTGGGCCTCGCCCCCGCCGTGACTGCCCTCCAGGGTGGTTCCCGGCAGGACCTTGATCGGTGCGCTGGTGCGGTAGATGCCCTTGGGCAGGTAGACGACGCCCCCCACCGGGCATGTGTTCAGCGCGCTCTGGATGGCCGCGGTGTCGTCGGTGGCACCATCCCCCAGGGCCCCGTATGCCTTGACGTTCAGGTAGTCCAGGCCGGACACAGCCCCCGGCGTCTGCCAGGAGGCGTTGCCGGCGGAGTCGGAGGTGAGGACGCTGCCGTTGGCCGGGCTGGTCGTCACTTTCAACGCCGGGAGGTTGAGCGGGCCGGTCATCGTGTCACCGGCTTTCGAAACTTTGTCGGTGGCGCCGTACATGGAGACCACGTGGGTCCTCCCAGGTCGAGGGTCAGACGAGTTTGCCGAGGACCACGTAGGTCCGGGACGCGCCTACCGGCACGACCAGGACGCTGTCGCCGGCCGCGGGCGTGTAGGGCGCGAGGCGCTGGTAGGGGCCGGTCAGGGTGGTTGCCCCGTTGAGGTAGGCCTTGGGGTCGCCGCTGCTGTAGCCCGGGTCGATGGTGGCGGGCAGCGCTGCGAGGGGCCAACCCGAGTCGATGGACGCCGTCCGCGTCTCCAACCTCGAGACGCGCTGCAAAAGGGCCCTGAACGTCGTCTCGAAACGCCGTTGCAGGTCCGTCGGATAGAGGGTCACGACAGCCTCCTAGGCGGCGATCACACTGGACGTTGTCAGCTGGTACGACTCCGCTTGCTGCGGGCCGGGCGGGTAGGCGGTCCAACCGGTGACCCGGACCGCCACCTGCAGGCCAGGGGAGCCGTCAGCCTTGGCCGGGTGCAGCGCGGACGTCGCGGTGAGGACCGTGGAGTCGCCGAGGGTGATGTCCCGCAGTCGCGGGAGGGAAGAGCCACCCACGGTGATGACGGGCAAGGTCATCGCCTGAGTCTTCAGGGCGACTTGGCCATCCGCCCAGGAGTCGATCTGGGCTTGCGTGGTGACAACTGAGCCCTGCCAGGACGCGGTGGACTCCATCAGCGGATACCCGCCGGCCAGGTCCGCGAGGTCAGCACCGTGCGGGTACACCGACTGCCACTGCTGCGCCGAGCCGTTGGGTGGTGCGGTGGCCCAGACGATGTTGCTGGACTGCGAGCCGGTGCGCTGGTAGCCGTAATCCAGGCAGTTGCCCGGGTAGCTGAGCGTGTACCCGGCTTGCGCGGCGGGGCGCCCCAGTTGCAGGTAGGCGAGCCGCAGGAACACCACGAGGTTGCCGCTGCTGTCCAGGCCGGGCACGAACGCGTACTCCAGTTGGCCGCTGGCGCACATGTCGGACCAGGCGCTGGATATCTGGGTGAGGTCTGACCACACGTATGACGCGGTCCATGGGACCCCTGCGATCGCCGCGGCCCCCGTCGGGAGCACCAGGCGTGCGACCGGCCCGTTGGTGGCAACCGTCTGCAGGTATGCGGCGGTGCGGGTGGCGGCCGGTGAGACGCCGGTGGCGATGTACGCCGACTGCTTGCTCTGCCCGTAGACGATCAGGTCGGTGAATGCGGTGCAGAGGTCGACCTGCTGGTACTCGATCGTGTCCGTGATCAGCCGGTGCGACCAGATGCTGTCGAAAGTGTGCGCCTGGATCGGCAGCGTGCCCTGGGCGCGGCTGGTGTCCGGCCAGTCCCACACCGGGCCGGCCCACACCGGGTAGCCGTCCTCGAGGACCCACAGGACGGCCCGTCGGCATTCCAATGCCCGGACAAACGGGGCGTTGACCGCGTAGATCTCGTCCAGGGTCAGCTGTCCGGACAGCGTGCCCGACCCGTTGAGTTGGGCGCTGAAACTCTGGACGTTCAGGGGGATGCTGTCGGCCAGGACCCGGCCGCTGATCAGGTCGGTCGCCTGATACGTGAAGACACCCATCAGGTCGACACTGGCTTTACGCGCAGGATGATGCTCGCCGCGGTGCTTGTTGTGGCGAACTGGCTGAACTGGATCGATGACAGCGTGTTGGTGATGCTCACCGATACGGTGTGCGTTCCGGCGGACGGGGTGTCGGCGGTCGACGGGGAGGTGTAGTAGCTCCAGGCCACCCCCGACTGGATGTAGGAGTCGGCTGTTGCCTCGGCAGCGTAGATGCTGTCCAGCAGGGTGCTGTCCAGATAGAGCCGGTAAAAGGGCCGGATCTTCGATGAGGATGTGGTGGCGGACTGCACGCCGGGGCTCTTGAAAAAACACTCGATGTCGGTGTAGCCGTCGGTGGTGACGGTGGTGCTGATGATGGTGTGCTCGGCCGAGTCACTGACCGTGTACGGGGTCGTCAACTTCGTCATCGCGGGCTGCCACGGCAACACCTTCAGCTGGGTGGCCGCCGTCAGATTGTTGTTGTGGTAGAACGCGCCGGACGTAGGATCGTAGGCCAACTGTCCGAGGTACCCGGAGGCGGACCCCTTGACGGCGACCAGGACACCACCCGCGGCCGTCGTGAAAACCCGTTTTTCCGTCAGCAGACCCGACGTGATGGTCGACGTCCCCGCCGGGACCGACAGCTGTGACAGCGTCAGCGAGTTCGCCGGTGCGGACGGGGCGGAGGGGGCCGGGCCGGGTGTTCCGGTGATAATCGCCACAGCCCCGAAAGACGCTGAGGTACCCACGTCGGAGACATAGGCGACGATCAGGTCGATTCGTGGATTCGTCGGGTCCGCGGTGGCCACCGACAGAGTCGCCTGCGAGGCGAGCGTCGAAGCGTACCCGCCGTACAGGACGTTCGAGGAATTCGCGACAACGAAACTGCCGGGCTGCACCAGCACGTTCATGCCCGTGCCGGGCTGCACGTACAGGCCGGCACCACCAACGACCCCGGAGCGTAGACCGATCGTGCTGCCGGTGGTAATGCCCGGGTCGAAGAAGAAAGCAGTGACCCCGCTGTTACGCAGGTCATTTCCGCCGCTGCCGTCGTAGGTGCAGCCGGTCAGCCACATCGGCAGGCTGGTGGTCACAGATGTCGCCATGCGGCCCTCCTAAAGGTACGCGTCATGCCAATACGCTGTCGCGGTGCTGCCACTGGAGATCGACGCGCCGCCGTACTGCAACGTGTTGGAGCCCGGAGCCAGTTGCCACCAGGACGAGGTCAGGTCGGCGGGCCAGTACGTGCCGCCGGTGGACGGAAAACCCGGACTGGTGGAAACCATCGTGGGATTCACATAACCCTGCCGGTTGAGGAAATCCACCACCAGCACATCACCCGAATTGAGCGTCACCGACGACCAGGACACGGTCTGACCGGTTGTCACGTTCGAGATTCGTGGCCCGCTTGCCGGCCCAGAAATGACAACGACCGGTGGTGAGAGGAAACTTCCGCCGTTGACCGCGTAACCCCCACCCGGTGGCGGTGACGAATGCAACGTCACGGGGACGGTGAAAGGTGTCACCATGGTGCCGCCGCCGCCGGACGGCAGCAGACCGACGGACAGGGACCGTTGAGCCACCGCGTATTTTCGCGGATCCGGTGCCACGAGACCGACGGTGAACGTCACATCAGTGAGCGTCGGATACGCCTCGGTCAACTTCCCCGACCGGCGCACCCATGCGTATTTCGGCACCGGCTCGTCATACCGGAGCATCGCGAGATCCGACACGGGAACCGCCTGCTGCAGCGTCGCACGGGCCACATCCCGCAGCGCCTGTGTCGGGGCCGACGCCGTCACGGTGAGAGTCATCGTGCGGGCCGCGACGTACTGGGGGGAGGCCCAGGCGCCGTGGTCACCGGCGCGGGCGACCAGCCCGCCGCCCTGCACGTCCGGGCCGTCCCAGCCCTCGATCTTTCGCCAGATCCAGGAAACCCCGCTGGCATCTGTCTGGCCGAACTCCACGTCCTGGGACCCGTAGAGCAGGCCGCCGGTCCAGTAGCCGACGTCACCGGCCGGCACCGCCGGTGTGACACCGCCGGTGACCGTGAAATCCTCGACGCCCAGGAACGTGCTAGTGCCGTACCCGCACGTCCAGTTGGCGACGTACACGCCTTGCGGGGAACCCGCCGGGATGATCCAGATGCACGAGTACTGGCCGACGCCAGTGCGCCAAACCTGCCCGTAGGTCGGGGAGGAGGCCCCCGAGTAGGTGAACGGGCCGGCGACGTCAGGGACGAAGCCGACTTGCTGGCCGTAGGTGATGTCCAGGGTGATGGTGGACGGGTCGGCCAGGACGCCGGCGGTCGCCGAGTAGAAATTCAGGTTGAGCTGGTACGGCTGCCCCGCCTGCGCTGTTGACACTCACTCGCCTCCTCCGTCGTGCTGGGCATTGGTCAGCCGAGTGCGAGAGCCATGTCCCGTTTGATCGCGGCGAGTTGCTCAGGATTCGGGTACTGGGTGCCGGTGAAATTGATGACGACGCCCTTCGATCCGAGGGCGGTGCCGGCCCCGCCCTGTTGGGTCAGTTGCCGCACGATCGCTACGAATGCTTGCGATTCGTCCGGGGTCAGGACTGCCTCGGGCCGGCCGAGCCCGTTGACGGGCATCCCGGACGGCATGAGCCAGCCCCCGGAGTCGTAGCCGACGTAAGGGCCACCGCGGGCGAGTGACTTGATGCCGGGCACGTTGGTGACGTCGTGGTAGCGGGCCTTGATGTAGTTGATCGCGGAGGCGATGTTTGCCGTCGGATCGAAAATGTTGTTGGCGGTCCCGGCCTGGTGATAGGCAAGAAACGTCGACATGATCGTCTGCATGATGCCGCGCGACGGGTCCCCGGCTGCGGCGTTGGAGTCCCAGTTGTTCGCCGCGTTGGGGTTGTTGCTCGACTCGTGCATCCCGATCGTCTCCAGGTCCGGGATCCACGACGTCGGAACGCCTGTTGCCTGCACGGCGGCTGCGAACCAGTCGGCGACGGTGCCGCTGATCGGCCCCGGGGACGAGGCGCTGCTGCTGCCCTTGCCCGATGAGCCGCCGCCGAAGAGGGACGCAACAGCCTGAACCGCGTCATGGATGAGTGTCGTCGGCATGCCGAGCATCAGCTTGCCGAGATTCCCGACCGCATTCGTCCCGACCAACTTCGTCAGTGCGTTGTCCAGCGCGGTGGTGTTTCCGGTCGTCACCGCTGCGACGATCTTGCCGAGGTCGACAGCTTTGCTGATACCCCCGGTGACGTCACCCCAAAGGTTGCTGATGATGCCGCCGCCCTTGTAATGGCCCGGGGTTGAGACCCGCCCACCGCCGTAAGCAGCGTTCAGAGCCAGGACCGTCTGCGGCCCGAGCGCCCGAACAGCCTCCGGCACAAGGACACCCTCACCCGGGCTGAGCATCGCCGGCACAGTGTCCTCACCCGGCGCATAACCGGGAACCACACCGCCAGTCGCGAACGGCTTGATGTCCGGCAGCTTCAGGGAGTCCTGCCCGATCGCCCCGACAACACCGTTCCACAGGGCCTCAATACCGTCGGTGTAGACCGTGGAGATCAGAAAGTTCACTGGCGACTTGAAGACGTCCTCCAGCTTTCCCCACGCCGTCCCGAAAGTGCTGACGAAGGACTCAGCCCCTTTCTGAATGTCCGAGAAAAACGGCGCGAAGACATGGTCCTTCAGCCAACCGGCGCCGGACTCGATCTTGTCGAAAGCTTCGGTGAAACCGGTGACTAGCGGCTGGATCCCGTGATCGTAAAGCCACATTGCCCCCCACTCGATCGCCTGCCAGAACGGGTCCAGCACGTTGTGCCACAACCACAGTGTCCAGCTCTCGATATCCGCGAAGACTTGCTTCCAGTGCGTCGCCAGATAGATAACCGCGGTGACAACCAGGGCGATCCCGGCAACGATGCCCATCGTCGCCAGGTTCTCCGCGATGAACGCTGTCGTCGCAGCCGCCGCCTCGGCGACGTTCTCCGCAATGAACGTCGCCGCAGCCACGGTCTGTTCGGCGATCCACGTGCCGGTAGCGACGGCGGCCGCAGCCAGTTTGGAGCCGAAGTCGGCGACAAAAGCCGCGGTGCTGGACGCCGCACTGCTCATGGCAGTGCCAACGGACGACCCCCAACCGGCGATGGTCTCGCCCGCGCTCGACGCGAACGTCCCCAGGGAACTCATCCCCGAGCGGGTCGCCGCCGGCAGGGTTGTCGTGAACCAGGTGCCGACCGAACTCGCCGCACTCATGAAACGCGACGCCAACTGCGAACCGGCGTCTTTCGCGGACTGCAGCAGGAGTTGCGCGTCCAGCTTGGTCGGCATGACGCCCTTCACCGCGTTGGCGATGTTCGAGCCCCACCCAGAGACGGCCTTGGAGACGTTCTCGCCGGCATACATGGCCTGCAGTCGGATCCCGTCCCACGGGCCCCCGGGAGCGGCGAATCCCTTGACGGACTGCACCAGGTAGTCCCAGCCGCCCCCAGGACCGAGCGAGTCCTTGAACAGGCCCGGTATCGACTTCAGGGTGCTCTTCAGCGGGCCGAGGAGCGCCTTGTCGCCGAGCTTCTCCAACGGCCCGAGCAAGACATCGGGGATGATCTTCTTCAGGCCCTGGAGGGCGAGCATCCCGGCGACGATGTCACCGATCACTTTGACGACCGTGCCGTTGGGGTGCTGGTTGAGGTATGTCGCGAGCGGGCCCAGGGCCTTGGCCACCTGACCGATGATCACGCCGAGCGGAGGGCCGATCTGCGCGATGATCACGCCGACAGCGCTCAGGAAATTGTTGATCTGCGGCGTGTACGTGCCGATGCTCGCCGTCAGCCCGGTCAGAGCATGCCCGATACCGGCCAGCACGTTCGCTATGCCGCTCGACGCTCCCGGCGCCGAACCGATCTTCAGCAGCTCGCCGGCGAACCCGGCGAACGCTGGCACCACGACCTGTGCGAACTGCAGACCGTTGGTGACCAGGCCCGCGAAAACCTCCTGCGCGCCCTTGGTCTGCATCGCCCGACCCAGATCGGCGAACGCCCCCGAGATCAACGTGGCCATCTTCGTGACCGCGACCGTGACCTCCGGCATCATCGCCGACACGCCCTGCAAGAACACCAGTAGGCCAGGGGCGATCGCGTTCTGTGCGGCCGTCTCCAGCTCCTTGAAAGATCCCTTCATGCTCAGGATCTGCTCAACGACCTGCTGGGCCGCGGGCGACAAACGCGCCATGTCCTTCGCGAACTCGTTCGCCGCCTCATTGCTGGTCGACATCGTCGCGGCCATCTGCAGCTGCTGCTCCCGCAGCGTATCCGTCACATTCCGCTCGGCCAGCGCAACGTTCCGGGCGTCCATCTCCCGCTGGAAAGCGGTCTGCTCCTCCGTCGCGGCCAGCTGCATCTGAGCCTGCTTGATCTGGTCCGCATTGTTCAGCTGCGTCAACGTGGCCTGCGACTGCGCCTCCGTGAGGCTCGCGTGCGAGTCCGCCTGCCCGTACTGCGCGGCGGTCACCGCCTGCTGAGCCTGAATGACGGTCTGGGAACCGGACACACCCTGCTGATGCGCCAGGTTCGCCGCATACGCGGACGCCGTCTGCTGATCCTGGGCGTCCGTCAGCTGCTGCTGGGCACGGGCCACCGCAAGCGCCGCCTGCTGACGGTCCAGGCTGGTCGAGTAAGCGTTCTGGTTCGTCAGGCGCTGCTGATACATCGCCTGCTGAATCGCCAACTCAGCTGACTGCACGTTCAGTTTCGAGTCGGCCAGCTGGTCATCGAGCTGCCGGACCTGCTCGCGGGCGGCCTCCCACGCCTGGTTGAGGTTGTACTGCGCCTCACTGAGGCTGTAGTCCGCCTCCTCCACGCCCTGCTGCGCCTGCTTCACGGCCTGCAGGGCCTGGACCTGCTGCTCCGCCGCGTTCCGCTGCACCGACGCCAAGTTCATCTGCGACTGCTCGATGCTGTTCGCCGAGGTGATCGCGTCCTGCGACGCCTGCATCCGGGCCTGCGTCACCTGGTCCTGCGCCTGCTTGTTCTGCACCGAGTTCGAGAACTGGGTGGACGCCAACTCCTGCGGAGTCAGGCCGACGTTCAGGCTCGCCTGGTGCGCGGCGGACAGCGCCTTCCCGATCCCACCCAGGCCAAGGAACCCGGCGGCACCCCCCAGACCAACGGCCGCGGCAGCACCACCCAGACCCGGCAACATGGCACCCAAACCCAGGGCCAGCGCGCCGCCCAGGCCGCCGCCCTCACCGCCACCACCGGACGAGCCCCCACTACCACCGGACGCACCCAGCCGGGCCGAGGCGGACTTGGAGCTGAAAGCATCGAGCTTCGCCCGAGCCTCATCCAACTTCGCGTCGAACTCCGCCGTGTCCAGCGAAACCACCGGCGCGGTGCGCTTGCCGTCGAGCTGATCCAACTTCTCGCGGGCCCGATCAACCTGCTCGTCCAGCTCCGAGCTTTCCAGGCCGATATCCGGCCGCGCGCTCTTGCTGTCCAGTTCGTCGATCTTCGCCCGAGCCTGATCAGCCCGTGCACCCAGGTCCGCGTCGTCCAGGTGCACCGACGGCTCAGCCCTGGCGCCATCCAGCTCATCGACCCGCGCCCTGGCCTGGTCTGCTTTCGCGTCCAGCTCGGACGTGTCGAGGGTGACCCGAGCCCGCGCCTCAGTGCCAGCCACCGCCTCATCGAGCCTCGCCTTCAGCTCCTCCTTGAAACCCTCCATGTCGGGGCTGACCTGCACAAACGCGCTGGCAACGCGGAAACCCTCAGGCATCGAGGCCCCCTTTCACCAGTCAGCCGTCAGGGGCCCCGAAAGAGAAAACACCGGCGAACGCCGGCTCCGCCTGCAAGGTGGCTCGTATCCCAGGGTTGATATCGCGTCGGCCTGTACCGGCCTCGTGACGCGGGCCGGCGGCGGGAGACTGCTGCTGCTCGTCGCGCGCCGCGAGCGTGCGGGCCTGCATCACGCCCTGGTAGGCGGCCAGCCGCCACACCAACCGGAAATACCGCGGACCGTCGAGTGCGGTCGGGTCGTCGATGCGGTGGAACACGGACAGGTCGGACTCAATGTCGTCCAAGTAGTCCAGAATCCACGCCAGTTGGGCGACCCGCTCGGTCAGGCTTTTGGGAGTTCCAGGGCGCCCACAGTCAACCTTGAGGCGATCTCGCAGATCCCCTGGAACTGCTCCTGCGTCAGGTCGTCGTAGTCCATCAGCGCCTGGTAGCCCTCGGCGCCGAGGAGCTTCTCCAGCAGGTAGTCCATGGCCTGCGCCTCGCCGATAGTCCGCGACAAATGCAGGTACTTGAGGCCGACGTTGACACCGGGCTTGAGCGTGACCGAGTACTCGCGGTCATCGATGTAGAACAGCGGCACACGCTCCGCCGGCGCTGTGCTGCTCGTCAGGCGCGGCGGCTCGAAGGCGACCGCCCCGCCGGCCGCGGGGGTGGGTGTCGGATCCGGCGCGGTGCGGCTGGGGCGCTTCGCGGGGGCCTTTGCTCTCACGGTTGCTGCCATGTGAATCTCGCTTGAGGGTTGAGGGTGATTGGCTGGGTCCCGGCACGGGCTCACGTGCCGGGACGGGTCACGCCGTTTGGTCGACGATGTGGACCGGCGAAATGCTGCTGCTCACGAAATACGCCGTGAACGTACAGTCGAGGCTCTGTTGCGTCTTCTTGTCGTACGCCAGCGTGGCCTTGACCTGCGACAGCACCTTGCGGACGATGATGCGCCGCAGCGCCGGAGCGCTCGTCGACAGCGTCGGCGCCCACCCATCGATCATCAGCGCCGCGTACGTCGGCTGCGTTGACGACGAGCCCACAGGAATGTCCAGCGTGCTGTAGCCGGTGCCGCCACCCGTCGTACCGATGCTGTTGAGCGCGGTGTTGAGGTTGGCGAGAGTCATCTCCGACAGCTTCGCGGTCACGGTCATCTTCATGGCCGTCAGCCGGGAGCCGACCATCATGGTCAGCTGATCGACCTGGAGGTCCTGGTACGTGTTGTCGACCTCGAAGGTCACACCGCCGTCAGTGCCGCCCACATCCGTCCACGGCGCCGACGGCGGATTCGACGGGCCATTGGGGGTCACGGCGGAGTCGAGTGGCTCGGTGGCACCGAAAGGGGCGACGTAGAGCCTGGCCGGACCTAGTACCAAATTTGCCGCATTCACGGTCAAGGCGATCAATCCTTCTGGATCAGGCGCCGCAACTGGGCGCGGGCATGCGAAAGGCCCGCACGTGGCGGGCCCGGACGTGGTGCGCAGGGAGGGTCAGATGACGCCGATGTACTGCACGAGCGCGACGGTCACGTTGGCCGCCGTCCCGAAATTCACGGTCATCACACCGCCGAGGGTCTCGTCGCTCGGGAACGGGCCGATGACGTTCGTCGCTGACGCGGTCAGCGTCGGCGTGAGCGGGGCGACAGCCTGACCCTCGATCGTCGTGCCGATCGGAATCGAGCACGTCGACCCGCCGGAGGCGACAGCGATGACCAGGAACTCCCGGCCGGTGTTCGCCCACGTCACACCGGTGTTTGAGCCGAGCGTTCCGGCTGCCATGAGCGTCGTGAGATTGAGAGGCGCGGAAGCGCCCGTCCTGGGGAGCTGGGTGGGGGAGAGACTGAGCAGGCTCATGGCGTCATGTCCTTCTGCGCGCTCCCCCTCGGGGCCGGCGCAAGGTCGGGGTCGGTGGGTGCAGCGGCCGGTTCGACGAGGAGGCCCTGCGAGCGCAGCACCTGCACCTCGTCCAGTGGCACTTCAATCGGGCCGGGGAAAATCGTCGTCTGAACGGTGGCGTACTCGGCCACAGCGGGTCCTCTCACTCGAAGACATCGGTGGGTGCTACCCAGGACAGGACCAAGTCCCCCTGGTAGCAGGCGTAATCACCCTGGTCGTCATAAAGCCGCCGGAAAGCCGTGGCCAGGTAGGCGCCTTGCACCACGGCCTGCGGGTAGGTGACGCCCGCGGCGGACAGCGCCAGCGGACGCGGAATGCGGCGCCGGTCCCACGTCGCGTACCTGATCGCCGAAGCGAGCGCCGCGGCCTTGTGCCAGGGCGGTTTGTTGCTGCCTGGCACAGCAGCCCAACAGTCGACCTGCAGCACCGGCCGGTTGATGGGCAGCAGCGGGTCCGGGGTCCCCCCGATGACCGACACGGTGATGAAGCCGGTCGCGATCCACGGTGCGACCAGGCCCTGCGGATCAACATCCGGGGGCAGTTGGGTGCCGACCATGGTTGGTGTGAGGCCCGGGATCGAGCCGAGCCATGCGGCCGCGACGAGTTCATCGTTCGGCAGTAGCGGCAGGGAAGGAGTCGTCACAGGTCACCCCCTGCTGTGCTACTCGCCGCGCTCCTTGAAAAGCGCCGGACGTAGAAAGGGCTGGGGGCGTGTGCCCGGGTGGTCGACTTTTCCGACTGGATGGCCAGCACCCGGCCAGAACAGCGCCCTACGGTCCCGGGGCAGGATGACGTGCGGCCGCGTACCCAGCTCCACGTACGCCGCGTACGTGCGACCGTCGTCACCGCCCGTCGCGGAGACGATCAAGTCGCCGTCCTCGAGGTGGTGCTCGATGCTCTCCTGCAGTGCCCCGGTGCGCTCCGGGCAGTACCGTTTGGCGTCGCTGACGATGTCCGGGCCGAGCCTGTCCGTGAGGAAAGCCTCCACCGCGGCGCTGACCTCGGCGTGCCACGAGTCGTCAATGTCGACGCGGTTCGTCATGGCGCCCCCTAGTCCGAGGTGACGTTGATACCTGAACGCATGCGCAGGGTGAGGACTTTCGGGGCCGGGTAGTAGCCGATGCCTGGCTGTTCCCGGATTCCCTCGATCATGTAGTAGTAGCCGGTGGACTCGTCCATCAGCGTGTCCGTGGTCTCGACGTCGACCCACGCCGGGACGATGCACTCGATGGCCCGGATGATCTGATTCCGCTGTGAAGCCGCGTCGAAGTAGGTTTGGGAGGTTTCGGCGATCGCTGCCTGCACGCCCGTGTACCGGGGGATCCCGACGTCGGAGAGGTCCCCGTACGGGTTCGCCTCGACACCCCGCATGATCGTGATCGTGCGGTTGAGGAACCGCAGAGCCCCGGCGCCGCCCGTCGCACCACCGCTGCCGCCGCGCGCGGTGCGGGTGCGCGCCATCACGCGACCCGCCGGTAGTCGTCAAGGATCATCTCGACCTCCTCAGCGAGGACGGTCGTGCCGCCGGCCATCTGCCCGGACAGGGACTGCGTGGAGATCGCGTCGATCGTCTCCAACGCCATCACCGAAGCCTGCAACGCGGTGGCCCGGATGACGTCCGGCGGCAGTGCGGACAGGACCGCGTCCGAGCTGTGGTTGAACGTCAGGGGCTGGGACAAGGTGAGCACGCCTGGCCCGGCCTGCACCGCGCCAGCGACCCCGGGCAGCTGCACCGGAACCGTCGCCGCAACCGATGCCACCTCGACCAGCTCCGTCGACACCCCGTCGTACAGGAAGCCGACAGCCCCGGCCCATCCGGTGACATCATCCACAAGCACGGTCTGGGCGCCAGCGGTTGCGGTTGCGGTCAGCCCGGCGTGCGGGTGACCCGACTGGTAGGACGTCATCACGTCCCAGCCGCCACGACCGCGGTCCCAGGTGATGTAACCCGGTGCCACATCAATGACGTTGCCGCCCGACGGGCCGGTGTCCGGCGTCGGTGCTGCCGTCATGATCACCGGCTGCCTGATCTTCCACTGCCCGGCCGGCACCACCGTCCACTGCTGTGGGAACGCAGTGGACGGTGACGTCTGAATGGCCTCGACCGCGGTCACAGGCCAGCGGCGCGTCACGATCGTGCCCCTGCAGGTGGACCGGTCCGAAGCGATCCGCGGCAACCCCGGCCCGGAGCCCGTCTCCGTGTTGATGACAGCCCGCAACGGCTGCCGGCAGTACCGGTCCACCGCCGACGTTGCCTGCCAACACACCTGCGCCAACTGGGCGGCCTGCTGCTGGGTGTTGGCCGTGAGCGTTGGGACAACGGTCCAGGAGATCCCGGCTGGCGCCGAGGTGAGCATCGCCGGTGTGATGTACGGCGTAGCAGGCATCTGCATCACCGCCGTTCATCTGTCTACTCGGCGCCTCGAGAGGAGGTGGTTCGCTTGGACGTTCGCTTGGCCGGGGTCTCAGCAGCCGACTGCTCCCGGAAATTGCTCTGGGCGTTCACCAGCTGCTCGACCGCCTGCAGCAGTGTCGCCGGGTCCTTGCGGCGCTCGACCTCCTCGGCGATCAGCCTGTGCTGCCGCTCGATGTCGGTCTCCCAGATCCGCGCCCCACGCACAGCGAAGCCGTGCTCCCTGGCAGCGAGTGGATCGGGCAGGTCGAAGCCGCCGTCCGCGTCGGCTTCGAAATGACCATATTCGGGGTCGTCGAGCGCGGTGGCGCCCGTGCGCGAGTACAGGCGCATGCCTGCTCTCCAATCGGCAGTGAGGGTGGGTGATGTGCTGTCGGTCAGCGTCCGAACAGGGAGAACGAGACGCCACTGAATACCGGGCTTCCAGTTCCAGTGACGACCCAGCGGATCCTGCCGTTGAGGGTCAGGTTGTAACCGGTCGAGATGTTGCCCCAGACGGGTGTCGCGAAGCCGAGGACGACACCGGAGATCGCGGTGGGGTTTGAGGTGAGGACCCAGTTGCCGAACGCGTCCTGAACGTCGAAGAACACAGCGAGCCCCGGGCTACTCCCTGCCACCGATCCGACGTTGACGATCAGCAAGCCGTTCGAGACCGCCGACACGTCGATGACACCACCGACCTGGTTCGTCAGCTGGTTTTTGACGTTCGCGGTCACGGTGTCCGAGTTGCTGTTCAGCGTCAGGCCGTCGGCGCGGAATAGTTCCTGGGTGCTGGCAAGTGTGGTGAACGGGGCTGTTGCCCGCGTGGGCGCCATCGCACCTCCTGTAGGACTGGCGAGGGAAAGGCGTCACCTGCCACCTGGGATGCTGACACACCCCAGGTGGCAGGAAGCAGGTGAAATCAGTGCCGGTCAGGCCACATTGGACAAGACCGCCATCGCCACAGGCGCTCGGTTCACGAAGGCACCGAGAGACTCGATCTCGTAGTCGACTCGGGGCCCCCCACCTGCGGTGTTCGCCAGACGGGCGCTCGCGTAGTCGTACCGGTAGGTGTCGCGCAGGGCCCGGTACTCCAGCACGTTGGACACATTGGCCTGCGGGAACGGAACCCTGTCCGTTCGCGCGACGATGGTGCCGGGCGGCACCGACGGGTGAACCTCGATCGGCACCTCGATGCCGCCGGCGGGTGCGTTGATGACGCTGCCGACCCGGCCACCCGCGGTGACGTTGAGACGCCCCGAGGAGTCGGTGTTGAGGAACGTCGTCGCGCCGGTCGACCCGAGGATGAGGGTCGCGGTCTCCTGCGCCTGCGCCGCGTTCATCATCAGCGCCGTGGGGCTGCACTTGACGGCGTTCCACAGCGGCAGGAACAGGTACTGGTTGAACTCGTTGATGCTGCCGCCGCCCAGGGTCAGCCCGGCCCCGTCCAGGGAGGAGAACGTCGACGGGTTGGTGTTGGCGGTCCCGGACTGCACCCACTGGCCGGTCGAGGAGTAGTCGCCGGACAGGGAGGCGAGGAGCCCGTCGTACTGGGTGGGGTCACCGGAGTTGTTGTCCGCGGCCGTGTTGATGGTCGGGACCGTGTTCGCGGTGCCCTTCCAGTTCACGGACAGGTCGGGGACGGCGAGGCCGGAGGGGAGGGCGTTGTTGGCGGAGATGACCGAGGTCATGGTGACCGTGTTGACCGTGGTGGTGGTGTAGTAGTACCAGGTGGTGCCGTTCGCGGACTGGAACCAGTCGTAGCAGACGGCACCCCGCACCGCGCCAACCGTCGCGGTGAGGCTGTTGGTTGTGCCGGAACCGAACGTGGTGTTCGCCGAGTTGCCCTGGCTGTTGCCGGTCCCGTAGTAGTAGCCGATCCCGGTGCGAGCAGCGACACCGACGTACACCTGGACAGCACCGATCGATCCGCCGGTGGCGTGCTGGGTCAGGGTGGGCGCGGCCGGCCGGGCCAGCGGGAAACTCTGGGCGCCGACGAGCGCGCGGTCGTCACCGATCAGCACCTGGTTCAGGGTCTGGAAGGTTGCGACGGCGTTGGCGTCGGAGTAGCCCTTGGAGAAATCCTGCGCGTCGAGGGTGACGGTGCCACCCATGCCGGAGCGCATGTACTTCGCCTGAAAATCCTGCTCAGAGACCTTGGAGACGTTCGCCGCGTAGTCCAGGCCCATGAACGGGCTGGGCTGGGCGCTGGTGTTGTTGAGGATGGCCCTCCACACGGCGTAGGGGTTGCCGTCTGTGGCGGTGACGCGCGGGATGGCGTCGCGGGCGGGGGTGACGACCGGGACGAGCTGGACGAGCGGCCCGAGATCGTAGGAGTACAGGCCGGTTGCGGTGGTGATGCCGTTGGTGGAGGCCTTGGCGATCGCCGCGAGGGTGGCCTCCGTCATTTCCTGCTGGGTGTTCATGAGCACCTGCTTCGGGGTATGCGAAAGCCCCCGACGGCGTTGGCCGGTCGGGGGCTTCGAAGTGGGTGGGGCGCTGGGGTTAGCCGCGCTGCTGGAGCTGGTCGAACGCGAGGCGGGCCTGCTGGTTCATGAGGGCCGCGATGTTTCGCTGTTCGACGGCGTCGGTGGAGGCCATGAGGCTCTTCTTGAGTTCCTGGGCCTTGCCGACGTCGATGGCCGGGGCGCCGTGGTTCTGTCCGCGAAGGTGCTGCGGGACGGGACCGGCCCCCTGGGTGAAGACCTTCGGCTCGGCGGGCTGCTCTTCCAGCGTCCCGATGCGGCCCTTGAGCGTCTCGACGAGTTCCGCCAGTTCGAGGACCGCATCGCCGGTCTTGGCGATCTTTTCGGCCTGGGTGGCGCTGTGCTTCGTCATGGCGTCTTCGACCGCGGCCAGGAGGCTGCTCTTGAACATGTCCGAGAGGGTGGTGTCGTCGGTCTGCTTGGTGACTGCGCCGTCGTCGGGGGTGGCGTCGGCGGGGGTTCCGGCCTGGTCCGCGGGCTGCGGGTCAAGGTCGGTGGTCTGGGTGGCGTCGTCCGCCGTCTCGGGGGAGTCGTCTGAGGTGTCGGCGTTGTCGGAGCTATCCATGTCGTCGGGATCGGCTTCCGCGTTCGCGACGGGGGTGATGTCGGCGGGGTCTGCGATGCCGATCAGCCGGCCCTTCTGGTCGTAGCAGACAACCACGGGGGCCTTCTCGCCGTCGGCCTTTGCCATCGGCTCCTGGGTTCCCATCGCGGGTTCCTGGCCGGACGCGTCGATGGTGTCGGAACTCTCGGTCGGTACGGGCATGTTCGGCTCCTCGTGTGCGGTCTTGGCGACCACGGGGCCGCTGCTCTTCTCGACAGGTGCGGCGGGCAGGGATGCGAGCACGTTCTGCAGGCTGTCGACCGCGTCCCGGATCGCCTGCTCGTTCGCCGCGGACAGGCTGCGGCCTGCCTTCGCGATCGGCGCGAGCGCTTCGAAGGTGGCGAGCGGCGCCACGTCGAATCCTCGAAGCGCCTTGCCGACCTGCTCCATAGCCTCGGTGCACAGCTCGGCCTCGGCCTGCTCGTCGACGGCGAATCCGGCGAGGGTGTCGATGACGTAGTCGAGGGCGCACTGGGCGTCCTGCAGGTCCCACGCGTTGTCGGCGTCATCGGGGTCGACGGTGGCAGCTTCGAGCAGCTCACGGTCGGCGAGGACACCCAGGGCGTTCTTGAGCCGGACCGCGATCGAGATCCACTTCTGGGCGGTGGCCGCGTCGACGGCCTCCCAGGCGGGGCTGCCGGGCTCGTTGGGGTCGCCAGGGGCGTCGTCGGTGTCGGGTGCGGCGAGGACCACGGTGGGGTCCATGCCGTCGGCGCTGTCGTCGAGTTCGCCGGTGACGAGCGCCTTGGTGACCCCGTCGTCCTGGGCGTTCCGCTCGCCCGTCTTTGCGACCGGTTCGGCGGGCTCGTGGCGCGCGGCCGCTTCGTGGATGAGCTTCATGAGCGCGCCGGGGCTGCCTGTCATCGTCACGGTCTCCTCCAGGGCGGGGTCAGGTACGGACTTTCCGATGAGCTCACGCACAAGGTCCGAGCCCATGAGCCCTGTGCCATCCGCTCGCTTGGCGATCAGGAACGTGGTGCCGTTGGCGGCCTTGTCGACGAGGTCCACGCGGGGGATGTCGGCGTCGACGAGCTCGGTGAACTCGTCCTCGGCGCGTGAGGTCATTCGGTGCTCCGTCGTGTGATGCGCCGCGCCTGCCCTTGCGGCGAGAAGCCGGTGATCCGGCCGGACTTGTAGAGCCGCCACGCGGTCTCGTCGCAGATGCCACCCAGGAGCCAGTCGCCGGCCTTGACGATGGTGCCGTCGCCGACATCCCAGTCGGGGCCCCGGTAGATGTAGGACTCTGTGACGGTGAAGTGGCCGACGGTTTCCTCGGGTCCGTGGAACAGCCCGACTTCGGCGCCGCCGGGAAGGAAGCTCCATGCGGCCTTCTCCAGCTCGTCCGCCGAGAAGTAGTCGCGGCCGCCGTCGGCGCCGCGCTGGATGCGCGGGTCGGGTCCGGCCTGGTAGGCGACCCCCAAGAGGTAACGCTGCTCAGGCATTTGGCCACCTCCTAGGCGGGGACGAGGGCGCACCGGCAGCGCGGGTGCGCGGGTGGTGAGATGTCGCCGCTCGGGTAGTTGGTCCCGATCGGTCGGGGGCCGGCGGCCGCGTTGGCGTCACAGACGGGGCAGACGCGGCCGTCCGGCTCGGTCAGCCATCGGCCCTCGTGCACCTTCTGCTGCTGGTAGTAGTCGGCGGCCGCTGTCGCGGCGCCGCGAGTGGTTTCGGTCACCGCAACGGCCTCAACTGCGCCCGGGTCGGAGGCAGCATCGCTGACCGCCTCGGCGAGCGCGTCAATGTCAGCCACTGGACCGGTTGCCAGCATGTGGGCGACGGCTTTCATGCGGGTGTCGGCCACCTTGTCGGCCAGTGCGGGGATGGCCGCAAGGACGGCAGTCAGTCCGGCGGCGAGTCCCAGCTCTTCGATCCGGTCTCGCGCGGTGCCGCTCTGGCCGGGCTGCCAGCCGCTTGTCTGCAGATCGCCGCCGCTGACGGTGGCTTGAGCAGAGGCGGCGCCGAGGAGATAGGCGTCAGTGGTCAGCCCGGTCAGGACGGGAACGAGCGGGTCGGTCAGGTCGATGCCCTGCCCGTCCAGCCAGTCGATGGCATCGTCGATGGTCGGCTGTTCCGACTGCTGGGCGGTGTAGCCGTTGACCAGCCGGCGTGCCCTGTCGATGGTGACGACCCCGGCGAGCGCAGCGGCGATAAGCGGAGCCCAGTGCGCGGCGACGGCAAGATCCAGCTCCCATCCGGGCCAGGCCCCGTCAGGGGCCGATCCTTTTGGGCTGGCAGCCGCCTTCAGCAACTCCCCCGGCGCGTCATCCGGTTCGATGCCGAGCGCGGAGAGCACGTCCGGAAGGCTGGCCAGGAGTTCAGGTCGCACGGCGGGGTTGCCGGCGAGTTGGGCCGGGTCCCACCAGGCGATCGCCTCGATGCAGTCGCCATCCGGGTCGTCTGGGTTCGACACCTGGTCGCGGCTGCTGAGCGGCACCCAGTCCTCGGAGTCGACGGTCCAGACGGTGCCCTGGTAGACCCCGTTGGCGCTCGTCCAGGAGCCGGTCTGGCATCCCGGCGGCGGTATGCAGCCGGTCTCCTCTGACCATTCCCGCCAGGCGCCCCGAAGCGGTGTCTCATCTCCTTCAAGGTGACCGCCTGGAATCTCCCAGGTGCCGGCGGCCGGATCCTCGGGGTCGAGGGCCCGCTGCAGCATCAGGACCCGGCCGGTGTCGGCGGCCTGGACAGCGAGGCCGGCTACAGCAACCTGACCGTCGGCCTTACGAAGGGCGAGCCTGCCGTCTTGGTTGAGGCGGCGTGCCCGGACAGGGTCGATGGTGCGGAACTCGAAGTCCCTCCATCGGCCGGCGCGGTGCCGGGACTTGGTGAACTTCCGGAACGCGGCAAGTTCGGCTTTTGCCTCTTGCTCGCGTTGCTGCTGGCCGCTGCCGGCCTTGGCCACTGGGGCAGAACCCGGGGCGGCTGGCTGTGGCGGTGGTGCAGGAGGCAGTGCGGAGGGCCCGTATTCCTGCTCGGCGAGCGGTGCGGTGAGCACCGGGGGGTTCGGCATGACGCCCTCGACGCCGGCGAAAGCGGTGTGCGGTAGCTGTGTGCCGGGGGTTGGTGCGGCGGTTGCCGGGTCGATCTGTCCGGCGACCGCGTACAGGGAGGCGAGCGGGATGGGGCCGCCTCGCGCGTCGAAGATGAACCTTGGCACGGGGATGCCTTCGGGTTCTTCGAGCCCGTACCGCATGGAGCGGATGTCACTGGCGCCGATCACGCCGTTCTGGATGTAGATCTGATCGGCTTGGGCCTGCTGTAGCCGGTCGGCCTGCTCTTCGCCCAGGTCGAACGTGAAATTGAGGGGGAGCCCGAGGTCGTCCTGGAGGAAGGCGCTGAGGATGTGCTGCAGGTGGCGGATCAGTGGGAGGTCACCGACGCGGTGCTGTACGTCGGCCTGGGATTCGCCGGAGGAGAGGTTGACGTTCTCCGTGAACCCCATGTCACTGGGTACGACGTGGAACGCGGCGGCGGTCTTCCTCATCAGGAAGAGGCTGAACTGGTCGGTGAAATCCTTCTCGTTGCTCCACGCGATCGTGGACCCGCCGGGCATCCACTTGATGGTGTGTTTGGCGGCCTGGTCCCCGGCCATGAACGAGTCCCACAGTGTCTGCCACTGCTCGATCTGGTCGGGGGACCACGATTCGGGTGCGGACGCGAAGGCCTGGGGAATGTTGCCTTCGGTGAACCGCTCCAGGAAGTAGACCTGGAAGCGGATGTCCGTGTTGGCGTTGAGGAGGATCGTCTCCAGCGGCGCCAACCCGTACGGTGAGTTCGGGCGCTTCCGAAACGGCTCATAGATCAAGTCACCGCGGGTCAACCAGTTCCACGGCAGGCCGTTGATGTACTGGACGTAGGCTTCTGCGCTGCCCCCGGGAGACCGCCCCCAGTAGTCCAGCAGCGGGGCGATCGTGGTCCCGTCGACGTTCATGAGACCGATCGCGTCACCGCGCCGGTTCCGCAGCCGGTAGAGGGCACCGGCGTCGTAGGCGAGAACGTCGTACAGGTAGGCGGACAGCCAGGTCGAGAACGGGGTTTGACGGTCTGGCCGCGCCAGGGCCGCCATGCCAACGTTGATTGCGTCGGCCACATCACCGTCGAAGTGCGGGGCGGCGACCAGCGACCAGTCCAGGGACCGGATCGAGTCGATCCTGTGCCAGATGCACATCTGGGCGACGTCGTAGGACTCGATGAGACCGCGGAGACTGTCAAAGCTGACCCGCTCGTGCGATCGGGGCCGGGCACTGGTGTTGTAGCTGGTGACGTACTCGTGGGCGCGGGGTGTGCGGGAGTAGCCGTCGTACGGGCTGATGGGTGTGCCGGGTGAGAACGGCGCGGAGGGCGTCATCAGGGCGGCGTTCTCACCGGCGGTCATCGCGGCTGGGGCGCCCGACCCGAACGTTTTGGTGAGGCGGCGGGGGTCGGGCACGTGGACCCCCCTTGGTTATCGGCGTGCGGCTCGAAAGGCGGCGTCTCGGGCGGCTTTGTGAATGTCGGCTGGGTCTTCGGGGTTGCCTGGGGTTGCCTGCTCGAGGGCGGGTTCGGCGGCAGGAGCGGTGGCGGCCTCGGCCTTGCGGCGCGCGTACGCCAGCCAGGCTTGGGCGCCGGTGCCGTCGAGGAGCATTTGCGCGAGGGCTTGGCTGGTGGCGTCGACCTGGTCGTCGTGCGCCGCGTTGGGGAACCCTGCAGCCTCGTCGATGAGTTCCTCGGGGTCGAACAGGGCGATCCCCGCCTCCGGGAGGAACACGTTGCCGGCCTCGATGACCGGGGCGACGGCGTTGGCCCGCGCGTACTTCGACTCGGTCGGGTTGATGGCCACGATCCCGGGGATCTTCGACTTGAGAGTGTCGATGATCGCCGTGCCGTTCGCCTTGTCCTCCACGTACTTGGCGGTGGCTTGCGGCCAGCGGGCGGCCATCGCGGTGAATGCGGTGACCGTGTCCGTGAACGAGAGGCGCTTGTGGACCTGGTCGAGGAGGTACACGTTGGCGCCGCGCCGGGCCCACACCTGGCCGACGACGTAGTCGCTGCTCTTGGTGTCTTTGAAGGCCATGTCCCACGACATGACGATCTCGTCCGCCTCGTCGACCCGGTAGGCGTCCGGTCGGTGAGGGTGCTGTGACCACAGGGGGGTGGTGTAGCGGCGCCACCAGTGGCGCTGCCACACGTTCCCCGCATCAGGAGAGGGGCGGCCCTGGTAGAGGGCGTTGAACACCCGGCTGCCGGCCTGAATACGGATTGCTTCCCATTCGGTGTCGGTGCGGCCTCGGGCCGAGGTGAGCCATTGTCCCGGCTCGCGGCCCAGGGGGTCGCTCTCGCCCTTTGTGGGGTCGTGGTCGGCGAGCGCTGGGATGTTGACGACTCGCCAGCGGTGTCCGTCGTCGGCGGCAAGGAACCGTCCGGCGAGGTCGTCTTCGTGCCACCTGGTGTTGATCAGGATGACGGGGGCGCCGGGGGCGAGGCGTGTTGATCCGACGGACTGCCACCAGCCCCATACCCGGTCCCGGTAGTAGGCGGAGTCGGCCTGTGATTTGTCGGAGAACGGGTCGTCGATAACGAGGGCCTCGGCGGGTTTGCCGGTGAGGCCGCCGCCGATGCCGACGCAGACGATGCCGCCGCGGTGCCCTTCGAGTTGCCACCGTTTAGCGGATCCGTAGTCGCGGGCGATCCGCAGGCCGATGTCGAAAGTTCCTTCGTCGCCGTCGTTGACGGTGATCCAGTTGCGGACGTCGCGGCCGAAACCTTCGGCGAGAGGCTGGCTGTAGGAGACGATCGCGATGCGGAGTTCGGGGTCGCGGGCGAGCGCCCACAGCGATCCGATCTTCGTGACGCGGCTCGACTTGCCCTCTTGGGGCGGCAGGCTGATGATCAGCCGGGCGCCGGGGGTCGAGTAGGCCCAGGCGATCTCACGGTCGATCCGGTCGAGTGCCGGGGTCTGCACTGTGGTGGGGTCGACCAGGGCGGCCAGGTCGCCGGGGGTCGACCACTGTGGTTGCCCGTCGCCGCGTTCCAGCTTGTCGGCCAGCAGTGTCATTGCGTCGAGCCGTGGCACGGCTCACCGCCTATCCGGAGACGGCCCTGAGCTTTCGGGCCATGACCTGCTTGACCTTGACGGCTTGATCGCCGGTGATTCCGATTGCGGCGAGTCCGGCTTGGACGGCGTCCATCAGCAGCTTCGCCTTGCTTTCTTCGATGCGGGCGAGCCGGCCGTCGATGTCGAGGCGGGCGATGGTGGACAGGACGGTGTTGGCCCGGTCCATGGCCCGTTCGTACATTTGCACCTCAGCGCGGAGCTGTTCAGCCCCGGCGTGGCCTTCGTACCGGATTTCGTCTCCGAGGCGGTTGACGAGGGCGGCGGTGGCTTTCTGCCAGGCGACGACCTGGCCTGCGAGCTGGGACAGGGCGGTGAGGGGGTCGTCGACTGGGGTGACGTCGAGTTCGGCGAGTACCACCTGGACCTCCCGATCGGCCTTGATCTTCGCGGCTTTGATCTTCTGCCCGCCGGTGTTCCCGCCGTGGAGGCGGCAATGTCCGATTCCTGGGTGTGGCGTACCCCAGCCTGCGGCGAGGGTGCAGAACTCCTTCGAGTCCTCTTGTCTCGTCTTCGCGCCGCACTTGGGCTTCTCCGACACGGTGCCGCCTTCCTGGGCGGCTCGCCTGCTGGGAGAGAGTCTGGCGTCGTCGCGCCCCATGGTCAGGCGGTGGGCGGGGTGTTGAGGTTCTTGGCGTCGTCGACGGCCTCGGTGACCAGCTGTTCGGCGTCGGTCTTCACCTCGTCGACGACCGGCTTCGCGTCCTGGGCGACCTGCATCTCGTCGGCGTGAGCCTCGGTGGCGAGGGTGGTCTCGTCGCCGTGGAGCTTGTCGAGGACGGCGTGGAATTTGGTGACGAGGGAGTTGAACTCTGCGCGGAGCTCGTCGGCAATCTTGGACATCGTGATCTCCTTGCGGTGAGGGTGGGTTACTTCGTGTCGCCGGCGCACCGCTTGCACGGCGCCTGCCTGTGGTGCACGTGGCAGGACAGGTCGCGCACCGGCTCGTAACGGGGCGCGGGCCCGTTGTAGAACGCGTACTGGCGGGCGAGCTTGCGGGACGCGTAGCGTCGCTGCGAGCGGGTGGGGAGAACGAGCATGAGGGAGTGCTCCTTCGCGGTGAGGGTCGGTCAGTGCCTGGCGTTGCGTACGGCTGCGGCGGTGGGCGGGTCGTCGGGGTGGTGGTGGCGGCAGACGACCCAGTTGGTGCCGTCCACTGGGTGCCGGGCGATTCGCCAGCAACCGCGGACGTGGCAGTTGTGGCGGCGCCACATGCTGATGAGGCCGCCGATGATGGCGAGTTCGCTCACGTCGGAGCCGACACCGGACCAGAGGAGGTATGCGGGGCCGGACGGGTTGTCGAGGCCGAAGAAGTGCGCGAGCCAGTGCACGGCGCCTCCTCAGTCGGGCAGGAAGTCGGCGGTGCGGCCGCGGGATTGGCAGGGTTCCGCGTTGTGCCACCACTTGGTTTCACCAAGCCACGCTGGCTGCCCGCAGCGGGTGCAGGTTCCGGGGATCGGGTCCCAGTCGTCAGGCGGCGTGAACGGGGCGTCGAGGGCGCGGGTGGCCTGGTCGTGCTGGGTCACTCGGCTCCTGCTGATCGTGCGTGGAGGAGGGCGCATCGGGTGGAGCAGTATTCGCCGTCCATGTCTGGTGGGATGCGGTGCCCGCACCACAGGCAGTCGGCCACCGTGTGCTCCTCCCTTGAGGGTTGTGGGGTCCCGTGGTCGGCGTCGGCGCCCTCGGAGTGCCGGACAACTACGGGACCCCCCGGGCCCTGCGCCACCCTCGGGACGCGGGCCGTCCCGCCTCGACGCCCGCAGGGGGTGCGGGCCGGCGGGAGTTAGGCGGCTGCGGCGCGAGGCTGGTAGGACGCTGCGGCCTCGCGGACTTCCGGCAGGGAGTACATGGTCCGGTAGAGGTGGCCCTGGCCAGAGGGGCGGCCGTCACCGGGGAAGCGGTGGATCTTTCCGCGCCGCGCCCACTGACGAAGCACCTGCTGCGGAACGCCGGTCTCCGCCTCGGCCTCGTGTGCGTAGACGAGATGCTCGGGGACGACTTCGAGAAGGACACGGTCCACGGACACCCCCGGACATGCGTGAAGGCCCCCACCGATGGTGGAGGCCTTCCAGGTTCTGGGCGCAGTAGTACTGCTGGATCGGAGTGTGACACCTCCCCGGGGATCTTGTCCACTACGCGGAAAGCGTGGCCTCGTCGTCGGTCCAGCCAGTCCACGGTGCGTTCAGGCGCGCAAGGTACCTCAGGTGGTCGATGTAGAAGAGCTGGTGACCACGAGAGTTGTAGCCGACGGGGGAGATTCGCCCTCGATGAACCCAGCCGTGAAGCGTGCTCTTCTTGACGCCGAGACGCGTGCAACCATCTGCGGCGGTGACCATCTCCGTCGTGGCTGGTGGCGGGAGTTCGACGGCGTAGCGAGGATGCACCCATCCCAGAGTCGGCCACGCCGGGTCGGGAGAGCCGTGTTGGTCCCGCACAGTCGAGATATGGGAAAGGAGATCCGAGGCCGGGGTGAAGTACTCCTGGTTCGCGGCGATCCGAAGGTGCGCGAACTGCGTGTGCCGTTCAGCTTCAAGTGCGTAACCGCCGGGTTCGAACGCCATGATCTCGTCGGGCAGGAGGCTCCGAAAGCGCTTCACGGGCGAAGCAGTGGTGCCGATCTTGATTGCTTCGCTGCGGCGTATGTAGTAGACGATCGCGCCAGTGGTCGGGTGGACAGTGTCAGCATGGCCGGACTGGGTTCCCATCGACCTGCTCCGCACCTGCTTCTGACGTCCAAGCTGGATGGCAATCGCGATGGTCGCCTCGTTCAGCTCGACGCCCCCGCCCTGCATGTCCCGGAGGACGGCCGCGATGTATGGAAAGGCCGGATCCGACGTGTCGACCAGCTCAATTAGGCCCGCCATGCTTGGTCGGACGCCGTAGTTGCCGTCGCTGATTTCGTTGGGGGTGAATGGGCTAGTCTGGCCCACGTCGACTCCTATGCAGTCGGCCAAACCCCGGGACGGTTACCGCCGTCGCCGGGGTACTGTTGTAGGCCAATTATCGCATGTCACAGCACAGTTGGAGTTGAGTGACAGCCACCCAGCTCAGCCCTCCTCGGGTGCCCATTCGCTGCGATAGTCGGGGTAGCTCATCGAGGCAACTGCTTCCCGGTCAGGGCGATCCAGACTTCCGCAGGCGTCATGGTCGGATTGGGGTCACCAGCCAGTGCGCGGAGCATGGCACGGATCCCATTCCTGATCTCGCGGAGGCATGTCCGCGGGAACGCCACCAGATCGCCGGTCACTGATGGGCCTCGGCGACCTCGGCTGCGGCGAGGAGCTGTGCGGCCAGGTCTCGCGCCTCAGCGATGCTGAAGCCGCGGACTACCGCGCCGTGCCGTATCTCCTCGGGGAAGAGCGTGGCGCTCACTCGGACTTCGCCCGCGGGCATCGCATCGACTCGGAACGGGTTCGTGGGTGTCATGCTGTTCATCCTCTCGCGGGTGCGGCCGTTTCGGGGCTGCCCCATTCGCCGAGCACGATGTCTTCGTGGGGGCCGTGGTGGCCGGGCGGCAGGTTGCAGATGGCGGTGCAGAGTTCGCCGCCGAGTTGGATGGTGGCGGTGGCGGGGCAGTCGGTCATGCGGTCCAGGATGTCACTGCCAGGGTGCGGCCCCGGTTCGGCTCGCCCAGCGGGCCAGGGCGTTCCCATCGAGGGTGCGGATGCCGACCTGCGTCGCGTAGGAGCGTGCTGCGGGGGTGAACGTGGAGGTGGTGACGACGGCTGCGATGTCTGCGCCATGGATCTGCCGGGCGGTGCCGCCGACCTTCTGTACGTCACCGGAGCCGACTTTGGTGGTGAGTGCGTAGCGCTTGGCTTGGATGACGAGGCGTCGGCCGTCGGGAAGGGTGGCGATGACGTCGGCACCGAGGTCCCCTGCGCCGCCGACCACTTGGACGTTGGTGCAGCCGTCGCGGCGGCACAGGGCGGCGAGGGCGTGCTCGAACTGGCCCGGTGTCATGGCCTGGTAGCTGCCGATGCTAGCGCTGGCCATGCGCGGCCGCATGGTGGCCGGCCTGCGCGGTGCCCGGACGATGCGCCGAACACGGCGGGGCTTCATGAACCACAGCCCGGCAACGGCCAGGACCAGGATCGGGATCCCGATGGTGGGGGAGCCGATCGCGACCAGCACGCTGGCGGTGAGGATGACGGGCGGGGAGAACAGCCCGTACCTGCGGCGTGGTCGACGGATGGTAGTGCGGCGGCGCCCTGGCCGGTAGTTGGTGCGGCGTCGACGCGGTGCGGCCACAGAGTCCCCCTCGGTGTGAGGTTCCAGTGTGGTGCACCGCGCCGACGGGTGGGCGGTGTTCAGCTGATCGTGCTGCTGGTCGTGTGGTTGCTCGCCGAATTGATGGAGCCGGTTGCCCGGCCGAGCCAGCCGGTAGCGGTGTTCGTGACGTGCTGGTGGTACTCCTCACGGCGGTTGATGTGGTTGACGATCCGCTTGGGTGCCTTGGCCTTCCCGATCGCCATCAGCGCCGCAGCGGCAAGGAGGGTACCGGCCCCGACGCCGGCGGCCGCGACGGCTGACACGAGTTCAGCGGCGCCGACGCCGACTCCGGCGGCGAGGATGCCTCCGCCGGCGAGCATCGCGCCGCGGCCGACCATCTGGGCGGCTTGCGGGTCGGCGAGCATCTGGGGCTGGGCGTAGATGATCGGCGGGTGCCCGTAGTAGGGGGTGCCGTCGACACCGATGATGACGCCGGGAACGGCGGGGCTCGCAGCGGGGATGATCGTGGGCTGCGGGGGTGGCACGTATGGGGCGAGCTGGGCGGGGATCGTGGTGTTCGGCTCGAGCAGTGTCGTGATCGTCGCGGGGGCGGTGTCCTGATACATGAGGGTCTCCTGGTCAGTCATCGGAATCGGTAGCGGTGTCGGGTAGGTAGAACTGCTCAGCGCGGCCGGCCTTGCGGACCTGGACCCCGCGGGTCAGCCACTCCTCGGTGGCCCGGCGCACGGTGTCACGGGAGTTGAACGGCCCCCCGTCCACCAGGTCGTCCTTGGTGGCGTAACCCCGGTCGGCGCACAGGCGGCAGAACACCCGGTACAGGTCGGGCCAGTCGTTGCGACCAACCGCCGAACCGTCCGGGAATACCAGCTCAGGCTCGGCGGGAGCCGCATCGGCCGGCACGGACTTCAGCATCCGCACCTTCGGCTCCGTCACCACCACCGCTGGCCCGCGGTGACCAGCCTGAAAGTAGTGCCCGACGTCCGCACCGATGTCCGCGTCGGTGACGTACTCGGCCCGACACTGCGGAGGGTCCACCAACGGCATCTCCGGAGCACCCAGGTAGAACTCGCCCGGCCTGGTCAGCTCCTCCGGCTTCCAGCCCTTCCCGGTGCAGCCGCTGCCGAAGATGAATTGTGTGTGCCCGGCCTCGCCGACCCGCGTAGAGATCCGGTTGGCGTAGTTCCCGCGCGCATCGGTGTTGCCGCCGAAAACCTTGGCGGAGGGCTGCTGCGTGGCGGAGATGAATTGGATGCCGAGGAAACGGGCCATCGCCAGCAGACTCTCGTAGGTGGTGGAGATCTTCGGCTCGGCAGGCTCGGGGTCCTCACTGACCTTGCGGATCTCTGCTTCCAGCTTGCGAAGCTCCTCGTCCTGGCGGATCAGCTCGGCCAGCTCGTCAGTGACGATCCACCAGGCGGGCCCGTGGACGCCGGGGATCCACTTGCGGACCGGGCCGCGGCCGGAGGCCATCGAGCTGGCGGACAAGTCCGCGAGGAATGCGCCGCGCCGGTCGCACTCTGCCCGGATGAACTGGAGCAGGTCGCGGGCTTCCTCCGGGGTGCGGGCGAGCCTGCGCAGCGTCGGCTCCCATGGGCCGAGTTCGGGGGCGCCCGGCTTCATGTCGATGCCGAACAGTTCGGCGTGCTGCTTCCGGAGGAGCTTCTTGATGATCAGGTTGACGAGGCCGGATTTCCCGAAATCCGAAGCGCCGGCGACGAGGGTGTGCCGGTACAGCATCGTGAGATACACGGGCTCCCCGGTTTCGTCCCAGCCGATCCGGATCGGATCGGCCAGGTCATCGCTCTCGTCATCGGCGTACGGGATGACATCGTCGAAGAACGGGTTGTGCTGAAGCGCCTCGTAGACGCTGTCGACCTCGACCGGCTGGCCACTCTCCGCCAGGGCCTCGTTGTTCGGGTCCTCCGGCTTCGGCGTGCCCGCGAACTGCCGGGCGCGGCGTGTTCCCGTCTCCGGCCCGATGGCAGCCGCTGTCTCGGCGGGGCGCGCCGGGTGCTTGTGGCCCTTGCCGTGCTCGGCCAGCCACGGCACGTACGCCGCATAGGCGAGTGCGGTGCTGATTGCCGCCACGGTGAGCGAGGCCGCGTCAGGCCCGAATCCGGTCCCGGCTGCCACGTCGCCGAACGCCACCGCGAGGCCGGCTCCCGCGCCGTACAGGTGCTGGTGCTTGTGCTTAAGCCCGTGCGCGGCTGCGGTGCCGGAGCCGGCGGCGAGCGCCAGGTAGCCGGCGGCTTCCCAGCCGGCGCCCGGTGTGCCGTGTTGCCACCAGCCGAGTGTGGTGAGGGCGGCGATGGTGGCGGCGGGGGCGAGTTCCCACCGGTGGGCGAGCGCCCAGTTGGTGGCGCGGATGACGACCGTGGTGCAGGAGATGAAGAATCGGGTGCGGCGGGGTCGTGGCGACGATGACGGCGGGTACGGAGAGTTCCCATACGTGTCCCGATTTGTGACGGTCTGTGAGCGATTGCCCCCTGTCGTCGTCGGGGCCGTCGCCACGGTCGTCGAGATCGTCGTACGGGGGCCCGGCAGGTCGGCCGGGGCCGGCGCGTAGCCGATGTACTGGGCCATCAGAAGTACTCCTTCGGTGGTCGCGGCTGATCAGGAGCCGGTCAGGGGGCGGACGTTCTGGGAGCCGAGTGCGGCCAGCGCCGGGTCGTCCTTCTCGATCTCAAGCCGGCGGGCGTTGGCGAACTGGCGGGAGTGCGGGAGCTTCGCTGCCTTCAGTGCGGCGACCATCTCGGATTCCAGAGGGCGCTTCTGGTTCGTTTCGTAGAGCGCTTTGATGGCGTCGCGTGCGGCGTCTCGGAGGTTGCCCTTGGGGCGCTTTGTGGCGGCCGGTCGGGGCGCCTTGGTGGCGGTGGTTGTGGCGGGGGCGGGGCGCTGCGGGGGCGCCACGACGGGCGGTGTTGGGGCGCTCTGGTGGCGCTTCGTCAGGCTCACCGGGGCGCTCTGGGCGGCGCCTTGAGAGCGCTTCACGAGACTGACGGTGGCGCCTTGCGTGGCGCTCTGCGCGGGCGACCAGGGCGCCATCGTGGCGGTTGCCGGGGCGCTCCGGGTGGTGGCCGGGGCGCTGGTTCGGGGCGCCTTGGCGGCGCCTGGCGTGGCGCTCTGGGAGCTGCGCTGGAGCGCCACGCTAGCGGCGTCCGTGGCGCTCGGGAGGTACGCCGATTCATGGTCGACGGGCGTCACTTCGTCGTGATCGGAGAGCAGCGAGTGGACCTGGCGCATCAGTGCGCCGAAGGCCAGCAGAGCGGCGGTCGGTGGGACTGCGGCGGTGACGTACGCGAGCGGGTCGTGGCCGCCGACGCCGAAAACGTTGAGGGCGATGGAGCCGCCGGATCCGACGACGGTGAGTCCGATGGCCCACCAGTCTGTGGCGCGGGCGAGGGAGGCGCGGAGCATGAGGAGTTCGCCGGCGACGATGAACAGGTCGAGGGTGGCGGGCCACGCCCAGGAGCGGGCCGGGGACTGGCCGAGGCCGTGTGCGGCGGCGACGGCGTGCAGGTGGGCGTAGGAGAGCCAGAACGCGGCGACTGTGAGGGCGATGATGACGAGCGCTGCGCCGAGGGCGAGGCGTTCGCGGTGGGCGGTCACGGCGGCGGTTCTCCTTCGAGTGGTTGGTGGTGGGTTAGGCGGGGATCTGGGGGCCGGTGGCCGTGGTGAGCGGTGTGGGCTTGGGTCGGTGGCCGGTGATCCAGGTGGCGATTGCGGCGCCGGCGAGGAACGTGATGATCGGGTGGGCGCGGTGGGGTCGGTGTCGGGCGAGGAGGATCAGGGCGGCGGCGGTGAGGTCGAGGGTGAGGTTGGCGGCGAGCCAGGTGCTGGCGGTGATGGCGGCGGTGCCGAGTGCGGGCCAGGCGATGCTGAGAAGGAGGAAGGCAAAGAGGGCGCGCATGACGGGCTCCTGGTGGGGTGGCTAGAGGTCGATGGGGTCGTGGCGGCCGCAGCGGGTGTTTTCGATGACCGTGTGGACGTGTTCGCCACAGTTGGCGCAGTAGCCGTGGCAGTGGGCGTCGACCCGGCCGGCGCGCCGTTCGCGCCAGGTGCCTGACGGCTCGTAGTCGGTCCAGTTGCCGCGGAAGGCGTAGGAGCCGCAGGTGCAGCGGAGGGCGAGGTCGTTTCCTGCCTTGACGGTGATCACGATTGGTGTCCTTTCGAGGCGGCGCGTCTGAGTGCCTGCGGCTGCCGCACAGAGCAGGGGCTGTGCGGCGCCGGCCGGTGCTCAGGCTTGCTACCTGGAGGTGATGGCGAGGTCGACTACGGCGCCGGGCACGTGGAGCAGGGTGGTGAGTCCGGCGGCAAGTGAGCCCAGGGTGTGGGGGGCCGTGACCTGGGTGGTGATCTGCCTGACGCTGACGCCAGCTCCGATGGTGTCGTGCAGTTCGGTGATGAGGGTGCCGGCGTAGTCGCCGAGCGGGACCGGGGTGTCGGCTCCGTCGCGGGTCAGCGACAAGGTGGGCATGGGGTGGTCCTTTGGGGTTGATGGCGGGGCTGTGCGGCGCCGTACGGCGATCAGTTGCTCAGCTGACGCGGGTGAGGTTGATCTCCCACTGCTGGCCTTCGATGAGGATGCGCTTGATCTCTTGGCGGATCTGCTCGTCGGTGGCCTGGTCGTTGGAGACGGGAATGCCGGGATTGCCGACCTGGAACAGGACACGTCCGTGGAAGTCGCGGACGGTGGCGTGGTAGCTGAAGTGCCTCATGTGTGGACTCCCTGTCAGTGGAGGCGCCGTACGGCGATCAGGCATTGGGCTGAGCGAGCGGGGTGTCGCGGTTGGCCCGGTAGAGCGCAGCGAGTTCAGTTCCGTCGGTCGTTCGGGTGGCGAACCGGGCGGTCACCTCGCCGACGATCTGCTTGCACAGGTCGTCGTCTCCGGCGCGGCGGGCACGGCGGTAGGCGTCGGCTGTCTCTCGGGGGTCCATGTCAGCTCCGGGTCGTGATGGTCGGCCGGGTGATGGCTTCGGTGGCGGCGATCAGCACGCCGAGGGCGATGGCGTAGTAGCCGATCCGGTGCACGTCAGTTCTCCGGGGCCACGCGCCAGTGGGGGGTGAGGCCGTTGGCGCGGATGTTGGCGAGTTTCTGGTCGCGGTCGTTGTCGCCGTAGGCGGACCGGCCGCATCCGGTGCAGGGATAGGGCCCGCCGGTGATCTTGGTGCACAGGTAGTCGTGGTAGGGGCTGCCGTCGGGGTGAGAGGCGGTGACGACGTAGATCGGACGGTCCCGGTGCGGGCCCATGTCAGGCCGCGATGAGCTGGTCGACGGAAGCCGGGTAGAGGCGCCGCATCTCCGCTTCGACAGCGGCGGTGACTCGCTGCTGGGCGGCGGCTGCGGCACCGCCGAATGCCCGGTCGTCGGCGTCCCGGTGGTCGACCGCGGTGGGTAGCCGGGTGGTGGTGAGGGGCCCGTTCTGGTACCAGATCGCCCAGGAGCCGCTGCCGCTGTCGGTGATGAGCTGCCCGGCGCGGATGCCTCGGCCGTGGGCGGTGAACGTGTAGGTGACGTGGACGGGGCGGCCGGGCTGCTCGTCGTACTGGCAGTACGGCTTGATCGTGTAGTAGGTGACGCCGATCTGCGCGTTGCGGACGAACTCGTCGTGCTCGGCGCGGATCCGCTTGACCTCGCGGTCGGCGATGATGCGGCTGGCGCCCTTGCGGATGAGGTGGGTGGCGATGTTCATACTGGCGGTGGCCCTTCTGCTCGATGCGGGTGGCAGGGTTGCCCGGGGAGGTCGGTGAGTTTGGCGACCTGGCGGCCGCCCCGGGGTAGTGCTAGCTGCGGGGCGTGAGCTCCGGGATCTCGACGCCGAGCTCCCGGGCAAGGGCCTCGATCACGGCCTCGATTCGGCCGCTGAGCGAGTGGCTGGGGATGGCGTGCCGACGGATCAGGGCCTTCTCGGCGGGGGTGCCGTACGTCGTGGCCTGCTCCAGGAAGCTGTCGGCCACGTAGCCGCGGCGATCAGCTGCAACCATTTGGAGGAGGATCGGGAAGTCGGCGGGGGTGGCAGTGGCGGCCATCGTGGGTTCCCTTGTCTTGTCGGATTTCTATCGGCTTGTGAGGGTATGGGGGGCCTGGGGAGGCCGGCGTTCTTGGTCGGATGGGCGGCCGCCCCGGGGCGCAGTTACTGCTGCGGGTTGACGACGTCGCGGTTGTAGCCGTCGAGGGCCCGGTCGAGTCGCTGGTCGAGGTTCACCGGTCAGACCTTCTTGAGCTGGTCGGGGCGGTAGGCGCGCTCGCCGAGGAGCCATTCGGTGACCTTGTGGTCGATGCCGGCGACGGCGACGAGTTCGTCTCCGGCGGTGTCGACAACTCGGCCGGTGCGGCCGAGAGTCTTGGTGGGCTGTCCTTCGGTGTCGATCACGGTGACTTCGTCGCCGATTCCGAACATGGGCATGACAGTTCCCTTTCGATGTCTATCGGCTGACAGGTTGGCGATCGGCTAGGTAGCCGAGGATCCGGATCAGGTCTTCGGCGTTGCGCTGGACTTGCGGGTCGTCGTGGTCGTGGTCGTGGGGTGCGGGCCTGCCGAGGGCGCGGTGGCGACGGACAGGTTGTCCTCGGCATGGCGATGAAGGGCGCTCACTGGGCGAGTTCGGCGAGGATCTGGTCGGCGAGCTGCTCGGTGTAGCAGTCGGCCTCGGTCGCCTCGGCCTCGTCCGTCCAGAGCCCGTCGGGCGCGTCCTGCCAGGCCTCGGGGGAGACACTCACTGCTGCTCCTGCGGGGTTTCGGGCTTCGGGGGGTTGCCGCCGGGGGTTCCGGTCTCCAGCCAGTCGAGGTGGATCAGTACCGGGGCGGGCGGCGGCTCAGCGGGCGTGTTGCTGGCGTTCACTGGGGTTCCTCGGTGTCGGGCGTGCCTCCGTAGAAGCCGCTGTGCGGGTCGGTGAGGTGGCGGGCGTGGATCAGGAATCCGTCGAAGCGGGCGGGCGGATCCTGCGGGCCCGTGGGGTTACCGCATGCCTGGCAGGGGCTGCCGACCGGGGCGTTCACCGCTGGGCTCCGTTCGGCCTGGGCCGGGCGCGGCAGGTTTCGGCGTGGGCTTGGGACCACGCTTTCGCGTCGCGGATCGGCTGGTCCTGCTCGTAGAGGTGCGGGCCGAGGAACGTGCGAGTGGATCCGCACGGGCTGAAACACCAGGCCGTGACACGGTCGGGGTCGATGTCCTCGATGTCGACGGTGGCGCCGCCGACGGTCAGGTAGCGGGCGATGACGCCGTCGGGCCAGGTGGTGGTCACTGCTGCTCCTTGAGGTTTTCGCCGAACGCGTTCCAGGCGGCGGGCCGGCCGTAGATGTCGCGGGTGGCCCAGGCGCCGATGTCGGGCGCCCCCCAGCCGAAGCGGGGTGCGGAGGGGTGCGGGTAGTCAACGGGTTCGTCGAGCGGGGTGTCGGTGAGGGCTTCGGCGATTTCCCGGGCGGTGAGGCCCATCGTGCGGGCCCGGTCGACGCTCACCGCGGGGCCTCGTCGGCCTGCCGCAGGTGCTCCTTGATCTCGGCGACGGCGTCGGCGCGCTGCTCGCCGGTGAGAGTGAAGTCGGTGAGCGCAGCGGCCGCGGACTGAGCGGCGGCGAGCGGGTCGGTAGGCGGTTGCTCAGCGGGCTCGGCCATCACGCCACCTCACCCAAGTCGTAGATGGCTTGCAGCTTCGCGGCGACCACGGCAACTGGGATGCGAATCGCTCCGCCTCGGCCGGCCTGGCCACGGGACCACTGCTTCCCGTGGCGGATGGCTTCGAGCTCGCCGTCCTTCACCCAGCGGTAGACGGTCGGAACGCTGACCCGGAGAGCTGTTGCCACCTCTCTCACGGTCAGTACAGGGGGGCTCTCCGGGAGCATCTGTGAGCTCTCCAATCGAGTCGTCTCGGATGGGGACGACTCGACTGTATAGCTTCTCTTGAAAGGTTGCAAGGTTCTCTCGCTATCCACGAGCGAACCTTGTGCCCTACCGTGAAAGGCAACAAGGTCGTTCGATCATGATTCGCACAGGGGAGTAGCTCTTGAGCAGGGAACACTGGGCGGAGGACGCAGAGCCGTATCTCCGTCCGGTTGCCACAGGAGAACCCGGCGCCTGGCAACAGGAAGCACAGCAGCACGGGCACAGGGGGGAGCAGCAGCTCACCGAAGTGGGTGAGGTCGTCCCACCTGCCCGCGTGGCTCGCGCGCTGCGCATATCAGGTGGCACCCCAGTTGTCGTGCGCCGTCGGATCATCTCTCTCGACGGCAAAGCAACAGAGCTGACCGACTCCTATTACCCAGCCCACATCGCACGAGGTACCGCCCTAGCCGAGCCCCGGAAGATCCGTGGCGGCGCCGTCACCCTGCTCGCCGAACTCGGCTACGTCGGACACGCCCGGCACGAGGAAGTGATGGCGCGCGAGCCCAGCGACGGGGAGCGGACAGCGCTCGCACTAGACGACAACGAGTGGGTCCTCGATGTCTGCCGACTTGTAGTCAACGCCGACGACGAGCCGTTCGAGGTCACCACCATGACGATGCCTGCACGCGGGCGCACCCTCCACTACATCGCCAAGATCGGCTGACACATGACTGACGAAGACGACGCCAAGGCGCAGGCGAGGCAGGCGAAAGCGGAAGCGCTGGACCGCCTGGGAGCCAATGAGAGCAGCTGGGCTCAGCACGAGCTCGTCGCTAACTACCTGCGGTACGGCATTCTGACTGGCGACTCCCCGCCCGGAAGCAAACTGCTGTCCACGCCGCGGCTGGTTGAGATGTACGGGATCGCACCGCAGACCATCAAGAACGCCAACGACATGCTCGCCGAGGAGGGGCTAGTCCGCAGCCAGCGCGGGAGCGGCATCTTTGTTCAGCCGCCCCGGCAGCGGACGCTTACGCCCGCCAGGTACAAGGAGCCGGCTGCGCCGGGCCAGACCTACCGCTGGCTCGACGAGGCGGCAAAGCAGGGTGATCGCGCGAGTAGCACGCTGCTGGAGGTGGCGGAGGTAGGGCCGCCGGCAGACGCGGCTGCGGCGATGGGGCTGGGTGCGGGCGGTGTGGCGATCCTGCGAGTCCAGATGCTTTCGATGAATGATGAGCCTGCGGAGCTCGTGAAGTCCTACTATCCGGTCGAGATCGCCCGGGGCACGCAGATCGCCGAGAAGAAGAAGATCAAGGGTGGCACCCCGCGCCTGCTGGCAGACATGGGCTACCCACCCGTCCGCTGCGTTGACAAGGTGATGGCCATCCTGCCGACCCCGGAGCACGTCAAGGCCCTCAAGATGCCGGGCAAGCTTCCCGTGCTGCGCACCCTGCGCGTGGTCTACAGCAACAACGACCGGGTCATTGAAGTAACGGAGATGGTGAAGGCCAGCCACCTTTACGCAGTCGAGTACGAGTTCTGATGCTGGCGGAGTAACAGCTTGGCAACTCCCTGATCGCCCGTCAGTCTCTGCTGCGAGGCTGCTCCTGCCCGTCCCCGACAGCAGGAGCAGCACGATGGCCCTCTTCAAGAAGTCCCAGCCCGCCGACGCCGGGGCCGCCCCCCTCGCCGAGTACAAGGTGGTCTACAAGGGCGGCCTGGCGGAGTTGCCGAAGGCGAAGGTCCGGCTCCTCGGCTGACCCAAAGCGACCTCGCGCGCTTTGCTACCCGGTAGCGTGAGCACATCCCGACAGGGAGCCAACCGCCATCGCCGCAGCGAACGGACGCCATCCATGACCGCACAGCCGATCGAGCACTACGGCTCACCGGACAGCCACAGCCCTCAGACGATCCGCGAGTTCCGCGCGGTCCTCACCGGGACGGACCTGGCCCGCTTCAACCGGGAGATCGACGACGTGCCCCTGCACGAGATCCGCCAGTACCTCAAGGGCTGGCAGCACCTGCTCCACCTGCGCACCGTCCCGGAGATCGGGGAGGCGCTGCGCACCGCGTTCGACCGGCCCGGCACGCCGATCGCCGAGATCTTCCCCGAGTGGGAGGACGTCAGTGTCTGACCTGCCCGACATTTTCCTCGACGACGCAGCGCGGGTAGCGGCCATCGCCATGACTCCGGAGCAGCGCAAGAAGCTGCTGCACACACTTCGCAGCCTCCAGCGGGACTCGGAGATCGGTCTGCCGTACACGGCCGGTGACGACCTGTCGGGACGCATCATCGTGGTGCCTGGGGATGACGCCGTCCCGGGGATGACGCTCTCCTACCGGATCGGCGAAGAGCAGATCCGGGTCGTCAACATCCTGGTCGGTCCGTAGAGGGCCGCCCGTGCTGCGGCGGGCTGACGCGCGCCCCTCGGTGCGCCGGTGCGCTCTAGCGCCGGCCAGCCGCGCGCGATTGAGTAGGGCTGACGCAGACCCTCGAAGAGGAGCAGCAATGCCCGAGACGATCAACGCGGACGGTGGCGGCGACAAGCTACCCGGCCAGCCGTGGCCCGTGCCGAACCCGGAGCCACAGCCCGACGGTGGGCCGCCCCCCGGCGACGGGGGCCACCGCAAGTGACCGCCACCGATCAGGACCGCCCCGGCACTACGGGGCGGTCCTTCCCCGTATCCGGGCCGTGGGCCGCCGCGATGGACGCGCTCCCCCGGGCCCTGTTCCTGCCCGACCTGATGTGGGCGCACGACATGTTTACCGGCGCCAGCGAGCCCGTTGACCGCCGGGCAGATCCCGACGCTTGGGGTGAGGCCGCCGCGGCGGACATCCCGCTCGTCACCCAGTGGGACGACGGCCGGAACTCCGACGCCCAGGCGGGCACGGTGCCGACCAGCTCGGCGAGCATGCCGTCCATCGTCGCCGGCATGCTCGAAGACCTCGACGCGAGCCCAGGCATGCGCGTGCTGGAGATCGGCACCGGCACCGGATGGAACGCCGGCCTGCTTGCGCACCGGCTCGGCGACAACGCGGTGACGACCATTGAAGTGGACCCTGCTGTCGCCGAGGCAGCCCGCGAGCACCTGGCCGCCGCAGGCCTCCACCCCACCGTGATTACAGGCGACGGCTCTGCCGGTCACCCGGCCGGGGCGCCCTACGATCGGATCATCGCCACCTGCGGCATGCGGCACATTCCGCACGCTTGGATCGAGCAGCTCCAACCGGGCGGTGTCATCCTCGCCCCGTGGGGCACGCACTTCGAGAACGGCGACGCCCTGGTGCGTCTGACCGCAGCCCAGGATGGCACCCTGGCGGGCCCGTTCCTGCGCCCGGTGGAGTTCATGAAGATGCGCTCGCAGCGCCTCACGCCGCCGCAGCATCCTGTCGACTTCCCCGGCGACGCCTCCGTCAGCACAACCGCTGCGCGGCCGCCGTTCGGGCCGTGGAAGGCGTTTCCGTTCGTTGCTGGCCTGCGCCTCGCAGGCCTCACTCACGTCACGGACCGGCGCGGTGACGAGCGGGTGGTGTGGTTGTACGGGCTCGCGGACAAGTCGTGGGCCGCCGTCGTGTTCCAGGACGAGGTGGAGCGGTCCACGGTGTGGCAGTCCGGACCGCGGCGGCTCTGGGACGAGATGGAGGCAGCCCACGACTGGTGGCAGGCCGCTGGCCGGCCGGGCATCGACCGGTTCGGCCTGACCGTCGATCGCGACGGCCAGCATCCATGGCTGAACAGTCCCGACAACCGAGTGGAGCCCTGATGCCGGCAGAGGACGAGTGGACCAGCCCCGAGTACGCGGAGCTGGTCGCGCGGTACCGCAAGGCACAGCAGGAGGCCAAGGAGCGCGGCGAGGATCCACGCCTGAGCTGGTTCCTGCGAGCCCCCGCCGAGTAGGCCCGGCCAACGACGATGGCGCCCGCCGCATTTCGCGGCGGGCGCCTATGCACGCCTACTTCAGTCGACTGCCAGCTGGCCAGCATCTGCGACCGTGCCCCTCAAGTACACGGCGCTCACAGAGATCCCACATCAGGGCGGACATGGTCGCCGGTGACGTCTGGTACTTGGCTGCCAGGATGGTTGGGAATGGAAGCATGCGACCACGGGGGAACGCGCCGCTGTCGATGTCGGCGCGGAACAGCTTTGCGATCTTGGCCTTCCGTGGATCTTCATAGCGATCGCCGTCGACCCTGTGAGCGCGGCTTAGGTGCGAGGCGTCGAAACGTGGCTTCTCATGCTCGACGGCCGCCTTCTCGGCAGCTCCGGCCAGCGACCTGTCTTCGTACCACTCGTAGGTCTTGCGCGCGACGAGATGCCACCAGGGCTGGTAGTAGCGGTGCGTTGACCAGCGTGTTCGTAAGTCGTGAGTGATGCCGACGTACAGCAGGGCGTCGTCCGCGTCGTAGAACCGGTAGAGCGCGGTGGGTCGATCGGGGAGATCTTTCTTCACGGGGTCCTCCGGTCCTGGTGCCGTCATGTCGAGCCAGTGTGGCCCATTCCTCCAGAACATTGCAACTTATCAAGAAACCTTGTACGGTCAGGTTGTCCCTAGAAACGGGAACGGCCCCGCAGAAGCGGGGCCGATGACTCGTCATGAGTGCCAGCTGGCCTGGTAACCGAGGCACTCACAGCAGAGATGAGCCCATCATGACAGCTCTGGCTGCCCGAAGCACCACCACCCCCGCCGGTTCGTGCCCGCATCTCAACACCCAGTGCGTTGAACAGGGCCCCCATGACGAGCACTGGGGACCCGACAACGAGGTCGCCGCGATCCGCCCGGACGAAGCCATCCAGTCGCTGGCGTCCGCCCGCCTGTACTCCTACGCGGGCACCGACTTCGCCGCACCCCGCCTCTCGGTCGGCATCTCCGGCTTCGACGGCGACCTCACGTTGGCCGAGGTTGACCAGCTCGCCGCGGGCCTGCGCGACTTCGCGAACCGCCTACAGATCCAGGCCGCGCACCTCGCCGCCGCCCAGCGCCTCCACGAGGTGAACCGGTGAACACGACCGCCCCGCGCCCCACCGAGAACGCTGCGATCGGCCTCGCCATGCGCGCCAAGCCGCCGCGCCTCAACCTCTCCCAGCTCCTCCTCGACCGCGCCGCCGCCCGCCACCGCCTCGACCGCTACGGCGACTGGCTGCTCGGCCTGCGCATCCAGCGAACCCTCGCCGGCACCAGCGGGCTGGGGGAGTGATGGTCGTCAACAGCTACCCCGGCAACAACCCCGACGCGCCCGCCAACGCCACCAGCGAGGCCCGCGAGTACACCCAGGGCGGTGTCCCCGCGCACGTCGAGTACCGGTCGCTGGGCGACGCGTTCGACGTCGTCACCGACCCGCCCGGCCAGCAGCACGCCCGCAACGTGCTCGGCAACATCCTCGGCCGATAGGCCCCCGGGCCGCCTGCGCTTCGCGGGCGGCCCGCACACACCACCCCTGCGCCCAGCTGGAGCCGACGTGTACCCCAACACCCCTGACATGCCGCCCACGGCGGTGAGTTGATGGGGATCAAGCTGGTCGAAGAGGTCATGGACTGGTGCCCGGACGACGTGACGCCAGCCCAACGCTGGTGCCTGACCGTGCTCGCCAGGGACGCCAACGATGCCACCCGGGAGACCTGGCACGGGCCCGAGCATCCGGAGATCCTGCGCCGGATCCGGATGACGGCGAAGAAGTGGGAGGCGATGCGGTCGATCCTGCTGAAGCGCGGTCTGATCGAACCGGTGTCCGGCGGATTCCGCGGTCAAGCGGTTCGGTATCGCATCGCATCGCTGTTTGCGCCGTGCGTCATCCAGGACTGGCGAAAGACCCCCCTGCAGAGGGGGGCTTTCGGTGGGTACGTCGTCAAGGGAGAACGGAAAGACCCCCCAGGAGCGGGGGTCAATCAAGAGGAAAGACCCCCCAAGAACGGGGGGCAATCGGCGGAAAGACCCCCCTACAGAGGGGGTCCTACTCCTCTATCTCCTCCTCTTCAATCTCTCTCCTCCCCGTCCGACCCGTCTGAACCCGACCCCCAGCAGCCTCCCGCCGCACCCAGCGACGAGAGAGAGACAATCGCTGCGCGACCACAAGCAACCCCGACGACTGCTGCCCACCGTGCCGTCCGTGCGGCCGGCGTTGTTCCAGAAGCCGACGAGCCGGCGTTCATCGACTGGCTCACCCGCACCCACAACCCCCGCGGTCCCGGCTGGTGGCGGACCGTCAGTGCCGCCGGAGACCTCTCCGACCTCGCCGCCGTGTGGCGGGCCGAGCAGACCGGAGCCGCTGCCCAGCCCGCCGGGCTCGCACTGCTGGAACCCTGCACCCGCTGCGAGGACGCCAACCCGGCCGCCCGCTTCAATCCCCGGCTCCGCAAGAGCCCGGCCGGCGGCCTCTGCCCGGACTGCCATCCCGACGCCGCGCCCATCGCGGCCTGACCAAGGACTTAGCCAGTGACCCTGTTCGACACCGAACCCGCCGACGCCGTCGCCCAGTCCATCGAACGCGTTTCCCCGCAGAACATCCCCGCCGAGCAGGCCGTCATCGGCGCCATGCTCCTCTCCAAGGACGCCATCACCGAAGTCGTCGACATCCTCACCGCCGAGGACTACTACCGCGGCGCCCACCAGCTGCTGCACCGCACCATCGTCGGCCTGTACCAGCGCGGTGAGCCCGCCGACCCGTTCACCGTCCAGAACGCCCTCGACGCGAACGACCTGGTCCGAGTCGGCGGCGTCAACTACCTGTTCACCTGCAGCAACTCGGCGCCGACCGCGGCAAGCGCCGGCTACTACGCCGACATCGTCAAGGCACAGGCCACCCTGCGCGCCATCGTCGACACCGGCACGAGCCTCGTGCAAGCCGGCTACGCCTCAGCAGGCGGCGATGCGGAAGAGGTCCTCGACCATGCCGCGGGCCTGCTGCAGAAGCTCACCGCGACGTCCAGCACGACCGCGGTCAGCCGCGAGAAGCCCCTGCACGAGGTTTTGGACAACACCATGGCCATGTACTTCAACCCCGGAGACGGATCACTGCCGATCCCGTACGCGGACCTGGCCGAACTGGCGCCGGTCGAGAAGACCGACCTGGTCGTCGTCGCGGCCTCCCCGGGCATGGGCAAGACCACAGTGATGACCGACTGGGCGCGGTGTGTGTCGATCGCCAACGACGGCCGGACCCTGGTTGGCAGCATGGAGATGCCGCACACCCAGATCGGGCAGCGGATCATCTGCGCCGAGGCCAAGGTCAACCTGAAGCGCTTCCGGGCCCGCTGCTTGGACGACGACGAGATGCACCGGGTCGCCATGGCGATCCAGCGGATCCACGCCAAGCAGCTGCGGATCGACGACTCGCCACGGGTGCCGGTGTCACGGATGAAGACCAGGCTGCGGCAGATGCAGGCGGTTGGCGAACTGCCGGACCTGTACGTCGTCGACTACCTGCAGATCGCGAAGGCCGAGGCCGAGGCTGGGGCGAACCGCACGACACAGGTCGACTCCATCGCGGTCGGGTTGAAGGAGCTGGCGCAGGAGTTCGAGATCGTGGTTGTTGCCGCGGCGCAGCTGAACCGGCAGGTGTCGCAGCGTCCGGACAAGGTCCCGATGATGTCTGACCTGCGCGAAAGCGGCGGGATCGAGCAAAACGCCAACGTAGTGATCTTGCTGCATCGGGAGGACTACTACGAGAAGACCTCCCCGCGAGCCGGTGAACTCGACCTGATTGTCGCGAAGAACCGCATGGGCACAACGGGGACCGCCACAGTGGCCTTCAAGGGACATCTGGCCCATGCCTGCGACCTGCCGCACGACAGCTAGCCACCCTCAGTGATCGGAGTGTGCATCCATGGCCAGTGAGTTCACCCCCGACGACATCCACCAGATGGCGCAGCAGGGCGATTTGAGCACCTTCGTACGAAGCCTTATCCAGCGCCCCGGTTCGAAGACCGATGACGAAGTCCCAAGGACCGCCCCGCCGCAGTCGCGCGAGGACGGCCGTCCGGTCGGGGCGTGGCCCGCAGGATGCGGCCGGCCCGGCGACCCGATCCCGCGCCTGCCCGCCACCCATGACCCCGAGGAGTGACCGCATGACCGCCACGATCACCACGACCGGCTTGTGCCCGGTCTGCGAGGAAACCATCCGGATCCGCAACAACGGCACCCTGTACCGGCATGAGCAGCCGTACGACCCTGACGGGCCGATCGTCGGCACGATCACCGACGGCGGTGTCGTCTGGCACACCCAGTGCGGTGGCTCGGGGCGGAAGCCCGCCGTGGCCCTGCCGATGACGTTCGCCCGCTGGCTGCACGGGCACGCCGCCCGCCGTGACGCCCACGAGAACCCGGTGACGTACCTGGCGCAGCGCATGTTCCGCGGCTGCAGCTACTCGCCGAGGAGTGGGCCAGCCGACGTCGACTGGTCGACTGCGGGGGAGCTGCACGAGGTGCTGCACCGCGAGGGCTTCGGCAGAGAGGGCGGCTGTGACTGGCTGTGCGGCTACGTCGAGCAGGCTGGCGAAGACTTCGCACGATCCGTCGGCGGCTGAGTTCGGTTAGCTCCCGGCGTGTCGGCCCGGGGACCGGCCCCGTGCCGCCCACCAGTGACGAGCCGAACTGAGTATGTGAGGCTGGCTGTTCGCTTGCCATCCCCACCACGCTCCCGCTGTCCGCGCATTCGGAGTCATAAGGCGGCATTATGACTAGCAACCCCATTCGAGGAGACCCTCGTGAGCACAGTCGTCCGGACGGTGGCCCCGCAACTCCGTGACTACCAGCGTGCGGCCGTGGCGTCGGTCGCCACCGCCCTTGCTGGCGGTGGCGTCCGGCAGCTGCGAATGGCCTGTGGCACCGGAAAGTCACTGACTGCTCAGCGGGCCGCGGAGGCCCTTCTGGAGGCTGTGCGACAGCGGGGCCAGCAGCCGGGTGTCGTAGCCGTCGTGACGCCGTCTCTGGCGCTCGTGAAGCAGTTCGTCGACGGCTGGCGCCGGGACGCCGAACTCGGCCCCGTCCAGTGCCTCGCGGTCTGCTCCGACCGCACCATCGGCCAGTGCGACGAGTCAGCTCGTGTCGCGGACCTCGACGCGCAGGTGACCACGGACCCCGCCGTGCTCGAGCATCGGCTTCGTGCCCTACCTGCGTCCGGGATACTCCTGATCGTCAGTACATACGCCTCCGTGGCAGTGCTGGCGCGAGGCGTTCAAGCAGCAGGGCGGCCGCTGGACGTCCTTGTGTGCGACGAGGCGCACCACTTGGCCGGCAACCCGGCCGCATCCCTGCGGAGCCTCGTCTCGGACCCAGGGTGGCTCCCCGCAACGCGGCGGGTCTACATGACCGCCACGCCGCGCCTGTTCACCGAGCGCGTCACGAGCAGCGGCGCGCTGAGCATGGACGACTCGGCGCTGTTCGGTGAGGTCGCGTACGAGTATGCGTTCCCGAAGGCGATCGCCGACGGACACCTGGACGACTACCGGGCCCTGGTGACGGTCGTCGAGAGTGAGAGGGTCCGCCGGATCCTGGAACTGCTTGACGAGGCACGAGACACCGATGCCGGCGAGGCCCGCAACACGGTGGTGGCGCAGGTTGCCCTCCTTCGCTCCTGGCAGGAGCAGGGCGTGGGCAGGGCGATCGCGTTCTGCGACTCGATCCGCGGGTCCAAAGTGTTCACCGCGCAGCTCCGTCAGGTGGCGGCGATGTTGGGCTACGACCCCGACATGGTCACGGCGCTCCATGTGGACGGCTCGATGAGCAGCGAGCAGCGCGCCCCGATCCTGGCCGAGTTGGCGGCACCGTCGGACGGTCGGCTGGTCGTGGTGTCGAACGCTCGCTGCCTGGGTGAAGGCGTGGACGTGCCGTCGGTGGATGCGGTTCTCTTCGCCTGCCCCAAGCGGTCCGAGGTCGACATCATCCAGTCGGCCGGCCGGGCTCTGCGACGAAGTCCTGGCGGCCGCGGCGTCGCCAAGTTCATCCTGCCGATGATGCTCCCCGAAGCGCCCGACGGCGACCTTCCTTCGAACGTCCTGGACGGCACCGACTACGAGCCGGCGTGGACGGTCATCCGGGCGTTGCGAGACCTCGACAACGACCTTGGCGCCGAACTCGACCAGCTGCGCACTTCCGCGGTGCGCGAACCTGAAGCCCAGGAGGCCGACGATTCGCAGCAGGATGGACTGCCCGACAGGATCGCCATCGCGGGTCCGTGCGCCGACCCTGAGATCCTTCGGCAGATTGCTGTCGCGCTCATCGACCACACAACGGCACCCTGGCTGGACGGCTACGCCGCGCTGAAAGCGTTCCACGACGAGGCCGGTCACCTCAACGTCCCCGCCGGGGCCAAGCTTGCCGACGGCTCCTTCTTGAAGAGGTGGATCGCCCGCCAGCGTTCGGATCGCCTGAAGGGGATCCTGCCGTTCGAGCGAGTGGCTGCTCTTGATGCCTTGGGCTTCGAGTGGGATGCGGAGACCGCCGCCTGGTGGCGGATGTATGAGTTCTTCGCTGGGTCCGAGAGGGGCACTGAGGGCTTCGCCATGATGGGCAGGCGTTACTGGAAGTGGGTGGAGGAGCAGCAAGACGCTTACGCCGATGCCACGTTGAGCCAGGAACGGATTGCTGCCCTCAACGGCTGTGGCTTCGACTGGGTGCCTCTGGCCGTTCGGCAGGCCGAGATGGAGGCCGCCCGGGAAGTCAAGCAGCGGGCGGCCAGAGAAGCGGTTGCGGCGTGGCTGGCAGAGCACGGATGCGCCAACCTGCCTGGCCGCGTGATCGCAACAGACATCCATGGCAACGAGGTGGACATCGTCAAGTGGCTGGAGGACGTCTGCCGCCGACGCCACTGGGGAGAACTCGGCCCCGAGGAAGGAACGGCCATCGCTGCCATGGGGTTCGACTGGCTTCCGCCCTGGTGGCGTCAATACCTTGAACGAGTAGCGGCATTCCATGCGACGTTCGGGCATGTCGACATCCCGCGTGAGTTTGAGAACCCGGTCAGGGAGGGTGTCTTTGACCAGTCTCTGTCTAGCTGGCTCAATGACCAGCGACGGGACGCGAATCGAGGTGACCTGGCGCCTGAACAAGCCGCCGCTCTCAACGAACTCGGGGTCGGCTGGGTAGTGGCCGGACCCAGCCGTTCCGAGGCGGCTGCGGATTGGATGGAGACGGCGGAGCTCGCAGTGAAGTACTTCAAGGACCACGGCGATCTACGCGTCCCGCTCCACTTCAGAGCGGACGTTCCACAGCGCTACCCGTGCTACCTGGGCTGCTGGTTGCAGGTCCAACGACAGCGGCGAGCGGACGGCACACTCACGGGTGCGAGCGCAGCGTTGCTGGAGGCCCTTGGGATCGACTGGGACGTCGACTGGGACGAGTCATCTCGGGCTCGACCGTCAGCGCAGAGGGCCGCAGCCTGACCCGGAGCCGGCCGTGACCTGAACCGGCCGGCCCCATCTCCCCACCCCACCAGCCGAATTGGTCGTGGACCGCCACGCCAAAGGGGTACCCGTGCGCCCAAAAACACGGGACACTTGACCACATACCATCGCAAAGTGAGGCACCATCATGCTGGCCCCCACTGCCGCAGCGATCAGCGACGCGCTGCTCGCCGCTGCCCGCGCCCTCGTCCCCGATCTTCCCGAGCACGCTGTCGCTGTTCCCGCACCCGCCAGCTACGGCCGCGGCGCCACCCTGTTCGTCACCGTCGACCAGGTCGAGCACACCCGCCGCCAGCGCGCCGGGCTGCGCGCCATCACCCGGATCGAGCACCTCGGGCTGCTGCTCGGCCTGCCCGCCTGGGAGCCGGTCCCTGTCGGCTCGCTGGACCGGCGGGACCAGCAGTTGCTGCGCCACCTGCCCGCTGCCGCGGTCCACGTCGAGGCCGGGCACGTGACCCGCACTGCGGTCCGGCCGGTGACGGTGCATCTGGCGCTCCTCCCCGGCACCGCAACCCGCACGACGATCGAACGGGCGACCGCGTACGCCCCGTTCTGCGCCCGTGCGATCCTCGCGGCAGCACTCCCGCGCGACAAGGGCGTGCTGGCTGAGGCCGACTTCTGGGGTGTCGGCGTTGCGTACCGCAGCGAGACGCTCGTCCCGCCGACACCGTGGCGTCCCCAGCGGCACACCGCCGCGGGCTGGCTGTTCACCGAGAACGTGTACGAGCAGGTGCTCGCCCAGCGCGTCGCCACCCAGGAGGCCTGAGATGGGTGCCGCACTGCACCTCGCCCACGTCCGTGAGACGCCCGACCCGAAGCGGAAGCGCAAGGGTGGTGGTGGGGATGACGGTGACGGGCCGTTCCTGATCGTCCCCCGCGACGCGTGCGAGGCCTGCGCCAAGCACTGGCACCACAAGTGCTGGGGCGCCAACATCCTCGACGATAACCCGCCGAACTGCCCGTGCCCCTGCGGCGACCCGCACGACACGACCGGCCAACGCATGAGCGGCGCAGCATGGTCCGACCTCGCCCAGCACGACCCCGCCGAAGTCGGCTATGCAGCACGGCTGCTGCGCCTTCGCGAGGCCGGCGCCATGTTCACCTGCGGATGGAACCGCGACGAATCCGGACTGAGGAGCCAGCAGTGATCATCCGTATCGAAGCCGACGCCTGGCGCCCCGACCAGCGTGCCGACCACCGCAGTGGCAGCAGGCTCACCCCCGGCCAGATCGTCATCTGGGACCGCAAGCCCTACCGCGTCGTCGAGACCCGCGAACGTGACCCGTTCGACTGGGACGACACCGTCCGCGACACCTGGGTTGACCACGGCTGCCCCGAACCTGCCACCTGGCCGTACCGGCCGCTCGTCCTGGTTCTGCGCGACGTTGACCAGCCCGAGGCGAAGCCCCTGCACCTGTCCGGCTCCGCGTCGATCATGTGGCGGACCCTGCCCGAGCACTACTCGGTCTGCCGTCTGTGCGGTGAACTCCCGCCCTGCCAGCACGTGCACAACGAGAAGATCGCCGAACGCGCCGAGGAACACTTCGAGAAGCAGATGGCCATCATGCCCGGGTCCTGCCACGGCTGCCGCGAACCCATCACCAGCCGGCAGAAGTTCCACCGGTTCGACGGCCCGAACCTGATTCGGCCCGACCTCGGTGACGGCTCCGCCATGTTCCACCTGCGCGGGTCGTGCCGCCACGAACTGCAGGCGTACGACAAGCGGTGGGCGGCAGCCGTACCCGGCCGGCGTCGTGGCTTCTACTGCGAAGGCCACCTCAGCCACCACTTCGACGACAGCAAGACCTGCACCGACGTGGACTGTCCGAGCGTCGACGTGGAGCACCGCTACCAGGAGTGGCACTGGCCGCGCGGGCAAGGCAAGTGGACCGGCTGCTGGTGCGTGTCCGGCGACCTGACGGCCCAGTTGGAGCGGGACTTCGGCACGGGGGAGCAGCGATGATCGAGGCCCCGGCTGATGTCCTGCGCCGAGCAATCGCCGTTCTCCGGGCCGTGGATGACGTCTGCCAGCAGCGTGGCTGCGGCTGCCCCGAGGAGCTTCACGTCGCTGACGCCGACGGCGCGCCCTGGTGCAAGGACTGCTACGACCAGCACTCCTATGCGCCAGCAGTGGCTGAGGACGTGCCGAAGCGCCTTCGTGGGCCACTGACGGAACTCCTCGACTGGGCTACGCGCTCCTTCGACGCCAACCGGCAGGCCGCCGAACACGTATGGGCCGGGACCGACGACGCGGGACAGAAGGAGCGCGACGAGTTCATCGCGAAAGGGCCGTCCGGCGGCCCTGAGGCCGTGGTCGTTGCGCGGGCCATCCTCGACCTCGCTGCGGTGGATGGCGAGTTGCTCGCCTCGTCCTGATCGTCTCGGGGTGTGTCCGGCCGCGGCGAACCCCACCAGCCGCCCGGTGCGAAGTTGGAACGCCGTAGCGGCCCGTTCTCGCCTCGCAGGCTCCCGGGCTTCCTCCGGCCCGGGTTCGGCCGCCTGAGGGCCCGCCACGGGCCGGGGCGGGGCTGCTGGGCCGGACAGCAGGAAGCCCCCTCGACGTGAGGGGGCCTTGGGAACGCCACGGGCTACTCGGCAACCACGGTCCCGCCGACCGCCCTGCCGTCACGCACCAGCAGAGTCAACGGCCGCACCGGATAGTCCTCCTCGACGGCGCCCGAGCCAGCACCGACAGTCTCAGCCGAATGCGCCCACGGCCAGCCCTTCTCGACATCCTCCGGGTAGGCGCGTACCCACAGGTGGCCGTCGGCGGCGAGGACGAGGTCGCCAGGCTGCCAGGGGAGGGTGGGCTGAGTCATTGCTGCTCCTTCGGTCGGATGGGGTAAGCCTGGCATGGCGGACCGACAACGGGTCAGGGGCCGTCGGGCTCGGCGGGGCCGGGGGCCTTGGTGCGGCGGCCTGATCCGCCGGGGTTGGTGCTTCGGGAGGCGCCGCGGGCGATCCCTGAGGCGCGTTCGGGCTTCACGCCGAGGTGGGGCGCGATGTCGGTGTAGGACATGCCGGCCTCGTGGAGCGCCAAGACGTCCTGCTGGCGGAGCTGCCTCAGCCACTTCTGCAGGTCGGGCACGGCGTTCAGCGCGTCGGTGAGCAGCTTGGCGCGTTCGAGGGTGCCGGGGTCTTTGGTCAGGTCGGCGAGTGCTTCGAAGGGTGGCGGCGGCGTGTCCATGTGGAGAGTGTAGCGGGTACCCGCTTGACATTAATAGCGGGTACCCGCTAATCTTTGAGTGTCGGAACACCGCCCAGCGGCAGACCGGCAACAACTCCACAGAGAGCGATCAGTGAGCAGGGAGCTGCCCGCGCTACCACCGTGAGCCGAGAGGCAAAGCGACGCGCAGGGAAGCCGTGACCGCCGCACAGCGGGGGACAGCGGATAACTGGCAGCCAACGCTTACGCACAACGTGACCGAGTAGGCCGGGCTGAGACCTGGACGGACGACCTGGACCTGATCGCCCTCTGCGGACCGCGCACCGCCAACGAGGAGGCCGGCATGAGCAACTGGGGCAGCATCACCAGGGAACGGACCAGCACCGTCGGCTTCTACAACGTTTCTCGCTGGGTGCCCGCCCGTGACCTCAAGTCCAGCGACCGGTTCATCACCGGCGGACCCACCCCCGACCTGCACGCCTGTCCCGGCTCGGCGTCGTACGGCGTGCACCGCTTCGGCCACTGGGTCGGGCAGGGCGACGGCACTGCGGCGCTCATCGACGCCCGAGGCCACCACTGCGGGATCTACGGGCCGGACGAGTTGATCCCGCTCACCGACGACTGCCCCAACGCGCGCTGACCATCCCGCCCGGCTGCCCCGGCGGCTGGGCCCCTCTCACCGTAAGGAGTCTCGATGTCCGACCTCGGCACCACTCCGCTCCGGCAATCCCTGCACGACGCCATCAACCGCTACGAAGCGCAGATCGCCGGCATCTCCGACTGCTTCGACTCCTTCACCGCCGATGCGATCCGCCACGAAGCCGAGGTCATCGCCGATAGCTCGAACAGCCAGTTGGCCGCTGCGGCGTACATGGCCATCCGCGGACACTTCGACATGCTCTCCACCTGGTACGGCGCCATCGATCAGCTCGACAGTGAGATCCGCGGCGACGTCGTCGAGGGCGGCATCGCGGCCGAGGCGCAGCAGCACCTCAAGCAGGAGGCGCGTGCCCTGTTTGGTGCTCAGCAGATCCTCCTGCGGGCCATCGCTGAGTACTACCACGGCGCCGCCGGTCCGCTCCTCGATCCCGCCTACGGGTACGCCTACGAGTTGTCGAACAGCGCCCTCAGCCCGTTCTGACCAGGAGACCCTCATGTCCCTCGCCATCGGACAGCGTGTCCGCACCCTGATCGACCTCGACTCCGCCGACTGGGCGCCCGAGCAGCCCGACATCCCCGCCGACCGGCTGCCCACCAGCTTCGTCGAACTCGCCTACCTGATGGTCGAACTCGACCAGCAGGCCGTACCGGGCCAGCCCGACCCGTCCATCGGCCTGTGGAAGCGCCTGCAGGCCCAGGAGGGCTACGACATCGCGGCGCCACTGTGGCGCGACGCCTGCAACTACTGCGACCACCTCATGAGCAGCGAGGACGATGACCGCGAGCCGTGCGGCGAGGGCATGTGTCACTGCTACTGCCCCAGCCGCGAGCACGCGTGCGGGTGTGACTGTCCGCGCGATGAGGACGGCCAGCTCGTCAACCTCTGACCGTCGCCCAACCTGGTGGCCTCTACCTGGTGGCCACCCCCACCCGAGGAGCACTACATGACCAACCCCGACCGCCGTCACATCGCCATCGTCCTCGACCGCTCCGGCAGCATGCAGACCGTCAAGACCGACACCGAAGGCGGCCTGCGCGCCTTCCTCGCCGCCCAGGCCGACGCCCCCGGCGACACCACCGTGTCCCTGTACCAGTTCGACACCTCATACGACACCGTGTACGAAAACGCCCCGCTCGCCGACGTCCCCCACTTCACCCTCGTCCCGCGCGGCGGTACCGCCCTCCTCGACGCGGTCGGGCGGACCATCACCACCGTCGGCGCGCAACTCGCCGCCCTCCCGGCGGGAGACCGGCCCGGCGAGGTCATCGTCGTCATCCTCACCGACGGCGAAGAAAACTCCTCCCGCGAGTTCAACCTGCACCACGTCAAGCGGCTCATCACCGAGCAGCAGGGCACCTACGGTTGGCAGTTCGTGTTCCTCGGCGCCGACCAGGACGCGTTCGCCGCCGCTGGCGGCATGGGCATCCGGGCGGACACGACGCTCTCCTACTCCGGCGAGCACACCCACCGGTCCATGACGAATGCGGGCCGGATGGTCGCCCGCGGCACGCAGACGGGCCTGTACGGGTTCACGCAGGACGAGCGCGACGAGACCAGCTGACCACCCGCCCGGCCCCATCGGCGGCCGGGCCCGATCACACCAAGGAGTCACCATGCCGGACCAATTCACCCGCGATTTCGCGGTTCGCCAGATCACCACCGACCATGCCCTCCTCGTCCGCGACGCCGAGATCCTCGCCAAGGACACCCGAAACCTCGCCGACGCGCTCGCCCGCAGCAGCGAGGACACTCGCAGCGGTGAGGCCAGCGCGATCGCCCAGGCCGCCCTTCAGCTCGCCGTACGGGCCGCTCGACTGCAGGGCCTCCGAGACGGCGCCGCCTACCTCGCTGACGCCCAGCCCTGAGTCTGACCGCCCCGGGCTGTCGCAGAACCTCGCCGACGCCATGAGGCAGCACGGCGCCGAGCAGTTGCAGTTCTGCGGCGCCCGGTCCGTGTACGGCACCTGCCACGGCCTGGTCCACGCCGGGCCGTGCACGCGCAGCAACGACCACGTCAACGACTGAGGAGCAGCACGATGCCCACCACCACCACCACCATGTCCCCGAACCACCCCGACGACCTGCCGATCTGGGCACGCCTCGCCCTCGCCAAGAACATGGGCAGCATCCGCGACGAGTACGACCGGCCCTACCCCCTCGACGAGTTCCGGCTCATCGCGGACCGCACCGAGGACGGCCACGGCGAGCCACTCAAGGCCCGCTACGGAGACCGGGCCAGCGATCAGCTCCGCAACCGTGAGTACATCGACCCCGACGGCCACGCCTTCTACAACGGCGACTTCTGCTGAGGAGCAGCACGATGACCGACACCGCCCCGCTCACCGACGAGCAGCTCGCCGACATCAGCGCCCGCGAGGCCGCCGCCAGGCCGGGCCCGTGGTACCGAGAGGACGACAAGCAGGACCTCAACCGCTGGGTCACCAATGAGGCCGGCACTGTCGAGATCAACCTCGGTTACCTCGGCAACAACAACCAGGCCGACGCCGAATTCGTCGCCCACGCCCGCGAGGACATGCCCGCTCTCCTTGCCGAGGTCCGCCGACTGCGCGCCGTGGAGGCCGCCGCCCGGGCGTTCGCGGACGAGATGGGCGACTACTGCTCCCCGCACGGCATCGCCGCCGACTACGCCCAGCGGCTCCGCGACAGGCTCCAGCAGGCCGAAGGAGCAGCATGAGCAGCGACTGGGCCGGCACGACCGAGGACATGTTCGACCTCCACCGCTTCACCCACGACAAGACCGCGCTGTGCAACCCGACGATCCGGACGTACAGCAGCCGCACGCCCCACGACCAGTTCCGGGAGCCGTACATGACGCTGCGGTCCCGCGCGCAGATCGAGGCCACCGGCTTCGGCCACAGGTACACCTTCTGCCTGGCCTGCGACGCCAGCGACCAGCCCAACCAGCACTGAGGAGCCACCCGTGAGCCCCGACGACATTCCGGCCAGCGTCACCAAGCTGTGTGCGTCCGCACCATGGATCATCCCGAAGAGCCCCGGCCAGGCCGCATACCTCCTGGCGCACTTCTGGCCCGCGATCGAGCAGCGCATCCGCGAACAGGTCGCCCGCGAGATCGAGCAACTCATCCTCCCCGCCACCAACGACGCCGCACAGATCCGCAACGGCGGCATCGAACACGCCGCCCACACCGCCCGAAACGGAGCCGCCAAGTGACCAGCCAGATCCCCGCCAGCATCCGCGAGACCACTCGGAACGCCGCCGTCGCCAAGCTACAGTCCCTCTACTCCGGCCAGCTGCCGAACTCCGCCGCCATCGAGATCGCCGACGCGGCCTTCGATGCCGCTTGGCCCGCGATCCGCGAGCACTTCGCGCAGCTGCTCCTCGATGCCAACCCCGACCGGGACGCCGACTTCAGTGCGGGCGTCGACTGGGCCGCCGACACCATCCGCAACAGCTGAGGAGCCACCCGTGATCCACTTCAAGCACTGCTACGCCTACGAGGGCAGCTACTGCGGCTGCGGCGCCGAGCAGACCGGCGGCTACACCGGCGACAACCCCGGCCCCGACCTGCTGCTGCCCGCCGCGCCGTTCAGCCTCGCCACCCGCGCCAACGCCAACGGGCCCTGGGTCGAGAAGGAGTCCTGATGGCCCGCAAGTCCAAGCCCTGGGCCGTCATCTGCAGGACCCCCGACGGCCCGTTCCGCACCGAGCACACAAGCGAGAACAAGGCCTACGAGAAGGCCCGTGAAGTCCGCGACGCCGTGAAGGCCGGCAGCAGCCGCGTCACCTGGATCCGCGTCGAGCAGTGGGAACCCGACGCCAGCCGCTGGACGCTGTTCGACCTCATCGACCCCAAGGAGTGGTGATGACCACCGACCCGACCGTTCTCGCCGTTCAAGAAGCCCGACGCACCATCTACGAGGCCCTGAACACCCTGCCAGCGTGGGACGCCGCCCGGGTTCGCGCCCAACTCGCCGAGCTGGAGCGGGCCGTTGAGGCCCACGTCCGTGAGCAGGTCGCCCGCGGGTACGAGGCCGGGATTGTCACATGGGAGGGCATGGGCGATCGCGCCCGCGACAGAAACGACATGCTTCGCATGGCTGCGCGCATCGCCCGCAACGGAGTAGCCCAGTGACGGTCCGCCAGGTCACCGTCCACGTCGTCACCTGCGACGGCTGCGGCCGTGAACTCGGCCAGGGCTACGGCCACCGCGAAACCTACGACACCCAGCACGAAGCCGACACCGCCGCGCGAGACGCCGGCTGGACCCCGCACCCCGACGGAACCCACTACTGCCAGACAGGAGAACACCGGTGACCCTCACCCCGCGACAGATCAACCAGCGCCTCGCCCTCCACGATCAACTCCTCAACATCCTCACCGAGGCGCAGCAAGAACGCCCCGAACGCCAGGAAGTCTTCAACGGCGAACTTGACTGGGTCACATTCGAACGGACCGTCATGCTCAACGCGGTCAACGCCGCGCGGGCCGCCCAGCTTCTGCCGCCTATCCCCATCAGTGCCGTCGAGGCTGTCGAGCAGCAGGCCATCGGCCACTCCGACTACAGCACCAAGTTCGCCCTGTACTGCGTCGAACTCGCCCTGGAGCAGGCGTGATCGACCAGAAGCCCGACGCTTACGACGAGGACGAGGACGACCCGTTCGACCACGATGGCTGCTACCAGCCGCACGTCCGTAGCGGCGACTACTACGACTGCGACGGCCGACCCCTCTGACAAGGAGCAGCACATGCCCGCGAAGCCCGGCCGGATCTACCAGCAGTGCGACCCGCGCGTCATCTACCCGACGCGGATCCGCATCGACACGATCCACGACGACCACGCCGCGATCACCTACCTCGACACCAGAAGGCCAGGCATCATCTACGGCCGGATCCGCACGGACCAGCTCCACGACTCCCCGACCACCAAGACCGGCAAGCCCCGCCGCACCGGATACGCACTGGAGACGAAGTGAAGATCACCGTAACGATCACCGTCGAGGTCGAACGAGCCGACGGCACCTACACCAAGACCACCGAACGCCGTGAAACCACCACCGGCGACAACCCCCGCTTCGAGGTCGACGAGTGCGCCAAGGCGATCGACGCGACCGCCACGGTCATCAACCGCCGGATCGACGACAAGGCCGTTGAGGCCCGATTCAAGGGCGACGCCTGCCCGACGTGTACCGGGACCGGCGGCGACCACCAGATCGGCTGCCAGTCGTGACTGCGCTCGTCGTGGCTGTGGCCGCCGTGGCCGGCTACCTGGCCGGCCGGCTCCGCCCGTGGGGCTGGCTCGGCGACTGGGCGAAGGGACAGATGCGGAGCAGTGGGAGCTGGTACTGCGGCAGTAAGCTCCGCCAGACGGTGTTGCTTCTCGCCCTGGCTGTCACTGCTCCCCGCGAAACCCTGCGCGCCCTGCGCCACCGCAAGGACGACCCCGAGCCGCCCGTCGTCTACAGCCCGAACTGGGTGGCCAGGAGCGACACGCCCGGCGCCTGACGCGGGCCCAACTTCCCTGCTCAGGGCACGGATTGGGCCCGCAAGGCAGATGCGATCAAGTGGCACAAATGAGATAATCGACGCATACCACCCAGCCCGAGAGGCACCCTCATGCCGACCCGAATCACCCTCGCCGACGTCCACGCCCTCGCCACCGAAGCTCACGCCGGACAGTTCGACAAGATCGGTGCCCCGTACATCCGGCACGTCGAAGCTGTCGCCGCCGGCCTCGCACCGTTCGGCGTCGGCATGCAGATGGCCGGGCTCCTCCACGACACCCTCGAAGACACCGACCTGACCGCCGAACAGCTGCTCGCCGCCGGGGTGCCGGGTACAGTCGTCGATCTGGTGCAACGGGTGACGAACAACCCGGACGTCACCTACCAGGCGAAGATCGAGGCGATCGTCACGAACTACGGCGCCACCCTCATCAAGATCGCTGATAACGCGCACAACAGCCACCCCGACCGGACCGCCCAGCTCCCTGCTGAGAAGCGCGAGCGCCTCGCCCGAAAGTACGCAGACGCCCGCAGTGTGCTCTGGGCAGCCGTCCCCGTCGAAGACGTCAAGGCGATCGTCAGCATCGTCAACCCGGCGCTTCTCGGCGAGCTGGGGGCTCAGCTGTGGCGGTGAAGCACCACCCTTGGCTGTACCGGACCGGCCGTCACGGCTGCTGGGCGTCGTGCACATGCGGCGACTGGCAGTCCCGCACCTACACCACCGTCACCGGCGCGCACCTCGCGTACGGCAAGCACCTACTGGAGGCCCGGCGATGACTCGCCCGCTGCTCCTGATCGATGTTGACGGACCGCTCAATCCGTTCGCCGCGAAGGCCACCCGACGCCCCGACGGATACTCCACCTACCGCATGCTGCCCGCCTCCTGGATCGCCCGGCAAGCCAACCCCCGCCGCGCCAAGCCCCTGCGCGTCTGGCTCAACCACGATCACGGCGCCATGCTGCAGGCCCTGCCGTACGACCTCGTGTGGTGCACCACGTGGCAGGCCGAAGCGAACTACTGGATCGGCCCGCACCTCGGCCTCCCCGAGCTGCCGCACGTGCCGTTCGAGCACCTCTGGGCCAGCCGGCCGGACGGCATGTACTTCAAGACGTGGGAGGTCGTCCGCTGGGCGCAGGGCCGGCCGTTCGCGTGGGTCGACGACGAGATCGGCGCTGCGGACCGGGAGTTCGTGACCGATGTCCACGAAGGCCCGGCGCTCCTTCATCACGTCGATCCGCGCCTCGGCATGCTGCCTGCCGACTTCGAGGCGCTCGCCGACTGGGCCAACTCGCTGGAGACGGAGACCGCAGCATGATCACCACCTGCCCCATCGCCGACTGCAACGAAGACGACCTGTACGGCCGGACGGACCTGTACGAGCACCTGCGGGAAGACCACAGCCGTGACGAGTTGCTGAACACGCTCATCGATCTGGCCGATGATCTCGCCTCCGCCCGCGCCAACACCGAGTGCCAGATCTGCGGCAACTACGGGGCCACACCCGGCGACCACCCACTCTGCGACACCTGCGAGAAGGAGGTCCGGGGATGACCGCCAGGAAGTTCGGCTTCACCGTGGAGTACGTTGACGAGCCCTGGGATGAGGACAACAAGCCCGGCTGGCGCGTCTTCCTGCCCCACCAGTGTGACCAGTGGCGCATCGACGACGAGAACGCGTATGAGGACCCCACCGTCCAGACCACGGCCCTCGCCCGCCTGGACGCGTTCATCGCCGAAGCCCAACAAGCCCGCGCAGCGTTGGCCCGCGGCGAGCAGTACCCGACGGAGGAGCAGTGACCGACCGCAGTTTCTGGCGTCGACTCGGCGCGGCCGTACTCCACACCGGCCCCAGCTACCAGCCCGAGCCCCTGCCCCGCCGCGGTGACCAGTTCGAGCAGTGGCTCAAGGCGCACCGGGACCGCCGGCAAGAACGCGACGGCGTCTGGTGGTACCTCGATGAGATGCTCGACGACTACCGGCTCCACGCCGACACCGGAACCCCACTCGACCAGCACTGCTGCGAGAACGGCAACGTCGACGACTGCGCCGGCTGCCACGACCAGGAGCAGCCCTGCCAGCACGTCTCCCCCGCCTACAACTTCCCCGGCGAGCCGCCGCATGGTGGCCCGTGCATCAAGTGCAGCATCCCGTTCGACCCGGAGATGATGAAGTGACCGACGTCGAAGTCCTACAGGCCGCGATCCGGGAGCTTGCCGAGCGCCCGTCCGGGCTCCCCGCGTCCTATAACCCGCTGATCGCCGCGCTCCTCCGCAGGCTGACCAGCAAGACCAACCTTGACGGGATGCTGCCCGGCGTGGCCGGCAGCAACGAGGCTCTCGCCCTCGCCAGGGCCATCACCGGAGACCAGACATGACCGACGACCTGCGGGCCCGTATCGAGTGCGCGCTCGGCCTGCACCCTGCCATCCGCGACGGGCAGACAGTGCCGCTCGCCGACACGGTCATGGAGATCGTGCAGCCGATCGCTGACGAATGCGACCAACTGGCCGCCCGGGTCGCAGAACTGGAACAGCAGGCCGCCAGCACGTACGCCGCACAGGTCAACGCTCCGCTGCGCCCCGACACCATCAACGCCCTCAACGAGCGCCTTACGGCTGGCGACTGCACGGTCCGCAAGGTCCAGGCGCCCGAGGACAGCCCCTAACCATCGCCCGGCCCGTCGACCCGCTCACCCGGCCCGAGCCCCATGAACCAGGCGAACGCCTCCGGCGCGGCCTCGATCATCGCCGCATGCTCCGCCGGGTCCTCACGTGGCCGGTCAAAGCAGAACCAGGAGCACCGGCCCCACGGATTCCAGGCACACGGCCGCCCGCAATGCCCGCAAACCATCCCAGCCACCTCGCCCACGGGACCCATCATCGGCGAGTGCGCGGGCACCTGCAGCCCGGCCGGACATGCACCCAGCCCCAGGACGCCGCGTAACAGGCGGCGGGAATCTCCGGCGGCCGCCGGGCGAGACGAAACGCCGAGTCGGGCAACGCCGTGAACGGCGTCCAGCCCTCGAACTGCTCGGCCTGCCAGCCAGCGAGCCCCGCGAGCGACCCGAGGCCAAGCTCGGCCGCCTCCTCCTCCATCTCCCGCAGCGACCGAGCCGCGCCCGCACGCGCCGCCGCATACCGGGCAGGCTCGTTGCCATCCTCAGCCTGCTCCTGTTCCAGTCGGCGGATCGCCTCATCCAGGCCAGCCCGGAACTCCCGAGCCGCCTCCAGCACATCGCCCAGGGAGCCGATCCCGATCTCCCACGCGTCACACGAATGCGGCAGCGACAGCGCCCACTCGTCCTCGGCGGCGTGAGTACTGCCGGGCCAGCTGTCGTCGTCCCCACAGACGATGGCCTCGGCTTCGTCGCTGTACTGGCCGGGCCGCTTGAGGTAGAAGGTCGTCACGATGCTTCCTCCTCCCAGCCCCAGGCCTGGGCGAGCAGCAGCACCGTCCGGCACGGGCCAGTGCTGCAGCACGGCGTCGTACGGATTGCCCGTCGCGCACGAGCCGCACGCCAACACGTACTCGTCGTCCTCGCGAGAGCTGCAGCGGCAACCCGCCAGCTCGCACGGTTCATACAGTCGACTGTCCCAGTCGTCCCGCGTCGGCTGGTGCTCGGCGAGGATCTGCCGCTCGGCGGCGACACGGCGCAGCACCGCGGCCGGGTCGTTCGCCACGATGAACTCCGCGTCGGCCAAATCAACGACCCCGCCGCCCTCGTGGCCACCGCCCACGACGTCAGCCTCAAAGTGGTGGCCGATCGACGCGGCGAAGCTACTCGTCCAGTCGTGCGAATGCACCGTCCACGGCCCACGCGTCGCCGCCCGCGCCAACTCCTCGGCCCGGACGTGCGCCTGCCGCAGGAACTCGACCGCCGAACCCTCAGCCACCGCTCCGAACCCCCTCCAGCACAGCCCGAGCCGCCTGCTCCCAAGCGTCCCGCGCGGCAGCGGAGAGATCCCCCCACGGTCTCGGCGGCCACACGGACAGGGACTCGTGCGCAGTCATCGTGTCGATGTAGACGCGGTATGCCAGCTGACCATCGGTCTCAGTCATGACCATCTCCCTGCTCGATCCTTCGGATGCGCCTCGACCAGATGCTCGCGCGCCTGCTGCATCGCCCTCTCCCGCGACCCAACCTGCGCCACCAGCGGCCACCCAGGGCAGCACGGACACAGAACCTCCCAGCAGCCCCGCAGGAGCCGGTGCACCCGGACCCGCCGCGACAGCCGCAACGGAGACTGAAGCGCCGCATCCACCAACTCATCACCCAGGACAGCTCGTAGCACCGCAGCGTCAGTGATCACCATGTCCCACACCACCCTGTAGTCCTCGGGTCGCCGCCCGTTCGGCAGCACGGGCCACTCCACACCGCTCACCGCCGCCTCCGCTTCACCCGGGCCCGCTGACGACGCCTGTACTCCGACGAAAACGCCGACCGCTGCACCAAACCGATGTCCTTCGCCGCCACGTTGAACGCCCGCAAGATCTGCCGCACCATCGGATCCGGGCGGCCGCTCACCGCCCCTCCTCCCCGTACAGGGCGTCCAGCAGCTTCCGAGTCGGGATGGTGCCGGCCTCAGGTGCGCTGCGGATGACACGGCGCAGACGGGCCAGAGTGGCCTCGGTCTCCCGCATGCGGGCCAGCTCGGGCGAGAACGCCTTGCGTACGGCGCCGGCCAGGACGCGGCGGGCGTGCTCGTGTGAGATCTGAAGCACGGACTGCTCGGACCAGTCCATGTCGGTGAGGGCGGCTTCGATGCGGTCGCGGGCGGCGCGGTTGCTGCTGGGCAGCATGTCGGGGAAGTCACTCACCGCTGCTCACCTCGCCCGAGCAGCTGCCAGAGGTCGCCTGGCGTGACGTAGCCGGGCCAGCGCCCGTCCTGGAACAGGTGCACACCCGCGTCCTGGTAGCACTGGTCGACCAACTGCGAACAGATCATCCGGCGCGAGTCCGAGATGTGCCGACGTAGACCCGGAACCGGCAGGTGGAACCGGTGCGCGGCGATTGCGAAGTACTCCGCCGCGGAGTAGCCGACCCCGACGTACCGCAGGGCCGCGGCGCAGATCGCCGCCCGCTGCCCGTCCGTCAGCCCGGCCGGCGCCACATACTCGACGTGTCGGCCCGCGTACTCGTCCAGGCCGGCGATCCTGGCGCCGCCCGGCTCGGCCTCCAGCAGCTGGCCGTCGGGGAGCACCAGGAAGGCGTGCTCAAACTCGGTGAAGCCGCCGCCGTTCAGCCACTGGCCAACCCGGATCCCCAGACCGACCGCGCCAGCGATCGACGTCAGACCTATCGACCCCGGAAGGGGCGAGGACTCGATCACTGCTGCCTCCCCTCGTGCAGCGCCCTCAGCCGGGCAGCCACCATCTGAACGGGGCCAAGCTGGCGTCTGGCCTGCTGAGCGAGCCGCCGGGCATCACCAAGTAGCGGTTCCTCGTGGCATTCGCACGAGCACGGGGCCTGGCAGAACTTGCACTGCGCCGGCTTCTTGGCCCCTGCCGCGCCCATGTCCGACTGGCAGTAGTCGTGCCCGGTACGCCCGTCCGGCAGCAGCATGTCGCCGTGCAGGCAGCCGGTGCTCAGATAGTCGTGGGCCGTCACGGCGCCTCCTCCTGCTCGCCTGGAATCGTCTTCCACCAGCGTTCCGGCCCGTCCAAATGCCAGTCGTCGCCCGGGTGCGGCTCCCGGATGCACTGCAGCCGCAACTCCTCGTCACCGCCGCGGGCCTGGCAACAGCCGCCGCTCACAGGCCACCGTCCTTCGACCAGGTCTCCGGGACCGTCAGCCAGCCGTGCTGGGCCTCGACCGTCGCCTGCTGCGCCTGCAAGTAGGCGAGCGCAACTGCCTCCTGGGATCTCGCGGTCTCCCGCCTGGCCGCGGCCCACGCCTTCACCATCGACGACACCGCGCCGGTGACGCACAAGATCCCGACCAGCCACGCCGCCGTCAGCTCGCCGCCCGTCACTGCGCGACCTCCTTCGGAACCGGCGGCCGCTTCGGATTCCCCAAGCCGAGGGTCCGCTCCGGGCCGCACGCGTCCAGCAGAGCCTGCGTCGGGGCGTCATCCGGGTACGCGGCACCCTGTGGACGCATCCCGCGGATCCGAGCGGCGTACAGCTCAGGCAAGTACTCTGGCGAGTTGATTTCCTGAAGATCCGTGAGCGCCTGTTCCAGCACCGGCAGCCGCTCCGGCGTGATCTCCTCGGCGTCGGCTGAGCCCCACGCGAAGACGTCGCTGACGTTCGCATGGAACGTAATGCTCTCGTCGCGGACGTGCCAGAGAAGTTCGGTGTGGCATTCCGCTCGGGCGAAGACGTCCAGCACCTGGTGGACGAAGGCAGGGTCGGTCATGCTGCTGCTCCCATCTGGTTGGCCTCCGCCGCAAGACGAAGGAAAATCTCCCTGGTCCACTCGGCGCCACAGCCGGGACAGACCGTGCGGAGCGTCTGCGCCCCGACCCGGATCTCCGCCGAGCACGTCGCCCCGTCGTCCCACTCGGCGCCACACATGACCGGGATCGTGCGCGGCCGCCGCTCACCGGTGACGGTCTGGGCAAGTTCGCCGACGGTGCGCCGCAACGCCTCGTCCAGCAGCTGCACATCGGGAAGCAGCTCGGATCCGTCAGGGAGCAGCCCCGGGTTCTTGTGCGCCCCGCACGCCCACGGCAAGTTGTCACGCAGGAACCTGAGGACCAGCGGCATCGTCTGCTCGACACTGCCGCGCCACACCTGCACAGTGAAGCCGCGGGCCCGACGCCAGTCCTCCTCCACCGCGAGAAGCCGGCCGAGCGGGGTGTCATCACCACCCGCGGTCAGATTGATGACCGTGGCGTTGCCGGGCATGCCGGGGTGAACGCTCATGGAACGCCCAGGGGAGCGCTTGCCAACCGGGCGGTGAGCACTGCCAGGGAGCTTCGCCCACAGCTCGCCGACCTCGTTGAGGCGGTCGTACAGGCGCTCCTCACACCGCCAACAGGCCAGCCGGCCGTAGTCGGCGCCGTGCAGCTCGTAGCCGCAGCAGCAACATTGGGGTATCGGAAGGGGATCGTCGGCGGTGTCGAACATGCTCGTCTCCGTGCTGAGGAGTACCGTCAGGTTCGAGCCGGAGAGCAGCGTGGTGGTCGCTCGGGCGGTGCGGGTCAAGCGGGGCGTCCTGGGCAGGGGCGTCCCGCTCTCGTTCTGTCAGGACGCCAGGAACTCGCGGGCCACAGTCCAGAACGCGACCGGGACGCGCGCGGCTTGGTCGGGTGTCAGGCCGAGGATCTCGGCGAGCTCATCGTCAGAGAGCGGCATTGGGGTCTCCGTGCGGTGCGAGGGGTACGCTAGGAGCATCCACACCAGCGGTACCTCGTGAAGCGCCAGCCCGGCCAGGGGTTGGCGCTTTCCCATTCACGCACAGTGTGCACCATCGGCGCGTGAAGTGGACGTTAGAGCTCCACGGGCCGAATTCCAGCCTCTACCTGGTACGGCGGCAGATGCACATCCACGAACACGCGGCGAGGCGGCTCCTGAGCACACGGACACCCGCACTGCTCCTCCCACGGCCACACCACACCCGCCGGCAACTCGCCGTCATCCCACCACGGATGAGCGCGCGGCCGCAGCATATGCTCGTCTATCTGGCACATCGGACAGATCCTCTCGTCCTCGAACCGGCCCGTCATGACGGGCGCGGGTGCACGGTGCGGCAGGGCCGGCAGAACCCGGGGCGGCCGGTGCACGGCTCGGCGTCGGGCTGCTCGGGCTCGGCGGGGCCGTCGATGGCGGCTTCGATCTGCGTACGGACGTCGGCCGGCAGCGTCTGGGCGAGCCGCAGGACGCGGGTCAACGCCTCCTCGGCAGCATGCAGGTTCCGGCGGACCTGCGCGCCGTAGTGGTCGGTCATCTCTGCTGCTCCTGTGCGGTGATGAGGTCATGGGCGAGGTGGACGGCATGCGCGCGGTCGCGGGCGCCGAGCTTGAGGTAGGCGGTGCGCAGGTAGGTGCGGACGCTCTCGAACGCGATGCCCAGGTCGTCGGCGATGGCCAGGTTGGTGCAGCCCTGTGCGGCGAGGGCGAGCACCTGGACCTCCCGCCGGCTGAGCGGCCGGGCGTGCAGTTCCTCGGGGACCGGGCCGGGGCGGATAGGCGTCATGGCTGGTCAGTTCTCCTCGGGGTTGATGGCGAACAGGCCACTGGCGGCCGCGCGGCAGAGGTTCTCGGCGCCGGTGACGACGTCGCGCTCCTCGCGGGCCCGGTCGGAGCGGGCCGCTTGCCGGATGCAGCCAGCCGCGATCAGCACGGAGGCGGCGCAGCACAGCGACCAGCCGGCGGGCGTCATGACGGGGTGCCGAGGATCGCGCGGGCGACCGCGAGGGCGTGCTGGTACTCCTCAGCCATCGGCCCGTGCTCGCCGACCTCGACGCCGGTCAGGGAATCCAACCAGCGGGCGAGCGCCAAGCCGACGCCGGGGTGCAGCAGGGCGATGTACTCGGCGGTCGGCCGGTTCTCTTCGGCGAGGTCGGCGCCGGTCTTCATCGTCCACGCTTCCTTGCTCTTGTCGCGGTCGTTGTCGACGCGGAGGAAGCCGTACGCCTCGTGGACGATCCACGGGCCGGCCGCGCGGTGGTTGGCCTCGTTGGCGAGCGCCCGCAGCTTCTCGGCGGCGGCGCGCAGGGTCTGGGCGGGGGTCTGGTCGGGCACGGTGCTCTCCTTTGGGGTGGGCCGGGCCGTACGGGACGGCCCGGCGCGGGGTGGCAGGTCAGCGGGCAGCCGCAGCTACCTGCTCGGCGATGCTGGCGATGAACTCGGCCCGCATGTCGGCGGGCATGTCGGAAAGGAACGCGAAGTGGACCCGGATCAGCGGCCGCCCGTCGTCGCTCGCGTTGACGTCGACGTGGTCCTCGCTGGGCTCTAGGTCGTCGGCGCCGAGCCGGATAGCCCAGTGGCCGAGGGGCGCAGCCTTCCGCCGCAGATCGTGGATGGCGAGCTGGGCGGTGTGGAAGTCGTCCTCGCTGAGGGCGTCCCAGGGCTGCTCGCCCTCCATGCCCTCGCCGACGCCGCCAAAGTCGGGGTCCTCGGCGTGGGCGTCGTACTGGAGGGCAGCCTCGGCGTGGAGGTCGGCGGTGGTGTACGGCTGGTCGGTCATCGTGGGTTGCTCCTCAGCAGGGGATGGTGTCGGTGTCGTCGGGTGTGGGTGGCGGCTCGGCGGTCACTCGGCGGTCTGCCGCGCGGCCAGCGCCCAGGACCAGGCGGGCCCGTCGAGTTCGCCGTTGGTCGTGAGCGGCTCTGCGAGGACCGCAGCGGCGATCGTGAACGCGACCCGGTGCGGCTCAGCGGTGATGGGGATCGGCAGCGGCTCCAGCGGCCCGTTCGAGTGGTCGGCGTTCAGCTCGGCGATCACCCAGCCCCGCGAGGCATCCCAGGCGACGAGGACACCGTCTTCGAACCGGCCGTGCGCCTCGCCGATCATCAGCAAATCGGAGGTGTCCCAGGTGAGGACGGCGGACGGGACGGCGGTGATGCCGTCCTCGGCGTACTCGTCACTGTCGGAACCGTCGAAGTCGTCCGGCCGGATGCCGGCGGCGGTCAGGGCGTCATCGACGCGGTCGAGGTAGATGTCGGCCTGGGCCATGGTCATGTCGGTCACGGTGGTGTGCTCCTTCGTGGTGGGGCCGCCGGTCAGCGGCCCCGGGTGGATATGACGGGCGTCAGTAGGCGTCAGTTGTCCGGGTTGGGGTCGACGAGCTGCATGCCGAGTGCCTCGCGCAGTTCGTCGTCCAGGAACAGGGCGACGGGCCGGCCGTCCGCAGCAAGGCAGCAGACGATCGTCTCGTCACCGGGGATGCTCGGATCGGGGTGGATGACGGTGCGGTCCCAGCGGACGGTCAGCGGGTCCACGGTGGTCCTTCCGGGGGTCAGGGGTGGTGACGGCCGTCAGAAGCGGTGCGGGTGGCGACCGGCCACGCCTGGCGGCAACCGCTGCCCTGGCAGCGCACGTGCTCCGGGACGCCCTCCAGGGACCACATGAGGTCTTCGTTCAGGACCGATCGGCCGCAGCGGGACATCTGGCCGTACAGACTCGGCTTGCCAGCGACGTGGACGACCTTGTCGGTGCGGGTGTTCGGCCGGTTGTACCAACTGGCGTCCCGCTGGGCTGCCCATGGCTCGTCGGCGGTTTCGGTGGTGGCCACGGGTCAGCCCTCCTTGCTGGTGCGGGCGGCGAGCAGCAGGTCGCGGGCGCGGTCCATGCCGTCGGCGGCGTGGCGGCCGGCGTCCTCGTACACGGCCGCGCGGTTCGCCTGGAGCAGCTCGGCGGCTTCAGCGAGGACCTGGTCGCGGTGCTGCGCCTGCTCGGCGCGGAGCCGGTCCACCTCCGCGAGCACGCGGCCGAGGTCGGTGTCGCTGCGCCACGCCGGGTGCGTGGTCTGCTCGTGCCGGGTGCGGATGGCGGCGAGCTGCTGGTCGGTGAGCGGGGTCGGGGTGTCGGCCTGCGCGCTGGTGGTCCCCTGGTAGGTGTGGCTGTACTCGTCGCGGTTCGGGTCGTCGTAGCAGTCGATGCAGATCCGGGGCGCGATGCCGTGGAACGGGTGGTGACGGTGCCGCGGGTGTCCGCAGCTGATGCACGGGCCGCGCTCGGCGGTGGCGTCGGCGGTGGTCGGGGTGTCGGGCATCGCGGGCTCCTCAGGCAGACGGGGTGGTGGGGGTGCGCTTCTCGGAGTGGGCGAGCCAGTCGCTCCAGCCGCACGCGGCGTCGTGCAGGCTGTTCATCGCCTGCTGCACGCCGCCCGGCACGATGCCCTCCGGGAGGGTCCGGAGGGACTGCCACCAGTCGGTGACCTCCTCCAGCAGGGCGGCGGCGATGTCGGCACCGGGGCGGGCGTCGAAGGCCACGACGGAGTCGGTGGGGTCGACGCCGCAGATGAACATGCGCGGGGTGTAGACGCCGCTGTTGGGCATCCGCTCAGTGCCGGGCGGGGTGGGCATGGTGGGCTCCTCAGGCAGTCGGGGCAGCGGCGGGGTGGACGCGGGTGATGTGGCCGTGCAACTCGGCCTCGGCCGACCCGTCGTCCACATGCCACGAGCTGGTCAACCAGGCGCAGTGCGGGCAGATCCGGATCACCTTCGCGTCGAACTCGCGGCGGGGCGCCCCGGCGAACGGGTTCAGCTCCGGGAACTCGTAGGTGCAGTCATCGGCCTCGCACTCGTACGGGTCCGCGCCGGGCTCGTCACAGCGGCAGATGGGCGCCTGGTGGCGGCTGCTGCTCTTGGCGTGGAGCAGCGCTTTTGTGAGCGCGCCCGACTGGCTGCCGGCGTGGCCGACGACCGGGATCCCGGGGCAGATGCGGCAGTCCCAGAACCAGAGGCGGGTGGTGTCGTCCCAGGCGATGCCGAGGGGCTTCGTTTGGCCCTTGAGGCGGCGGTAGGTCATGGCGGCGGGCTCCTGGGGGTGCGTGGCGGTGTGTGGGGTTGTGTGGGGTTCTGTGGGCGGGTGGGTGGCGTGACCGGTCTGCGCGGCGGCCGGCGGGCCGTCAGCTTGCAGCGCGGCGCCAGTAGTAGGCCTTCTGCCTGCAGCTCTTGCCGCAGTACGCGGTGTCGACTCGCCCCTCCGTGACCGGCTCCTCGCAGAAGGCGCACAGCGGCCTCGAAGGGGCCAGCACCAACCGCAGGGCGGCACGATCACGGAGGCGCCGCGGCCGGTCGTCCAGGTGCCTCGGCTCGACACAACCCGGCATCCCGCAGCCGGCCTTGACCGGCCCGACCGGATCCGTTCCGTTGGCGAGCCGGAACCCGATCCGCGCAGCGGTATACCGGGCCCCGTGGTGTGTGAGGACACCGACGCCGTGACCGTCGCGGGCGCCGGTCCAGGCGAGGTGTCCGCCAGGAATGGCTTCGGTGCGGGCGTAGAACGCGGCGATCAGCGAGTCCGGAAGAGCCCGGACGAACTCGGCGGGTGCGGTGGACATGACGGGCTCCTCACGGGGCAGCGGGTGGGGTGGCCGCCGCAACAGCGGCCACCAGGCGGGTCAGCTGGTCTTGCGGCGCCGGACGGTGATGCCCGGTCCGGTTTCGGTGCCGTCGGGCTCCACGTGGGTCAGGTCGAACCAGGCGTCGTGCTGGCCGCCGGGGCGCTGCTCGTCCCACTCCAGCCGGCCGATCTCGCTCAGGTACTGCGACCGGAACCAGGCCTCCGCAGCAGCCTTCGCCGGCGCCTCGGCGTTGGTGTAGCCGATCAGGTAGTCCGACACGTTGCCGGGCTCGTACACGGCCTCCCAGGCGGGCAGGAGTTCGTCACGGAAGGCGTTGAGCAGGCTTTCGGTCTTGTCGCCATACAGGTCGCCGTACGGGTCCTCGTCTACGCGGCGAGACCATCGCCAAAGGTCATCACGGGCGCTCATGAGTTCTCCTTGGTGGTCGGGTTGGCGCGGGCGGCACGACGGGCCGTCATGCGGGCCTTGATCTGCTCCTGCGACGGCGGCGTCCACTGGTGCCAGCCGACCGGCGGCTTCCACCGCTGGTAGTGCACGCGGTCGGGGATGCCGCAGTGACCGCAAGCGGACGGCTCGTCCGTTGCGCGGCTCACGCGGTCCACCACTGCGGCAGGTTCTCGCGGACCAGGACGGCAACCCACGCCGCACGATCCGCCTTGGGCACGTACCGCCACACCTCGGCCCGGTGGCCCTGCGGCCCGGCCGTTCCGTCGGAGTTGCGGAACAGGCCCTTGACGGTGACCTCGACCACGCGGGGGATTGCGAACGACGGGTGCTGCGAGTAGTTGATGGTGATGCGGGTCGGGACGAGCGTGTCGCTGCCGGAGTGGATGTCGGGGGCGCCGTTCGGCAGGTCGTAGGTCACGGTCTGCTTCTCCTCGTACGGGACGGCGGTGACGGTCCGAGTGGTCATGAGGGTCTCCTTGCGGGTGGTGGTGCGCGGACTGGGGGCTGGCTGGCGGTCAGGCGGCGAGGGCGAGCTTGGCAGCGACGATGCGGTACTCGGCCTTGCGCGGCCGGTAGGCGGCGGCGATCCGGGCGATCTGCGCGGCGGTGTAGCGGTAGGTCTTGCCGATCACGCCGGCGGCGACCTTCTCCGTGCGGGTCTGGACCTTGCCGAGCTGGCCAGTGGTGCGCAGGTCGCGGGCGGCCTTGCGGAGCGCCGCGGTGACACCCTTCACGGCGGTTGTGTCGGTGGTGGCCTTGCGGACGTAGGTGGCGATCGTGCGCTTCTGGTTGGCGCGGCGGCGGGCCTTGACGATCTGGCGGGCTTCGCGGGTGGTGGCGAGCATCGGGGCCTCCGGGTGTGTGGCCGGCGATCCTGCCGACACCCAGAACATTAGCCAAGTAGCTTGGACAAAGCAATATGGACAACCAGACTTGACCAAGATTCTTTGATAAGCTGTACTCGACAAACCAAGCAGCCTGCCCCATGGCCATGGCCAAGCACCTTGTGCGACCATGCGCACATGACCGACTACACCCCAAGCCCCCAGTTCACAGCCGCACTCGAAGCCTTCGACGAAGCCCAGCAAGCAGCAGAGGCAGCACGTCACGCACTCCGCGCCGCAGTCGCCGAAGACCTCAAGACCTACGACATCACCAACGACGTCATCGCCGAGCACCTCCCGTGGTCCGCCGAGACCGTCCGCAGCATCGCCCGCGAGTACGACGTCCCCCGCAAGCGAAAGCCCACCGTCCGATCCATCAAGCCCCAGAAGCGCACCGCCGGAGGCAAGCCCTCCGGCTGACCGGAGGAACGCATGCCCGCCATCCACCACAGGAACTGCCAGCACAGCGCCTACCGTCTGACCTGCGAAGACTTCGAGGCTATCTGGGAACACGCGGGCGGAAAGTGCGAGATCTGCCGAGCAGCGCCAACAGAAGAGCGCCACGGGGGGTTGGTCATCGACCATGCCGGTGAGTACAGCTACTTCGCCGTCCGAGGGCTGCTCTGTCGAAAGTGCAACCGCCTTATGGGCGAGGTGGACAGCGGGCGCGTGAAGGACGAGCGGGCATACGCCTACTGGGAGAATGCGTGGTTCGTTCGCGTGCTGCGCCAGCGACATGCCGCCAACATTGCTGATCGCCGCGCACGTCGCTGGTCCACGCCCGTCGAAGGTGAAGACAACCCCCAGGACTGACCCGCCCCGCCCCCGCCCAGCCACACGGCCACCGCCGTGGGGCGTCTTCTGCTGCCCGCTCACGACTGCCCACCGGTCGGCAGAACCAGCCCCGTGATCCCCGCGTCCAGGTCCAGCCACACCAGCAGCGTCACCAGCGCGTCAGCATCCGGAGCACCACCGCCTCCCATCCGCACGAGCGTCGACGCCGACAAGCCCAACTCGGCGGCCAGCCGGCGCCACGACAAGCCACGCTCCCGACGGCGCCCGTCGACCCGCCGGTAGAGCTCCGCCACGTCCAGTCGGTACGCGCTCACCGCCGAGCCCCCAGATCCCGCACCGGAATCCCAGCCGCAGCCGCACGCCGCATGCAATCCCGCGTGCCGACCGACCGGCCCAACGGGAACGCGAGACACACCACCGCACCAGCAGCAACCATCGCCTGGTTCCGCAACGGACCCGCCGCCCGACCGTGCTGCGCCCAGCCCGCCACGTGCACCTCGACCATCACGTCGCGCGCAGCAGCCCACTCCCACGCCAAACGATCCGCGCCCGTCGGACAGCCGCCGTGCACCACGACAATCCCGTCGTGCCCGGCCTGCAGAGCGTCGTGCCAGGCTTCCAGCAGCGCCGCCTCCACCGCTGCGGCGTCAGGCCAGGACCGGCTACCCGTCACCAACACCCGGGCCGTCACGACGCCTCCCCGAGCCCCTGCCGGAACAGCCACCGCTGCGCCGCATCCAACCTGGCCGTATGCGGCTGCCGCGGCGGCTCAACACCCCGCACCGACCGGCACCGCTCACCAGCCGCAGCGCCACAAAACCCGCAAGGCACCACCTGCGGACCCGACAACGCCAACTCCCGCACCGCCTCGTCCCGCTGACGCCGCGCCTCATCCAGATCCGCGGTCAGCTTCCGAATCCGACCGCCCGCGCCACCCAACTGCGACGCCAGATGCACCACGCCGATGCGCAGTTGGTGGGCCTCGGGCGGTGTCAGGGCGCGCCGTTCCGTGCGGTCCACCAGGTTCAGCAACTGCTCCCTTGTCGGCAGCTCCGGCTTCCCCGCGGCGTTCACAACTCCACCGCCCCGCTGCGCACGAACCGCTCGTCGGAGCCGGGTTTCTGCCAGCACAGCCCCCACGGGTGCTCGACCGAGACGAGCCCCGCATCTGCCGGGGGTATGCACCGGCGGGTGCCGTCGGCGAACGAGCCCTTGCGGTGCATCGCTGCGGCCGAGTCCGAGTTGAACGTCACGTGGCAGCCGGCTGCTGCGCAATGGGCGCGACGCAGGCCGGTCCAGCGGGCCCCGCACGAGCACGAGATGGCGCTCCGGGCCGGGGTGGGGGAGTCGGTGTCACCCATAGGTGCCTCATTTCGCTGTCGTAGTTTTGCTAGAACGGTCTCTCGGGCCGTGGACGGAGCTGGGCAGCTTCGGGGTGCTACGCGGCCTTGTGAGCGTTTCCCTTGCACCGCGCACCCGGAGCGCTATTGGACGGCCCGTCAACGGCCCGCGTTGTGCCACGGCCCGTCGGCGCCACCACCAGCCAGCCGTCCTCCCGCAGAGCCCTCACGATCAGCCGCCCGTACGCGGCCCGCTCCGCCGCCGGGTGATCGTCGAGGACGCCCTGGATCAGCGCCGCCACCGCATCGGGTACCGGGCTGACCTGGGAGGTCATGACGCTTCCTGCGGATCGGCGTCGGTCACGACGTACAGGTCCTGGGTCTTCTTCCAGGCGTCCCGCCGGCTCGGGTGCGTGCCCTGCTGCATGCGCTTGCCCCTCGTGGTCCGGCAGGGGTTCCAGGCCTCTGCGCGGCAGGCGTGCAGCGGGCAGGGAATCGCCAACTCGGGCCACTGGCCGCGCTTGGCGCCGATGCCGGCCGCGGCGAGCTCGGCGCGCAGGTGCTCGGGGATCTGTCCGATGCGGGCGACCGTGTCGGTGACGCTGGGGTGCGGGCCGCCGGTGATCTCGCGGATCGGTTCGGCTTCGATCCGGCCGTCGGCGATGGCCCGGATCTGGGCGCGTCGGCGTTGCACGAACTCGGCGCCGGTCTCGTCCCGGTCGAGCGCCGGGTAGGTGAACGCCCCGTCGGGGATCCGTTCGGCGCGGATTTCGGCACGCAGGGTGCGGACGTGGTGGGGTTCGAGCCAGCGTCGGGCGTCGGGCTTCTCGGGTGGGGTGGCGAAGTAGCGGGCGACGGCGTTGAGGGTGTCGCGGTCGAGGGGGGTGTCGTGGAGGGCTGCGGCCCAGGCGCGGGCGTCGACTTCGCCGATGGTGCGGCGGTCGAAGGCGGCGATGTGGCCGAGGAGGGTGGCGGCTTCGCTGGGGGTCATTGGTTTTCCTCTGCGGCGAGGCGGGCTGCGAGCTGGGCCGCGTCGTGGACGCGGCGGTCGGCGGTGGAGAGTTGGCGGCCGTCGGTGCCGGTGGCGGCGAGTTGGGCGCCGGCGTTGCGCTTGCGCTGGGCTTCGAGCCGCAGCCGGTCGTACTGGGAGCGGAGCTTGGGCATAGCCATGACGTTGGATCGCCAGAACTCGTCGGCCTGGCACCAGCGGATCGCACCGAGGACCTCGTCGAGGGTCCGGCCGTCCTTGTCGAGCATCAGGCGGGCGGCGTCGCGCCAGCGCTGGGTGACGGTGGGTCGGGTGCTGCCGTTTTCGTGGACGAGGTCGGCGAGGAGCTGGCAGGCCTGTTCGACGTCGGCGCGGCGGGTGTCGGCCTCGTGCGGCTTGGCCGCCGAGTTGTCTTTCTCCCTGCTCCCTTGCTCCCTGCTCCCTGCTCCCTGCTCAGGGGTGAGGGTTTCGTGAGGTGCTCCGGAGAGGTTCACGACATTCTCGTGAGGGTTTTCGCAAGGGGTCTGATCAGCGGTGATGTTGTTCGAGGGCTTGATGGAAGAGCCGCGGTCGAGCAGGGACACGACGGAGCCCTTCAAGGGGGTCTCGCCCTTGAAATCAACCCCTCCGGAGGGTGGAAATGAGGCTCCAAAAGGGGCCGGAGAGACACTCATGAGTCCCTCGCGAGACTTTCGTGAGCGGTCCCGCTGGCGGGGCGGATTCGCCCCACGCCACATCAGGAAGTCATCCGGCTCGTCGTCCGGGCACGGGGGCACCCTCGGCTTACCCGGGTGCTGCGGCTTCTGGTGCTCCGGCCAGTTCGGGCAGTGCAAGTACCTTCGGCCATCGACCTCGTAGCGGCAGACGGGGCCCGACTCGGCCATTGTCTCCAGCCACTTGTCGACGACATCCGGCGTGACGCCCCGATCGCGGGGGAAGCAGTCGGAGGCGATGAGGAGTTCGTCGTCGACACCGCGGCCGTAATCGTCGAGGTAGCCCCAGAGCAGCACGAAGAAGTAGCGGACTTCGAACGGCCACGACGACACCGTGATCGAGGTGCGCAACTCGGGCTTGATCGAGCGGATACGTGCCATGCGAGGCTTCTTTCGGGTGGGTGCGATAGGGGCGTGAGGGCGCCGGGGTGAGCCCGGCCGGCGGAGTAGTCCGGCCGGGCGGTTCGGGTCAGGCCGCGGCTGGCGGGGGAGCAGCGAACGCGCCCCGGTCAAGTTCCCTGCGGGCGGCCTCGACGGCTTCCGCAGCCTGGTCCGGGGTGTCGAAGGTGCCGAGGTTCCGGGACTTGCGGTGGCGCTTGATCTTGGCGACGTAGCGCTTGCCGCCCCGGTCGCGGTAGACGCCGAGAGGTAGATCCCGGGCCGCAACACGCCGGTTGAGATTGGACTCGGTGGGCGTGACGATCCGCAGGTTCTCGCGGCGGCAGTCGAGGATGTCGTGGTTGATGTGGTCGACGATCACGCGATAGCCGGTGCCAGCTGGGACGTTCATGAGCCAGCGGTGGAGGAGCATGACCTGGCCGTCCCACATCTGGGCGTAGCCGTGGGAGCCGATGGAGAGCTTGCGGCCAGCGAGCCGGGCGACGTCCTCCTCATCCAAGAGGATGTCGACGTAGACGTCTCCGGCCTTGGCGGGGACGGCTATGGCGGTCATCAGAACGGCGCCTGATCGTTGTTCTGCGACGCACCCCAGCCGCTGCCGCCCTGCGATCCGCCGCCGCCCCAGCCGCCCTGCTGGCCCTGCGGCTGCCCGCCCTGGTTCCACGGGTCCTGCTGCGGAGCCTGGCGCTGCTGCCCTCCGCCCTGCTGCTGGGAGTTGGCCTTCTCGACGCGGGCGGTGGCCCGGTTGAGGTCGGGGCCGATGGCGTCGAGCTTGATGGCGAGCTTGGAACGCTTCTGGCCGTCCTTGTCCTGCCAGTTGTCCTGGACGACCCGGCCGGCGGCGATCACCGTCATGCCTTTGGCGAGTGAGGAGGCGACGTTTTCGGCGAGCTGCCGGAACCCGGTGCAGTCCCACCAGGTGACGTCGGTGTCCGACCAGTTGCCCTGGTCGTCCTTGGTGCGCCGGGAGGTGACGATGCTGAGCTTCACAATCGCTGTGCCGCTGGGACTGAAACGCAGCTCGGGATCCTGTCCGAGGCGGCCGGTGAGGGTGATGGGGGCGCTCATTCGGGGGTCCTGTCGTTGGAGGCCTGCTCGGCGCAGACCTTGTGGGAGGGGTGTCGTTGGTTGTCGCGTAGGTGGGTGGGGCCGCCGCAGTACTGGCAGGGCAGTGGTTTGGCGGCCCAGTGGGAGCGGTCACGCCAGTCGAGGAGCCGGGGCTCGCTCACGCCTGGTCGAGGCCGAGCATGAGCAGGAACAGGTGCCGCTCTTCGTCGTCGCGGGCGCAGCGCCTAACGGTGACAAGGGCGTTGAACTTCTCCGCGGGGGTGTTGGTGGCACCGCTGGTGGGGTAGTTGTCGGGCCGGTCGACGGGGTCGGAGAACCCGGTGCGGCGCGGGGCGGTCACGCCGCGGCTTTCTTGCGGTTGTTGCGGCGGTGCTGCTGGTACCGCTCGTCGGGCGTGAGGCCGGCGCGGATGCCGTGGCGGCCTTCGGCCGCGATGCCGCCCTCTTGGCGCATCACGTCGTCCAGGCAGAGCTGCCTGACAGGGCAGGCATCGCAGATGCTCTTGGCGTAGAGCAGGTCCTTGTAGGCGGTGGCCTTGCCGGTGCCATCGGCGAACCACAGTTCCGGGTCGTGGTCGCGGCAGTCGGCGTCGTAGTGCCAGTTCGGGACGCTGGTGTCGAAGAGGAACCGGGCCCTGCTCACTGGGTCACCCCCATGTGCGGCCAGACGGCCTTGTCGAGGGCGGCACGGTTGGCCTTCGGCATGTCGGCGATCGGGTGGCCGAGGTAGTCGCGGCCGGCAGCCATGAGGACGACGGCGTCGGCGAGGTTGTCGTCTCCGCCGGTGGACCAGGCGGTCCAGCGGCGGGCGACTGCGTCGACCACCGCGGTCTTGGGCGCGTTGCCCTTGCCGGTGGCGTACAGGGCCCGCTGATTGGGGGTGAGTAGCGCGACGGGGATGTAGCTGCTGTTGAGCCAGCGGTACATCTCCCACCACAGCCAGGCGCGTTCGTGGCTGCCGCCGCCGGTGCGGGAGGGGGCGGGGAGTTCAAGGACGACGAGGTCGGGGCAGCCGATCTCGTTGGTGATGCGGTCACGGAGGTTGACGAGTTCGCGCATCCGCTCGACGTGGGGGAGATTGCTGAACTCGCGGCCACGCTTCTTCCGGTCGGGGTAGCCGACGCTTTCGCACCAGCCGAGGGAGGAGGCGATGCCGGTTCCGGTGGAGCTGGCGGATCCGATGGCGGTGTCGAGTCCGATGACTGAGGGGGAGTCGACGATGTGGGGTGGGAGAGCTTCGACGGGGAGCAGGGTCATGGTCGTCTCCATGCGAGGGAGAGGGCGGTGAGGGTGGCGCCGACGATGGCGAGCAAAAGGGCTGCGTCGACGGGTTCGTGATGCTGGAGCAGGTGCAGCAGGCGAGTCATGCGGCCTTCGTGGGGATCCAGGTGCGGGAGCCGTCCATGCCCCAGATCGCGGAGATGGTCATCTCACGGGTGGTCTCGTTGTCGGGCTCGCGGATCGCGGGCTGCCCGTCGGCTGGGGCAGGGACGCTGACAGCCGTGGCCTCGGCGTGCCGGGCGACGAGTTCGGCGTGTTCTCCGAGGAGGTTCTCGTGCTGGCCCTGCAGCTCATGAAGGTCGGCGGCGAGGTGGTTGGCGACCGCGGTGACGGTGTCGCGTTCCCGGCCGACCTTGACGTTGTCGGCGGCCTGGCGGAGAGCGACGAGGAGCCACAGGTTGCGCTCGTGAGTGAGGACGGGGATGCGGTCGGCGGCGCGGTGCTGTCCGCGACCGTGCCACCAGTCGGCGAGGCGCATCAGAGGTCTCCGGCGTAGGTGGAGTGGCCGCAGGTGGTGCAGCGGCGGCATGTGGTGTCGTGGACGATGTGCGGCTGCACGGAGGCGCAGGTGGGGCAGTGCGCGAAGGCCTGGACCAAGCCGAGCGGCCCGGTCGGGCCGGCTGCGGCCGGCTTCCGGATCCACTTGCCGAGGAGTAGCGCGGCGGTGCCGAGCGTCGCGGCCAGGTACCCGCCCATGCCCAACGCGGCCCTCACGACGCGGCCTGGAGATGCGTGGCGGGTCTGCGGGTCTCCCGGTCGGCATCCATGTTGGCCTGCTGCAACGTCGCCAGCAGGGCTTCCAGTTTGGTGATCTGGTCGACTCGCTGCGCGAGCTGCTTCCGAGTCTCGTTGAGCTGAGAGACCGCGTCGGCCCCGGTTCTCGGCAGTGGCATCAGGGCCCGGTCGCCGCCCTCCCACCGGTCCAGGCGTGTGGCCTGGTCAGCAATGAGGGATCCCTGTTCGGCGAGCGCCTTGCGGTAGCGGGCAGCGCCCCGGGCCAGGCGCTTGATCCGACGGTTCGCCGCCGCGCTGAGTTCGATCCAGACGTCGCGGTCGGCTTCGAGCCTGGCGATCTGCCACCGATCGGCGCGCTCGGCCTTGGTGCGGTCCGTGGCGAGTTGCTTGGCTATCGCCTCCCAGTCGGGCGCGACAGGCAGGCCGGCCTGCTTGGCGGTGAGATCGTCGATCTTCTGGTGCAGGTAGGCGTTGCGGGCTTCGAGTTCCGCGATACGGCGTTTGCTGCCTGGGAGATCCATGGTGCTACTCCTGGGATATGGCGGTGTCGGCCGGCAGAAGCTGGTGGCCGATGGCGAGTGCGATGGTGTGGGTGGCGTTGGTGGCGCCGAGGGCGGTCATCGCGTCGCGGAGGTGACGGCGGCCCGTGTCGACGGGGATGCCCTGCTTGGCGATCTGCGGGAAATCCAGGCCCCGGGCGAGCAGGGACAACACCTGCACCTGCTCGCCCGACAACCCGGGTGTTACGGCGGCGGAAGGGCGGCCCCGCTGGCCGCCACCGCCTGACGGAAAGGACGCAGAGGCCAACTGCCGTCCACCACAGCGTTCGGATCCCCGCCCCGCTCAGCTGGAGCCGTACGGAACCACTCCTGAAGCGATGCCGCCTGCTCCCTGGCCCACACCACCTGCCGGTCGTGCAATTCATCCAGAGACAGGCCTGCGACGGTGCCGAACCGGGCGTACCGGTTAGACAGCACCCACGCCGGATATCCGGACGGGCCACGGTGCGCGATCTCACCGATCCACCACGCGACTCGGGCCGACACCATCGCGTCGAACTCGCAGCCATGTGCGGCCTCGTCGTCCCACGACAACCCGAAGACCTGAGCCACCGTCTTCAGGACCCGGGCGCCCTGCTCAGCCGAGACACGCTTACGTCGCGTCAGAACCTGCTGGTCGAGAACCCGGGTGTCGATGACCGGCCGGATTGGCTGGCCGCAGATGTCCTCCAGACCGCCCAGCCCGTGGCGCCGGCACTCCCGGTCGAGGAGCGTCAGGTCGTATGACACGTTGTGCCCGACGAGCGGTACCCCGGCCGTAACGAGTTCGGCGACCGCAGTGGCGATCTCCTCGACCCCCTTGGCGGCATCCATGCCCTCGGCCTCGGCCTGGGCCGTGCTGATGCCATGAATCTTCGTGGCGTCGATCGGAATCTCGATACCAGGGTTGAGCAGCCACGTGCGCGGCTTGACCGTGGTGCCGTCGATGTAGATCACAGCAGCGGTGACGATCCGGTCCTGCTCGACGTCCACGCCGGTTGTTTCTAGGTCGAAGGCTGCTCGCGGACCCAGCTGCCAACTCATCGCGTCCCCGCCTTCAGGGAGGTGAGGAACTCCCGCAGCTGAGTGGTCTCGGCCGACCCGGGCATCGTGCCGCCGGAGAACTCGGCGAACCTTTCCTCGGTCTGGCTGGTGGACCAGCCCCGAGCGCCAGCCGCGGCGACGATCTGGAACCACACCTCGGTCGGGTCCTCGTCATTCACGATCTCTGGCTCGATCACGTCGTCCTGCGAGTCGTGGAACAGCGCAGACACCTGAGCCGCCTCGTCCTCGGCGCTAGTACCGCCGTAGTCCCCGGGGTTCGACAGACGCTCGGTCAAGCCGCCGTCGTTACGAACCTTGCCCGCTCCGATCTGCTCCAGCGTGGCCAGGTACGCGACTGGAGCACCTGCGGCTGAGGCCTCCTTGTAGAGCAGCCGGACCTCCTCGACCGTCTTTGCGGCCATGGCAAGGGCGTGGAAGTCCTTCGGTGGCCCCGCCTGTACGGTCGGGGCCTCGATCGCTGCCCGCCCCGGAGCGGCAGCAACCTGCCCAGCGCCGCCACGGAGCTGACCGGACATCAACTCCGTCGGAGTGATCTCCACATCGAGCGTCGGCACCATGAACCGGGCCGGCCTCTCGTCCCGCTGAACGAGCTTCTCCTCCATGCCGAGCCAGCCCGGCACGTACCCGCCGACCTGCGCGAGGAGTTCAGCGGCTGGCGGTAGCTCGACCGCTGCGTAGTAGCCCTTGGAGACGAGCAGCCACTGACCGAGTGCCGGCAGGTCACGCAGCATCACGTTGACCCGGGTCGTGATCGCGCACTCGCGGTTCACCGGGTCGCAGAGGCACGGCTTGTCGCTCTTGTGCTCGGTGGCGCCGTCGCAACGGCGGACGCACTTCGAGCCCTTGAACAGCTCGTACCACTGTGAGACCGCGTTCTGCGGAGGGATCACTACGGGCAGTCGGTCAGCGGTGGAGTACACCTCGAACTCGGACGGCCCACCGTTCGCCGGCGTCCACGGCTGCACAGTTCCGCCGTACAGGGCGGCGACCTGCTCGAGGATCTGCCGGGACGGTGAGGTGAAGCGAAACTTGTCGAGCTTGGCCGGGCGCAGGATCTTCTTCCCGGTCGTCTTGCTGACCTTGCCGGTGTCGACGACGTGGCCGATGCGGATCTCACCGAGCTGCCGCATTCGGCGCTGCAAGTCCAAGATGGGCATCAGGCAGCCTTCTTCTCTGTGAGGGCGGGGAGGGCGAGAGCTGAGCCGACGACCTTCTTCGACAGGCCCGATGTCCACTCGGCGGCCCGCTGGATGACGAGGAACGCCTTGAACACCTCGTGATCGCAGCGCACCGGAACCAGCCGGTAGCCCTCCGGTCGCAGATGCAGCACCACGCCCATAGAGTGCGTTGGGGGCATCTCGACCTTCGAACCGTCACGCAACCAGCACACAGCGGCGTTCCGGTACGCGGCCATCTGCAAGCCGGCTTCCGGGTACACGCCGCGGACATCCAACTCACCACCGGTCTTCGTGTCGCCCATAAAGACGGTGTCGGCGGCGACCTCGAAGTGGGCCGCGAGGACAGGCGAGCGCAGCAGGTAGTCGAGGGTGCCGGCGTAGCCCTGCTGCAGGCTGCCGACGACCATCTCGGACGCCTCGAAGGTGACCTGCCACTCGTCGACGAATCGGGTGAAGTGCCTCAGGTAGGGGTTGAGTTCGGGGCTTTCGACGAGTTCCTCGGGCATGGGCTGGCCGAGGACGTGCGCCTCGATGAGGCGGTGCACGGCGGATCCGATGTCGGCGCGTTCGTCCTTCTTGCGGATGTGGGCGCGCTTCAGCCAGGCGGTGATCTGGGCCCGCTCGTCGGGGCGCAGGCTTGCTGCGACGAGGCGGGGAAGGTTGTCCATGGCTGTGTCGGCAGTGATGTTGCCGGCCCACATGGTGAGGGCGTCGCCCTTGGCGCAGCCTTGTTCAAGGATGGTGGTGACGCGGCGGAGTCTGGTGCCGGTGACGGGGTCGCGGTACCAGCCCTGCGAGGGCTTCGGGATGCGCTCCTCGCCGACCGGTGCGGGCTTGGTGGTGCGGCGTCGGCCGGCCGGAGCTGAAGCCCCGGCCTCGCTGGTGATGGTCACGCGACCCACCTGTCCTGCTGGTGCGGGAAGGCCGACAGTGGCGCGACCCGAGACCGGAGCGTGCTGTCCGCCGCAGTCTTCAGCTCACAGGCCAGCCGGTAGGCGTCCGAGGGACTCAACTCCGCCTCCGCCTCTGGCAGCTGCAACTCGCCCTCGATCGAGGCGACCGCCTCGTCCCACGCACCCGCCGGGGCCGGTAGGACGTCCGCGAGCATGTCGAGCTGAGCCGTCACCAGGTCCGGCCGCTCCCGCCACACCTCAGCCAGTGCACGCCACATCTGGTCCGCGACCAGCCGATCCCGCAGCACCACCCTCAGCAGCGCCACGTCATTACGGGCGTGCAGACTCTCGTCATGACCCATCAGGCGGCCCTCATCTCGTTGTGCTCGTGCACCGGACGCCCGCACCCGCACACCTGTGCGGCCGGGCAGATCGTCGCCAGCTGGGTTCGCAGATAGCCGGCCCGGTCCTCGTCGCCGTCGATCAGCGCGAGGAGCCACAGATCACCAACCAGCTCACGTTCAGCCACCGTTACCGGGTGGTGGACCACGCAGTGGCAGGCGAACGGATCCGGCTCGGCCGGAGCGAAAACGCTCTGCCGGCGATGGGGAAGATGGAGGAGATTCACGCCGCACCGCCGAGCCTGTCGTGCTTGCGGCACCGCTGAACCTGCTTCCGGTATAGGCGACGGGTCTGCACGGACCAGGTCAGCGGGTTCCGCCCGCAGCGGTCACAGAGGGCCTTGAACAGGGCCAACTCGTGCTGCCACTCCTTCGCGGACGGCTCCGCTGGCCTCGCGTTCATGCCGCCACCGCCGACTCGCCGTCAGAGATCGCGAACGGCCAGCCATCGCGGGCCACCGGCAGATCGGGCAGCACCTCGTCCTCGCCGGTGAAGGTCTCGTACACGGCGCTGGTGGTGACCAGGCGCCACCGCAGGCCGCCCAGGCCGAACCGCTGGCCGTCGCGGACTTCGTCGCGGCTGCCGACGGCCAGACCGCGGTGCGTGCGCAGGTTGGTCAGATACAGGTCGTTCAGGTCGTTCAGGGTGCCGACGGTGATCGTCGGACGGAGATCGGTAGGCTTGTCCACGGCCTGCTCCTTTTCGTGATGGTTGGTGGGGTAGGTCAGGGCCGTTCCGTGGGTCGCACCACGGGCGGCCCGCTTCATCGGTCAAGCGGCTTCTGCGGCGCCGAGCGCTTCGAGTGCCCGCATGCGCTCGTATGCGGGGCCGAGGATCGGCTGCAGCTCCGCGATGACCTCAGCGCTGGGTGGCGGCGCGGCTGCAACGAGTAGGCGGATCTCGGCCAATATTTCTGGGCCGAGGATGCGCAGGTGGTCCTCGGGGGTCATGCCGCACCCTCGAGCGGTTCGTCGAGCTCGTCGACGCTGACGTTGTAGGCGCGGGCAATCCGACGCAGCCGAGGCAGGCGCGGAACTCGGCTCCCGTTCAGGTAGCGGGAGACCGACCCCTGGTCGAGGCCCGTCGCTTTGGTGATCTCCGCGATGTTCTGGCCTGCGGTGATGCGCTTGAAGTTGTCGTGGAAGGTCTTGCTCATGAGTCACCTCCGTTCGTCATGCCGTGAAGCATCATGCTCACAGGCATGACGTTAGACCTGCATCATGCTCGATGGCAAGACGCGGAGCGGTTCTTCATGCTCGATGGGTTGGCATATGCCAGACGCAAGTTGGTGATGGCCGACGTTCCCTTATGTCGCCACGGATGGCCTGACCTGTAGAGTTGCTTATGAGCATGACCGGTGACAGGCGTCATGCGAGCTAGCTAGCATCACCACATGGACGGTCCCACCGTGAACACGTCACTCAAGCAATTCGCCGACTACATCCGCCAAGCGGCCCTGGACGCCGGCTACGAGGTCGACCGCATCAACAGCGGCGCCATCAAGCGCCTCGCCGCCGCCGCAGGCATGTCCCAGTCCACAGTCAGCCGACTCATCCTCGGCGAGCGCATGCCACGAGCCGAGTACTTCACCGGCCTCGCACGCGCCCTCGGGAAGGACCCCCTTGAGCTGTTCCGCGAATCCGGAATCCTCCCAGCCGAAGAGCGGTCACAAACGCTCCCGGAGCCAGTAGCATCGCCTCCTATCACTCCTGATGATGTGGCAGATGCCTGGAGGCTCGACCCCTTCGGCCGCGAGATGGTGCACGCCCTCTTCCAGCGCCTCGCTGAGCCAAGCGCCGACACCTCCGACACCATCGAGAGCGCGGCACAGGACGGCTGACCTCAGGGGGTCAAAAATGTACAGGCGATCGTGGGGCCGCACAGCCCTAATGGCAGCGGCAGCGGGGGCATTCACGATCCTGATCTACACCGTCAACCCCAGCGGCGCCGAAATCTCAACCGCAATCGTGGGATGCACGATCACCGTGCTCATCTTCATACGCCGCTGGCTCGCACACCTCGAGGAACACCTCACCGATACCACCGAGGAGCGCCGGGGCCTCGCCGAGCGCACTGCACAAAGCCAGGCCTCCCACATGGCAAACATCGCCGCACGCAACCGCCTCCGCGTCGCCGCGGCCGAGGAAGAGGCTCGCAACGAGGAGCGCCTCACCGAGGCGATAGCAGACATGCGAGATGAATTCGAAAACACCCGGGCCCAGGAGCTCTGCAAGGCATACGAGATCGGGGCCCTCAACGAGCGGAACGGCATACACAAAGAGGGCGTCAACATCCCGGCCGGATCTCTGATCTACCTGGCCGACCGACGCCCTACCGGCGCCCCCCTGGCGAACCCGGCGCGGCAGCCCAACCCCTAGCACCTCAATCCCGGCCTACCCCAGAGCGATCAGATGGCGAGACGAACCCAGGTGCGCCACGAAACGTCAGGCCAACCCGCTCGGAACGAAACCGCCGCTCCCCATGGCTCGACGCAGGCCGCAGCTCGATGTTGACCACCGACCTGAGGACCCGCCGCTGCTCCGAGAGCTTCAGCTGACCCCAGGTCCTGTGGAGCTCCTTGACAGGAACGCCTGCGAGCCGGCCCAGGAGAGCGTCCTGGGGAGTGAGGAGCCGGCTCAACTCGATCTCATCCCGCTCGACCTGCGGCAAAAGGAGCCTCTCAGTCGTCGCGAGCGATGCGATCGACAGCCGCGGACGGCCATCGTCATCCAGCTCCCCGGCCATCGACCTCGCCGTTTCGAGCTGCTCCTTCATGCTGACAATCCGGTTCTGCAGCTTCCTGATCTGCGAGACGTCCTGCTTGGGTCCCAGTGCAGCCGTGGCGGCCGGTGACGACAGCCACTCGATGACTGAGGCCTCCACGTACGCATCCAGAACCTCCTTCAGGATCATGACGTGGCCACTCGCGGTAGGGCACCGGTAGCGGGCGGCGCCCTGACGGCGCGACACACGCAGCACAGACTCCGGGAGGCGCTTGCCCGCCTTGAGGCAGGGGGCACACCACGCAAGGCCAGACAGCAGGTGCACGAGCCGGTTCTCGCGCATCGTCTTCCGGCTGGAGTCCTTCAGGATGTGCTGCACCTGCTCGAAGAGCTCCGGCCAGTCAGGGTCGTCAGTGATGGGCTCCCACTGGCAGTTCGGCATTTCCTGGCCCTTGTACATGCGGACGCCCAGGTACGAACGGTTCTTCAAGATGACCCGCAGGCTCGTCAGAGACGCCCGCGGTCGGTGCTTCTGCAACGTGGAAACCACCGAGCTAATCGACTCACCTGATGCGACGCGCTCAAACATCTCGACGACGTCCACGGCCTGAGTAGGATGCGGGAACTGACCCAGAAGATGACCATCCTCCGGGTCGTACCGCCGCGTGTAGCCGAACGGGGCGTAGGAGTGAGGAGCCCCCCGTTGCGCGTTGAGTCGAGCGGTCCTCTGGCTGCGGCCGATGATGCTCTCGGCCTCCTCCTCGGACTGCACGGCGTCCCGCGTGAACTCCTTACGGTCCGCGGGGACATGCATGTTGTAGATGCGCCCGTCGTAGCACAGCAGCACGTTCGTGTCCTCGCACAACGTGCGCAGCTCGAGGGATACATCGAGACGCCGGGACGCACGGGAGCGCTCCGCGTAGACGACGATGTCGACCAGGCCGGCCTTGATGTCGCTGACGAGCCGGTTGAAGTCTTCGCGCTCCTGCTTGGCGGCCCGACTTGCGGATCGGTCCCGATCCTCGTAATAGTCGACGATCGCCCAGCTGTGGTCGTCGCATTCGACCTCGCCGACGGCGAACTGGTCGCGGATCGAGCGGCCCCGCTTCTTGGGGTCGCTGCTGGCGCGCCCGTAGAGCGCGGCTCGGTAGGGGGTGTCGCGACGGGGGAGGATGCGGGTAGCCATGGCGTCACGCTACTCGCCTGCGCTGACAACATGCCCCGCTATGGCTTAACGACCTGG
>NZ_JAPEPB010000004.1 GCF_026340565.1 Kitasatospora sp. NBC_01287
CTGCGGAGCCGCGTCGCGCCGGGGCTGCGCCCCGGAACGGGGCTGCATTGCGTCGCAATGCGCCTGCGAATTTCTTTCCTGCGCCTGTTTGCTCGGCGCTGAAATGCGGCGGATCGGCCCGCAAAAATGGCGCGAAAATACCCCGGCGAAACTGCGTGAATTCAGCGGGAATTGACCCCGAATCAGCGGCGGCGCATTCGCGCTTGCGCTGCTTCGTTGGCCTGTTGGTGCAATGCGCGATTTACGGCGTCTTTCACCTGCTGCTGCAATTCTGGGGCTTCGTCATCTCCCTTGGTGAGTAGGTCACCGAGGATGCGCAGCACGGGCGCGAGATCGACGCGCGGTAGTCCGGCCTCGACGGCGGCCATGTTGCACCACGCCTTGAGTGCGGCGTGTTGGGCCGGTTGCAGGTCCAGCGTGACGCGGATCGGGTCGGTCCGGGGGCGCAGTACCGGCGTGGCCGCGCTGCGGTCGGCTGCTGCTCGGTAGTCGGTGCGCTTCGCCATTATCGGGCGGCCTTTCGTTCCTTGAGTTCTTTCACGAGACGTTCGTACGGGGTGCCGATCGCCCGAATTTTGGTGCCGTAGCTCTGCCGGTATTGGGCGTCATTGTTGGGAATCTGCGTGGTGAGCACGTGATATCCCATATCCCGCATGACGGCGCGCACATCCGCATCCGGCCCGGATTTTGTGGGCTTTCTGGTATTGGTACGAGTGAGCAGCACGACAATATCCGCCGGTTTATCGCGAAGGCTTTGTGTGTCGTTCAGGAAATCCTTCAAAATCCCGTCAGCGAACATGCGGTCAACTTCGATTCCTGCCGGGGCGATTGGGAGCACCCACGTGTTGCAGTACCGCAGTGCGCTCCGTGCGATGGCCGCGTGATCTTCCACCTGTGGGACGTCCACCACGGCGGAGCGGCGGCCGGCCACGAGATCGGGCAGCGCGGTGTGCAGGGTGCGGGACGGCTTCCCGACGACCGGGAACCCCAACCCGCCCGCCAGCTCGTCCCACCGGAGCGCGGACTGTCCGCGGTCGGCATCGAGTAGCAGCGGGTCATCCCCGGCTTCGGACAGCGCGCGGGAGGTGAAGACGGCCGAGGTGGACTTGCCCACGCCCGGCTTGAGATTGACGAAGGCGAAACTCAGCACCATGCCACGGACGCTACTGCATCCCGTGCGGCCCTCATGGTCAGACGCCGGTCGCGGGGTGCCGCGGTCGGCTGGTGGGTGTTCGAATTCGGGTGCAGCGCGCACGGCGCAGAGGTCTCTATATAGGGGGAGTTGATGTGCGCTGAGGGGTAACCCGGGTAACCGTGCAGGTCAGGGGCCATTTGGCACGGGTAACCCGACGGGTAACCCAGGGGTAACCGGCAGGGGTAACCGGGTAACCGGCACGGGTAACCCGGTGCGAAACGGCGTCTCGGCACGCCAAAACGGGCCGTCAGCAAATCGAACACAGCGGCCCGGTGGACGCTCCCTTCCCGCGTCCGCTGTTCCCGCCGGGAACGGGAACGGCCCCTCCGTCGGGTGGACGAAGGGGCCGCGGGGCGGGGCGGTCAGCGGTGGATCACCTGCACGACCAGACCGGCCGCCCGGGTGCGCTGGGCGACGGCCGGCCAGTGGGTGTCACAGGCTCGGACGTCGAGTCGGGGCAGTAGGGGCGTCTCGGCGATGACCCGGTTCGTGGCCGCGAGCGTGCACGCGACGCCGCGCCACCCGTCGTACAGCTCGCACTGCCCGGCGGGCGCCGGGGTGGGGTAGAGCTGCAACCCGATGCTGCGCAGCACGTCGGCGGAGTCGCCGAGCCGCTTCTGTTCGGTGGGTCGGCGGGTCGGCTCCGGCGGGGGCTGGCGGTTGGGCCATGCGGTCGGGACCGGGTGGCCGATCGGCGGGCGCCGGGTGGGTGGCTGCTGCGGGGGTGTCGGCGGTCGGCGCGCTGGTTGCCGGGCGGGCGGGGTGGCCTTCGCCGTGCGGGTCGGCTTCGGCTTCGGGGTGCTCGGCAGGTTGGGCACCTTGCCGCCGAAGAACGACGTGGCCAGCTGAACGATCATCTCGGCCATGCTGACTCCGGCCTCGATCGGTTCCGGGTCCGGCTCGTAGTCCCATTCGGTCGGTGCGGTGCGGCGACCCGGGCGGGCAGGCTTCGGCACCTTCGGCGGCGGCGGGAGCGGGCGGAGCGCCCGGGGTTCTGTCTGGCTGTTCTCCCATCGGCGGCGCGGCACCCGTACCGAGTGCCGGCACTCGGGGCAGCGCAGCACGGCGTGATCCTTCGCCCGGGATTGCCAGTCGTGGCCGCACTCCGAGCAGCTGCACCAGACCGGGCCGCGGGCGCGCTGCTCGTCCTCGCGCTCAGCGGCAGCGGGCAGCGTCTCGCGCGACCCTTCCCACTCCTGATCTAGCCTCACGTACCGGGAGGTGCGGCAGTGCGGGCAGCGGGTGTTTCCGCCCCTGACGGTGGTTCGGTACGTCTTACCGCACGTGCGGCATTCGACTTGAACGGGGTTTGTCCGCACGTCGCCTCTCTTCTTTCTGTGTGTTGCTGGCGCTGATTGGTGTTAGTTCCGTGCTACCACGAATGTGGATCACTGCACCAGGGGAAACGCGGAAATGCTGGTGTGTGTCCGGCGCTGTGTGCTCGAAAACGCTGGTCGGGACACCGGTGCATGCCGTGCGCGTTTCGCACTTCCGCGCGGCTACCGGCCCCCGTTCCCCGCGTCTATCGCTGGTCAGAGCGGTGTAGCCGCGGGGAACTTCCCTGCGGGTATCGGTCGGGGCGCTGGTGTTGTAGCCGGACGTATCGCCTGTCGCGATGGGCTGTCGCGATGGGCTCCGGGGCGGGGGTTGCGGGGTAACCGCACAGGTCACAGGGCGCGACAGCATCCGGGCGCGACAGGGGGCGCGACAGGGTGTCAGGCCGTGCGCGGGCGCCGGGGGATGGGAACGGCCCCCCTGCCGGCGGGCAGGGGGGCCGCGGAGTCGGGCCGGGTCATAGCGGCCAGTCGCTCGCTTCCAGGCGGGCCACGTCGCACCCGGGGGCGTGGCCCCAGTTCCGCCCGCACTCCGAGCATCTGGGGAGCGGCGTGTCCCCGTCGGGATCGTCGTACTCGGCCCAGTCGTCGTCATCGCTCATGGGGCCAGGGTAAGGCTGCGGAGCCTGGTCGGTGGGGGTCAGTCGAGTGCGGGAGTCTCGTCGGGCAGGAAGAGCGGGCGCCGACCGCGCGGGGCGTTCAGCTGCTCGGCGCCCGCGGAGTTGGGGAGCGCGGGCGCCCGCTCGGCGGCGGTGCCCAGTCTCGCCGTGGGGGCAGGCTGCAAGGGACTGTCGGGTGTGGCCGGGCCGGTGCCGAGGGGGCGTCGCTGATGCTGTGTCACTCGGCCAGTATCGGCCACGGAAGGCACTGCATCCCGTGCATCCCGCAGCACTCCGCGGCGCCAACTGCTTCGGGTGCTGCGGCACGGAAGGCACTGCATCCCGTGCGACCCGTTGTCCGCAGCACCGGGTGCTTCGGCCGCAGCGCCCGGTGCTGCGGACTGCTGCGACCGGCCCACGCGCGGTACGGCGTGCAGTGCCTTCCGTGGGCTCTGACCAGTGCTGCGGCTGTCGCAGCACTGCTGCGGACGCTGCTGCGGAAGCGCTGCGGCGGGCACGGGAAAGCCCCCTCCGCGGCGGGCGGAGAGGGCTTCGGCTGGGCTGGTGGTCAGGGCGCGGACGGCCCGGTGACGACCCGCCACGCTGCCCACAGTTCGGCGTCGGTGGCCTTGTACCCGTCGTTACGGAACGCGGTGATGGCGCCCCGGCCGGACATCGGCGGGTTGGTCGAGTAGCGCAGCCAGCGCAGCACCGCGGCCACCTGATCGGCCGTCATCGGGTCGCCGGGGACCGGCTCCGTGATGCCGGCCACCGCGCAGACATCGGCCAGAGTCGAACCCGCCGGGGGCTGCTGCGGCAGCGCCCCGGCTCCGGGAGCTCCACCGGCCCCGACCTGTGCGGCGGCCACCGCAGCAGGCACGGCGGCCACGATGGTGAACATGCTCGACAGGGCGTCATCGGCAGCGATCGTCAGCCGCTCGCGCTGGACGTCCACCAGTTCCCCGCCGAGCACCAGGTCCCCGGCGCCCGCCTGCCCGGCGACCTTCCACGCCTCCAGTTCGGCCTTGCGGCGCCTGTTCTCGTCGGGGTGCTTCGCGGCGACCGCCCGAAGGTAGGCAAGGCGCCGGGTGGTGTCGGCGGTGCGGCGCTGCTGCTCGGGGTCGATCCCGGTCCGGTAGACCATGGTCCGGCGGACCATCAGCGCCAGCCCTTCGGCCGAGACGCACATGCCCATCGGGGTGAGCGCCTGAACGGCGGTCAGCGACCACGTCGGCGCGGTGAGCGCCCCGACCACGGACGCGGCCAGCGGCATGGCCCACAGGCCGGTACGGACCATGGCGGGGGTGGACTGGCTGAACGCGGTGAGCACCAGCGTGAGGACGGCCAGAACGGCGGTCGCGCCTTCACCAGCGGCGATCACGCCCAGCGCGGTGCCGGACGACTTGAAGGCGCGGGTCATGTTCGAGAAGGTGCCGACGCCGCCGAGCGCGCCGAACACCACCATCGGCACGGCGGCGCTGACCAGCAGCACACGGTGAATCTTGGTCAGCGGTCGGTCATACTGCGTGGTGTGGTTCACGGGGAGTTCTCCGATCCGTGGTCACGGGGCCGCTCCGGGTGTCATCCGGGCGGCCCCATTGCTGTTCGGGGGTCAGTCTGGCACCAGTGGTTGCGGACGGGCCGTCACTCACCGATGCGCACGCTCTGGGTGATGGTCTGGGTGATGGTCTGGACGATCTGGGTTCCCTGCCCGCCCCCGTTCGAGCGGCGCCCGGCGAGCGCGGCGACCGCGACCCCGGCGACCACCAGCAGCGGCAGGCCGGCCGTCGCGCCCGCGGCCAGCGCGGTGACGGCGGTTCCCATCAGGTTGAGCGCCCCGGCGAGCATCCACCCGCCCGCGCCGACACCGACCGACACCACCGCCGTGCCGACCGCCCAACGGGGCACCAGCGGCCCGGAGTCGGTCCGCACGGCCGGGGCAGCCGCGGGCATCGGAACGGGCACGTAGACGGGCACCAGCGTGCCGTCCGGACCGGGGTGGTAGGCGACGGTCAGCGGGCCGGTCGGGGCGTTCTGCAGGACGGTCGGAGCCGGGGCGGCCGGGGTGGTCTCGGCGCCCGCCAGACCGGCCGGGGAGTCGGGCACCAGGGCGGACAACAGGTCGGCGTCGGTGATCTGCGGGCGGTTCATCTCGGGTACCTCCGGGGTCTGCTGGCGGGGAAGCTGGCGGGGGATCAGGCGGCGGTGCGGGCGGCGGCGGCGACCAACTTGTCGGCGGCCCCGACCGCGTTGGCGCGGGTCATCTCAAGGTGCCCGGCGTGCTCGGCGCCCCGGATCGCGTACGCGGCGCTCACCGCGGCCTGCGCGGCGGCGGCCAACTCGGGGACCAGGATTGAGAGGGTCACGTGCGGGGCGGTGATCGCGGCCCGGGTTTCGTGGCTGGCGGTGCGGGCCGCGGCATAGGCGTCGGCGTCGGCGCCCCGGGTGAGGCGGATCTCCTCCCGCAGCACCATCGTGCGGCGGTGGTCGGCGAGCGTGACCAACAGCGCGGTGACCGCCTGGACGCGCTCGGCGCGGCGCGTCTCGGACCGGGCGTCGGCCCGCTCGGAGCGGGTGGCGCGCTGCTGGATCAGGCCGGCGGTGACGGCTCCGGCGAGCGTCCCGACGATGGTGATGATGCTCTGCCACATGGCGGCCGGTCCTTCCTTCGGGGGGTGTCAGGGGCGTCAGCGCGGGGGTGTCAGGGCCTGTCAGCGGCCACTGACACCCCCGTTCGCCTAAGGGTTTGGGTGTCAGCGCCCCGTGACGCGTCAGGGGCGTCAGGGAGCGTCAGACCAGCGCCGGGGACGGCACGATCCGGTACCGGCCGCCCTGGCTGGTCGGCTTGAGTCGCCCGTCCTCGATCAGGCGCCGGAACTCACCGGACACCCACGGGCGCTTGCGGCCGAACTGAGCGGCGAACTCCATCACGTCCTTCGGGCCGATCACCATCACCCCGCGCTGCTCGAAGTCGTCCACGATCGCGACCATCGCGGCGCGCGCCTCCTCCGGCGTGAGGTCCGCCGCGGTGGACTCCGGGCCGAAGGTGAGACCAGCCAGCGCGTCCGGCACGCCGGACAGCTCCGCGGTGGGGTCGATCTCCACGTCTTCCGGGTCCACGCGGTCCGTCGGCGTGGCGTCTTCGGGGGTCTCGTACACGCTGGTGTCGTCCTCGGGGGTCTGGTCGGCCGGTCCGCTGCCGGCACGCTCGGTGTACGCCTTGCCGACCGCCGCGGCGGCGGCCCCGGCGGTGATCGGGTCCGCCTTCGCGCCGTTGCGCACCGACCACACGGCCAACTGCTCCATGACCCGCGCGGCGTTGCCGGTGAAGCGGAACGTGCGGCCGGGGGAGCTGTACCGCTGTTCCTCCACGCCCGGGGAGACCAGGTAGCAGTACCCGGGGCGACGGTTGCCCCACGCGCTCGGGCTGGCCCCGGCGTCCAGGACGGGTGCGGGCAGCGCCATGCCTTCGTCCCGGGCGTCGTTCACGCCGAAGACCAGGGCGGACGGCAGCGACGCGCGGGTGGTGGTGGACAGCTGGTCGTGGCTCGGCCTCTGGAGACTGATCACGACGGCGATACCGGCCGCGCGGGCGAGCTGGGCGGCCTCGGTGAACCCGTCGTCCCCCATGAACCGGATGGAAGCGGCGGCCTCTTCGAACCAGCTGACCAGGTACGGCATCCCGGGGCAGCCGCACGCCTGGCCCTGCTGGCACGAGTGCCCCGGGTTGGTCTGCTGCTCGGCCGCCGCGGGCACCCACTGGCGGTAGCCGTGGGCGCCGAGCCACCGGGTCCGGGCGGGGATGACCGCCTGGAGTGCGGTCACCATGGTCTCGGTCGGGGCGCCCCCCTCCACCGCCCAGTCGAAGGCGGGCAGCAGCGGGCGGAAGTCCTGGAACGACTTCGGGTCCGACAGCCACACGATCACGTCCCGACGGCCCAGGATCTCCGTCAGCACGTTCAGTGCCCCGTCACCCTTGCCGGAGCCGGTCATGCCACAGATCAGAAGGTGCGTCGAGTTGCGGCCGATCTCCGGGTCACCCGGCAGCCACAGCACCAGCGGCGATCCGTCGTCGTACCGGCCGATCACCAGCGCGTCGGCGATCGACCCGCCCACGCCGGTGGGCATCTCCCACTCGACCACCTCAGCAAGCATGTCCCGGGGCACGACGACCAGTTCGCCGCGCCGGGCCGACTCCGGGTCCGGCAGGTACCGCACCGCCGTGGGCGCGACGTCCAGCGCAGACGCGAGGTTCGGCAGCACCCGTGACACGTCGTCGTTGGTCATCTCGCCCGCGGGCAGCACCAGACCCGCCGTGACCCGGTTCGGCTCCACCTCGGTCTTGCGGATGCGAGCCCCGGCCAGCTTCACCTTCTCGAACAGCGACCCGTCGCCATCGGCCGCGGCCTGGATCGCGTCCGGGTTGCGGCGCATCACCTGACGCACGTTCCAACTGATCGCCACGACCGGACCGCCCATCAGGAAGGCATCCGGCAGCATCCCGGACGCCGGACCCGCCAGCGACGCACCCGTGATCCACGCCGACGCGGCGGCCACCGTGATGGCCGAGTGCAACCGGCGCTCCGGCCCGGTCTTCTTGGCCGCCCACCAGGTAGCCGCGGTCAGCGCCACGCTGGACAGGGTCAGACCGACCCCCGCCCCCGCGGAGTGCTCCCACCGCAGCGAACCCGCGGCGCCGGCCACCCCGACCCCGGCCGTGACGATCCACGGCGGGGTGTACGGCTTGGCCCGGTGCACCAGCCACCCGCCCAGCTGCTTACCCGTGGACCCGCCCGCCAACTGCTGCTCGTGCTGCTGCTCGGCGTTGTGCTGCTTCTCGCTCATCGCTGACCCCCTCTCAGAACTGGAACGGACGACGCTGGACGGGCGGGCGGGCGGCGCCCATCTGGGCGTACTCGCGCTGGAACGCGGCCCACGCGGCGGCGGCGTCCTTCGCCGCGTCGGTGAACGCGTCCGCGGCCTTCGAGAGCTTCTTCGCGACCGCCCGCGCCCGCATCTTCGACTGGAAGATGTTGTCCCCGGGCACGCCCTTCGCCTGCTCCAGAGCGGCCTTCAAGATCTCGGCCGCAACCTCGATCTCGATCGCGGCGTACGCGCCGAACGCCCGCACACCCTCGCAGTACGTCCGCACGTCGGCGGTGGAGTAGAACGCGGGCTCCGGCAGCGCGAGCTGACCGCTACGGGCCATGCCGACGCCCGGGTTGGCCGCCGCACCGGCCGAGCCGCTGGGCTGCTTGCTGGTGACGTTGACGTTGACCCCGAACGAGGGGGCGAACGCGGCGCCGGAACCGAAGCCGTGCTTGGTCTTGTAGGGGTTGCCGGAGCCGCTGCTGTTGGGCGTGGTCATGGTCATCGGTTGTTCCCTCCCTGGTTGCGGCCGGTGGCGGCCGAGTTGTCGAACAGGGCCGGCTCGTCCCAGCGCGGCGACAGCTTCAAGCTGCCGGGCTGCTGACCCTCGCTCAGTCGGCCGGTGACGGTGAACTGCTGGCCGCTCACAGCGGCGACGAAGCGGAAGCGCGTGATGCCGCCGCGCTGCGTGGTAGTGACGGCGCTGACCCACTCCGCGGACACGAGCTGACGCAGCTGCGCGAGGGTGATCGGGTGAACCAGGTTGAAGCCGGTGGTGCCGCTCGGCTCGATACGTCCGATCTCGGCAAGCCGGTCCTGGACGGTAGCGTTGGGCATGGCTGATCCCTTCGGGGGCGAAGCCAGGCCCCGGCGGTGAGGTAAGAGACTCCGCCGGGGCTGTTGCGTATCCAGAGTCGCGCCAATCCAACGGATCGTCAAGTGTTCCAATGGATTGCGTCGTTGATGCCATGGCAGTAACCTTCTTGCCATGACTGACACACCGAAGCGCCCGGAGTACCGGCGCGTTGCCGACGAGATCCGGGAGCGGATCAGGAGGGGCGACTACTCGCCCGGCGGCACGCTCCCGAAGGATGCCGACCTGGCCACTGAGCTGGAGACCGGCCGGGGCACCGTCGAAAAGGCCATGGGAGTCCTGGCCCTTGAAGGACTCGTCACCCGAACGAAGCAAGGAACCGCCGTGAGCCGCATCCCCTTGAAGATCACCCGCGCTGTCCCTGAGCGCTACGAAGCCGCCTACCGTGAGCGCGGCCGGGGCGCCTTCGACGTGGAGGTGCGCGACCGCGGCCACGAGCCGCGCTGGGAGACCACGGTCACCGAGACCGATTCCGCCACCCTCCGTGCCCGCCACATGTGGGCGGACGACGTTCCCGTGCAGATCGCCGTGACCGAAATCCCGAAGGCCGTGGCCGCGGCATCCGGTGTCACCGGGGAGGACACCGGCTCCGGCGGCATGATCAGCCGCTTGGCCGACGCCGGGCACAAGCAGGACCGCATCACCGAAGCCATCGACGTCCGGCCGCCGACGGCCGAGGAAGCCGCCTTCCTCAAGCTCACCGAGGACCACCGCGTCTACGAGCTGACCCACACGGCGTACTCCGAGGACGGCACCGTCACCGAGGTGACCACGCACGTGATGCCGTGCCACCTGTGGAAGTTGGCCTACACGTGGTCGCCGGACGCCGCGTGACCGGGCCGACCCCCGTCGCCTTCACCCCCGGTGAGGGCGGCCGAGGATGGCCGGCCAAGCGGCGGCCCGGAACCACCCGCGTCAAGGTCGGTTGTATTCACCAGCGCTGACGCTACGATCACGAGAGAGGGGGTTGGCGTGTCGCGCGAGTCGGATGGTGCGTCAAGCGCCATCGGGCGGGGCGATGCCGACTCCCTCTCTCGTACCTCGGGCACTCACGCCCAACGGCGCATCAGCGCCGGACGCACAGCGGCGCATCAGCGCCAGACATACAGGAGAACGGCAGTGAAGACGTAGGAAAACGAGGAAGACCCTAGGTGATCCGGTGTTACCAGCACCGGGCCTAGGGCCTTCATACGCGGAGTTGGTGGTTTTCCGGACCCCTGCAACATGCCGCGTTCGCTCGCCCCCACTGTAAGGCACTGATGTGTCGGGGTGCATGCGCGCGGCGGAGAGGCTTTCCAACGTGGCAGCACCACGGAACGAGGTAATTCCGTTCCAAACAGCGCCAGCAACACACAGCGCGCCCGCCGAAAGTGGCGGAAATATCAACTCGGCACGCGAGGATTCGCGTGCCGCTTTCGCACGAATTGCCGATGCGCTGACTGGCCACGGCTGCAACCCGCGTCAGCGCGGTGACCACCTGGACGCCCGGTGCCCGTCGCATGAGGACCGTCGCCCGTCCCTCTCGGTTGACTGGCGACCGTCGCCCGGCCGGGTGCTGGTGTGCTGCCAGCGCGGCTGCACCACGGAGCAGGTAGCCGACTCGCTCGGTCTGGCGATGGCCGACCTGTACGACGCACCGCGTGCTGCCGGCACCCCCCGGGCCGGTAGCACGACCGCCGCGCGCAAGCGGTCCGCCCGCCCGGCCGCCAGCACGCGCCCGGCGAAGCCGAAGGCGGCCGGGGCGGAGTGCGCGCACGAGTGGCGCAAGGTCGCGGAGTACACCTACAGCGACGCTGACGGCACGGTGACCGGGTGGGTGATCCGCAAGCGGTGCGAGGGGTGCGGCGAGAAGCTGTTCGCTCAGGCGCGGCCGGGTGCGTCCGGGCGCCGGGAGTACAAGGCGCCGACGGAGCGCCCGCTGTACCGGCTGCCGGACGTCTTGGCCGCCGTTTCCTACGGCCTGCCGGTGTACGTGGTCGAAGGCGAGAAGGACGCCGACAACGGCGCCGCTGCCGGCATGGTGACCACGACCAACCCGACCGGGGCAGAGAAGTGGCTGCCGGAGCACACCCAAGCTCTGACCGGCGCTCACGTGGTCATCGTGGCCGACCGCGACGCCAGCGGCTACCGACACGCCGCGAAGGTCCGGGACGCGCTGGACGGGGTGGCCGCGTCGGTGCGCGTGGTCCGTGGTCTGGTGGTCGAGACGAAGGCGGACCTGTCCGACCACTTGGCGGCCGGCCACGGGGCGGACGCCCTGGAGGAGTTCGACCCGGCCGCCGAGTTGGCCGCGCTGCGACCGGCGGTTGCCCCGACCGACGCCCCGGCGGACGATGCCGAGACGGAGCCGGAGGAGTCGGCCGGCGGCACCGTGGTTCCCTTCCCGCGTCACGGTGGTGAGGGTGGCGGCCGGCACGGCGGGGGCGGTGGCCGCGGTGGCGGCGCGGCGAAGCCGGATGAGTTCCCGATCCCCACGACCAACGGCGGGTCGTGGACGGCCCGCCTGACGCACGGTCGGGGGATCTACCGCAACGACGCGAAGATCTGCGAATTCCCGTACGTCTTGGAGGTCGTTCACCGTCGCATGGCGCGGGGCAAGCGGGAGGAGTTCCGCCTGTGCCTTGACCCGGAGGGGAAGGGCCCGGTGGTCCGGGTCGGTCGCCAGGATCTGCCGCGCGGTGAGTGGGGCGCTGATCTCGGCGCCGCGCTGCCGGTGGATAAGAAGATCCTGGACTGTCTGGCAACGGCCGTCATCGTGGAGGGGTACCGCAAGGGCGTCATCCACGACACCACGCCCGGCTTCGACGGTGCCGGCCTGTTGGCCGTGCCTCCGGCGGACGTGCTCCCCGAGGGCTACGGCACCGTGGCCGACTGCACCGAGGACGACGCCCGCGCCGGGTGGAAGGAGATGGCCCAACAGGCTGCCGAGCACCCGAAGATGGCCCTTGCGCTCGGCATCGCGGCGTTCTCCCCGTACGTCGGCCCGATGCGCCGTCAGCCGTTCACCTGCCACCTGTGCGGCGACGCCCGACAGGGCAAGACCACCGCGACCTACGCGGCTGCCGCGCTGTTCGGCAACCCCCGCGTGATCGTGCGCAAGTGGTCCCGCTCGATCCCCGGCCTGTCCTACGGGCTGGCCGCGCTCGGCGTGCTCCCGCCGTTCAACGATGAGTTGGGGGGCGCCGGATTCACTCCGGTGCAGCTCGAAGAAGTGGTGTTCACCATCGCGCAGCGCGGCCAGCGCACCACCGCCACCCGCTACACCAAGGAAGCCGAGACGTCCCCGCCGTGGGACGGCACCGCGTTCTCCACCGGCAACAACTCGATCATCGGGCAGGTAGCCAACCCGGGTGTGCACGCCCGCGTCGTGGAGATCGCAACCCCGATCGTCGGCCCGCCGAACACCGAGCAGGGCGCCAAGTGCGCGGAGTACTTCACGGGCCAGGACGACGACGAAGGCGCCGGAGCCGTTGACCGGTTCTACGGGTGGCCGCTGCGCTGGATCCGCGGCGTTGCGGTGACCGAGGTCCGCCCGATGGTCCGGGCCGCCGAACAGTCCCTCCCGCTGCCCGCGGGTGGTGTCGCCCGCACCATCGGCCAGCACTTGGCCGGCGGGATCGCCGGGGCCGCGCTGCTGGACAAGCTGTTCGGCACCGATGGTCAGCTGGCCGCCGCCGCGCTCAAGGCGGCCCGCGCTCACCTGTCCTCGGTGGACTCCGAAGGCGTGCGGGACGCGGCAGACGTGCTGCTCGACTCGATCCGCACCAACATGCGCGAGCAGCCCGCAAAGTGGCCCACCCGCAAGCTGTACGAGGAGATGACCGGGGCCTCTCAGAACTGGCAGAACGTCGGCGCCGGGGGGCCGCCGATCGGCATGGACCGCACCGGGATCTACGGCATCATCCTGGACGATGCCGACCGGCACAGCGTCGTCATGCTGTCGGGCAAGACCGCCCGCAAGCTGTGCGAGGACGACGGCATTGACGAGACGATCGCGGTCCGCGGGCTCAACCAGCGCGGCCTGTTGGTCATCTCCGAGTCGATGCGCCGACAGAAGAAGCTCCAGAACCGCGTCAAGGTGGCCGGGAAGACTCACGCCGGGTACTGCGTGATGCTGGCCGACGACGTGGAGCCGGACGGCACCGAGGAACCGCCGAACGGCCCGTCAGACGGCCCCGGCGACGCGCCCCGGACCGACGGACCGACGGGCGGCCAGCATGACGACAGTGGGGCGCTGATCTGCCGCGGGTGCGGTGGGCCCATGGTCGCCGACATGTTCGGGGACGGGCTGCACGCCACCTGTGAGGCGCCCCCGGAGCCGGACCCGACCAACGGTTGGGGACCGGGCACGCTCGGCGCCGCGATGGCCGAGGAAGAGCGCCAGACGGCCGCGCCGGTCCCGGCCGCCCGTCCCGCCGCACCCGCGTCCCCGGCGCCCGCTCCGGCCGCCGATGCGGCCCCGGTGGCGCAGCAGCGGGCCGCCCGGAAGGCGCCCGGCGAAGGCGTGGCGTTCTCCATCTCCGGCCGCGTCACCGAAGCGCTGGCCGCCCACGGTGGCGACGTCGAAGCAGCGACCGCCGCACTGATCAAAACGGCCATCCCCGACGCCATGGCGCTACTCGACTCATGCCGAGCGAGCGCCCGTTATGACCACACGTCATTCCCGAAAATGCCGGAGCCGCTGATCCGAAAGGGACGCAAGCGCGCTGACGACATTTGGGAGGCGCGCCCGAAGTTCGTCAATCCGGATATCGCGGACGGAATCGAGGTGAGCGCGCTCGACGTGAACGGCGCTTACCTGTCCGCTATCAAGTCGGCGCACTTGCCGATCGGGTCTCTCCGGAATGACCGGGAGGAGGGGCGCAACCCGGCGATGTTCGACCGGCGCCGCTCCGGGATCTACCTCATTGAGCCGATCCCGTGGACTCACGCGAACCTGCCGAACCCCTTGGGGGACGGCCGAGAGGCGACCGGGCCCGTGTGGGTCAGCCGCTCCACCCTGGACGCGGTGTTCGACGCGGCCAGCGACCGGTACGGCAACCTGTGCACGGCTCCGACCATCCTGGAATCCTGGACGGCCGGAGAATCGACCAGCATTCTCCGGAAGTTCGCCGATGTCCTGACCGATGAGCGAATCCGGGCCATCACAACCGGCGACTCGGTGACGCTGGATTACGTCAAGGCCATGTATTCCAAGTTCGTGTCAACGGCCGGAGACAGCAACGCCAATCACGAGCTGAACCG